>JAOUCZ010000114.1 GCA_029859505.1 Lysobacterales bacterium | reverse complement strand
AACGTCAGCTTGGTTACATCTTCATTCCTGACCAGTCCTGCGTGCGTCTCGACCAATTCACCAAACGAAACGTCCGGAAAATATTCACTTGCAGTGAGCATTGGGTAACGACCGGCCAGGTTCTGATAAACCGGTGACAGAGTCTCAGTAAGGTAAATACGGTCGTCTGCGGTCGGTTCGCAAATGGCATCGAACACGTGCAGGCAACTGCGCCAGCGGTTGATCAAGCCACAATCCGGGCAAGTGAGTGTCTCACGCCAGTTCACCGGACTTCCGTCTGTCGGCACATTAACGGAGAAATTCACATCCTTGTTGCAGATATTACACATCCCCGCCAGGGACGTCGGGACTGGCTGACTGCTTTTCTGCTCTGTCTTAAAAGCAGAAAAGTATTCATGAACAGCATGAATATCTTTCGCATGGAAAAAAGGTGCTGGTAATGCCGTCGGTGAAACGCGGTTTATTTTACGTCGCCAATTCCGGTAAGAACGCCTGGCAGGTTCAAAATAAGAAGATCTGGTCATTCCCATTCTATGGTTGCAGGTGGCTTACCAGATATATCATAAACTACTCTAGATATGCCTGATATCTCATTGATTATTCTTAAAGATACCTTTTCAAGAAACTCATAAGGTAGACGCGCCCAGATGGCCGTCATGAAATCAATGGTCTCCACCGCACGTAAAGCCACGACCCATTCATAACGGCGCTGGTCACCCACGACGCCTACAGATTTGACTGGCAGAAAGACCGCGAAAGCCTGGCTAACCTGGTCATACAGATCGTGATTGCGGAGTTCCTCGATAAAAATGTGATCAGCCTTCGCCAGCGGTTCAAGGTATTCCTCACGCACTTCGCCGAGAATACGCACGCCTAACCCAGGACCAGGAAATGGATGCCGGTACACCATTTCGGGCTCAAGACCCAATTTCATTCCAATGCGGCGGACTTCATCTTTGAACAACTCGCGCAAGGGCTCGATCAGTTTCATTTTCATGTAGTCAGGCAGGCCGCCCACATTGTGGTGCGATTTGATTACGTGAGCCTTGCCGGTACGGCTGCCTGCAGATTCGATCACATCCGGATAGATAGTACCCTGCGCCAGCCATTTAACGTGATGGTCTGAACGTGTACAGTTTTTTGCTTGCTCTTCAAAAATGTCGATGAACAGGTTGCCGATAACCTTACGTTTCTGTTCGGGCTCTTCAACACCTGCCAGGCCTTCAAGAAAACGTTCACGGGCATCTACACGGATGACATGCACACCCATATGACGGGCAAAGGTCGCCATTACCTGGTCACCTTCCTGGTAACGCAACAGCCCCGTATCGACAAAAATGCAGGTCAGTTGGTCGCCAATGGCCTCGTGTAACAAAGCTGCAACCACGCTTGAATCGACACCACCCGACAGGCCCAATAACACATGGTCAGAACCGACATCCTGGCGGACATGATCGATGGCATCGTCAATGATATTGGCCGCAGTCCAAAAGGCGTCACAGTGGCAGATATCGAGTACGAATCGTTGCAGAATTTCTTTACCGCTGGTGGTGTGGGTAACCTCGGGATGGAACTGAACACCATAATAATGACGCGATTCATCGGCAATGGCGCAAACCGGTGCAGAAGCAGTGCTTGCGACCAGGGCAAATCCGTCGGGTAGATTCGTCACCTTGTCACCGTGACTCATCCACACATCCAGCAAACTGTTTCCGTTAGCGGATTCCCGTTCTGCGATGCCATCGAAAAGTGTCGAGGACGCGGTCAGCTCAACTTCAGCATATCCGAATTCTTTTTCGTCAGAGGGCTCTACTCTGCCACCCAACTGCGCTGCCATTGTGTGCAGACCGTAGCAAATACCCAGAACCGGAACCTGCATGTCAAAAACAATAGGAGGTGCCTTGGGACCTTCTTCGGAAGTCGCTGACTCCGGTCCACCCGAAAGAATGATCCCTTGTGGTTTGAAGTCCGAAATTTCCTTTTCAGTGACATCCCATGGCCAGATTTCACAATAAACACCAATTTCACGAATACGCCTTGCGATCAACTGTGTGTACTGGGAACCAAAATCGAGGATCAAAATTCGATGTTGGTGAATGTCCTGTGTCATATGAATCCTGTGTAGGCTGTTATTCAGCCGAGTTTGTAATTGGGTGCTTCCTTGGTGATCTGGACATCATGAGCATGACTCTCACGTACACCAGCACCGGTAATACGTACAAATCGTGCCTCATCACGGAATCTCGCGATCGAACTGCAACCCATATAACCCATGGAAGAGCGCAGGCCGCCGGTCAACTGATGGATAACACCGGACAACGGCCCCTTGTATGGCACACGACCTTCAATACCTTCGGGAACCAGCTTGTCGGCAGACACGTCCATTTGGAAATAGCGGTCTTTCGAACCTTCCTGCATCGCACCGAGCGAGCCCATACCACGGTATATTTTGTAGGAACGACCCTGGAACAGCTCCACTTCGCCCGGAGCCTCTTCAGTGCCTGCAAACAAGCCTCCAATCATCACCGTCCATGCACCTGCCGCGATGGCCTTGGCAACATCGCCCGAAAATCGTATTCCTCCATCGGCAATACAAGGTACACCCGTACCTTCCAGTGCCATGGCAACATTATTAATCGCGGTAATCTGCGGAACACCAACACCCGCTACAATGCGGGTGGTGCATATGGAACCCGGACCCTGACCGATCTTGACTCCGTCAGCACCAGCTTCCACCAGCGCCAACGCACCTTCACCGGTGGTCACATTTCCACCTATTACCTGCACATCTGGAAATTGCTGCTTGACCCAGCTGATACGATCCAGCACGCCACGTGTGTGCCCATGTGCCGTGTCAACAATAATCACGTCAACATTGGCATCTACCAGAGCTGAAATTCTTTCTTCAGTGTCGCCACCCACACCAACTGCAGCAGCTACCAGCAATCTTTCGCGCGAGTCCTTGGCAGCATTTGGAAAATCAGAGGATTTTTGAATATCCTTAACGGTGATCAGACCACGTAATTCGAAATCGTCATTGACCACCAGCACTTTTTCAATCCTGTGCCGGTGGAGTAATTCCAATACCTCGTCCTGACTGGCGTTTTCAGTCACCGTCACAAGATCCTGCTTACCCGTCATGATCTTGCTCACCGGGTCTTCCAGGTGGCGCTCAAACCGCATGTCGCGGGAAGTGACGATACCAACAAGTTCATTACCATCAACAACCGGTACACCGGAAATATTATGCCTGTGAGTAATTGCCAGCACTTCACTGATGGTCGTATCGGGCCTGACCGTGATGGGATCCTTGATCACACCTGCCTCATACTTTTTAACAATCCGGACCTGTTCCGCCTGGTTTTCCAGGCTCATGTTCTTGTGGACGACACCGATACCGCCTTCCTGGGCCATAGCAATGGCCAGACGTGCTTCTGTGACCGTATCCATGGCAGCTGATATCAAAGGCGCATGGAGACTTAGTTCTTTGGTCAGACGAGTCTGAAGGGATACATCCTTGGGCAATACGTCAGAGTAGGACGGAATCAGGGATACATCATCAAAGGTGAGAGCTTCACCAATTACTTTCATGGCAGGTGTACTCCGTATGGAATAAAGCAACGCCCGGAGCAGGCCGGGCGAGTTAGCCAATTATTATAACCATCCTACCTGCTTAATAACAGACCGGAATCAGGGATCGGGATAGGAATAGACCAGCTTACCGTCAAGCCAGGTTTGCAGCACCTTGATGCCGGCAATCTCAGAAGCCTCGATTTCAAATATATTCTGGCCCAGGACAATAAAATCTGCACGTTTACCTGATTCCAGCGAACCCACGCTCTCTTCCATAAAACCGGAATAGGCTGCATCCAGGGTAAATCCGCGTACCGCTTCTTCGCGACTCAATATTTCCTGTGGATACCAGCCGCCCGGCGGCCAGCCCTTGATGTCCTGGCGGGTGACCGCAGCATGAATCCCCAACATAGGATTAACCTGCTCAACCGGAAAATCTGAACCCAGTGCAAGCCGTGCCCCGCTATCGAGCAATGAGCGCCAGGCATAGGCATACACGACACGTTCAGAACCCAGGCGGTCCTCGACCCAGTACATATCACTGGTCGCGTGGGTCGGTTGCATGGCGGCTATGATTTCCAACTGCGAAAACCTCGGGATATCCGCAGCGGTAAGGGTTTGGGCATGTTCGACACGGTGTCGTCCCGGGTTTTCTGGATACGTCTTTTGGGCAGATTCCAATGCATCCAGGGTAACACGGTTGCCATGATCACCGATGGCATGCACACCAACCTGAAAACCACAGGCCATTGCCTTGTCAATTTGTTTCTCAAGATCTTCAGCAGACATAAACAACAATCCAGCGTTACCGGGATCGTCCGAATAATCAGCCAGTAACGCGGCGCCTCTGCTACCCATGGCCCCGTCAATATAGAGTTTGACCGCACGCATGTGCAAACGACCGGACTCATCATCTATTGCACCACTTTCACACAGCCAATCAAGCGTTTCACCCGCGCCATCGGTGAATGCATAGACCCTGGAAGGAAACTTCCCTGCGCTAATTTTCTTTTGATACAACTCGATCACTGACCGGTTGATGCCCATGTCATGAACACCGGTCAGACCCAGGCTGGCAAGCTTTTGCAAGGCAAGATCAAGCGAAGCAGCAAGTAACTCTGGCGACATACCAGGCACTGCCTTCTCCACCAACCCCATCGCACCGTCAATCAGTACACCACTGGCCTGTCCTTTACTATCACGATAGATATGACCACCCTGTGGCTGCCAGTCACCGGATAAATCCTGGTCGGCCAGTGCCAGCGCCGCACTGTTGGCCCAGCCGGCATGACCATCGATTCGGCGCAGCCAGACAGGTCGGTCGGGAAAGGCTGAGTCCAGATCTGAGCGACTTGGAAACTCTTTTATTTCCCAGTCGTTCTGATCCCAACCACGGCCCAGCAACCAGTCACCATCTGACAGGTGTTGCTCCTGTTCACGCAGGCGCCGGATAACTTCTGCCTTACTGCTGGTTCCCCTTAACTGTGCCTGGCTGAGACTGATTGCCAGACCGTAAAGATGGGCATGTGAATCAATCAAGCCGGGAATAATTGTCTTACCGCGTAAATCAATGCGCATGGCATCCGGAAAAGCCTCCAGCATGGCCTGCTCTCCGCCAACATTGTGAATTCGTCCGGAACTGTCAAACAGGATCGCATCAGCGGTCGAGAAACCGGCATCCATGGTATAGATTTTTGCGTTATGAATGAGTGTCTTATCTAATTTGTTGTGATCCGGTGTCAGCCCGGTAGTCTCCTGCGGCGGTTCCACAGCCTTTGCAGGCGGCTCCATCTCGCAGGCTACACAAAAAAGCACCAACAAATACAGCGGAATCTGTCTGAACATAGCTAGCCCTTTCAATACCGAGATGAATTCATAATCTTTCTATATTTGATGCCTCGGTACAAGCGGTTTCTGTCGCATGGGCGATCACGTAATTTCACAACCTAATCAATGCCGATGTCTCGAGTGAAGTTTTAGGATCAACAAGGACGATCACCCATCCATGAGACGATTCCAGATCTCGCGCCATAAAGACAGGACAGAACACTCGCATGCGTTTATGATCTTGTCATGAATTCTGATCGATACAACCCGGACAACGGTGTGGGTGACATCTACACACCCAGTGAATTGAATCATGAAGCCAGGCTCCACCTTGAAGCAGGGTTTGGCCGTATCTGGGTTGAAGGTGAAATTTCGAACATGAGCCGGCCCGCTTCCGGACATATCTATTTTTCTCTCAAAGACGAAAAAGCCCAGATCAGCTGCGCCCTGTTCCGGTCAAATGCCTATGGAATGGACTTCAAACCCGAGAACGGCATGCTGGTGCAGGCACGCGGGCGTGTCAGCCTGTTCGAGGCACGAGGAAATTATCAGCTGATTGCAGATTCACTGGTTCGCTCCGGTGAGGGTCTGTTACGCGCAAAATTTGAACTATTAAAAAACAGTCTTGCCAGTGAGGGCCTGTTTTCCGAATCAATTAAAAAACCCCTGCCCGCTTTTCCAACACGTATCGCCGTGGTTAGCTCACCATCGGGTGCGGCACTGCGCGACATTCTGAATGTCTTGCAACGCCGTTGGCCGCTGGCAACCGTTCGCGTATATGGTGTTCCGGTACAAGGCGTTGAAGCCGCACCGGCCATTGTGGACGCACTGCTGGCAGCAAACCAGCACCAGTGGGCAGAGGTTATAGTAGCCGGCCGGGGTGGTGGCTCACTGGAAGACCTCTGGGCGTTCAATGAGGAGCCTGTTGCACGTGCGATACATGCTTCTGAGATACCGGTAGTTTCAGCGGTAGGACATGAGATTGATTTTAGTATCAGCGATTTTGTTGCCGACCTCAGGGCACCTACACCATCGGCTGCAGCGGAGTTGATTTCACCGGACCAACGCGCACTAAAACAGAATCTGGCTCTACTCCGTGATCGCCTTCAGCAAAGAAGCACGCAGTTGCTTCAACAGCTTTCCCAGAAACTGGATCACCTTGCACACCGTTTAGTTCAACAGCACCCGGGTCAGCGCCTGGCGCAACACCGCAAAATGCTGCAACAGGCCAGTCAACGCCTGTTACTTGCCGGTTCACGTATCGTTCCTCAGCGCCGGCAATACGTCCAGGAACTTGGAAACCGCCGCTTGCTGCAAGCAGGTAAACGAATCGTTCCTGAGCGGAGACTGAAACTTAATAATCTGGAAAGAACCCTTAACGCAGTTGGACCTTTACCCACCCTTGCCCGGGGGTATGCCATTGTGACCGATGCAGCATCTGGAAAAGCCGTCAGTTCAGTTGGGGGTTTAAAGGAGAAACAGGCTCTCGTCACCCAGCTTCATGATGGTCAGGTTCATTCAACTACTAGCAAGATCATCAAAAAATCTCTCGACAGAAAATAGTTTTCCGTATGGGCGCCAAGGCCGCACGGTACCTTGCTTCCGGACCCGCTCAAGCACATCCTGTGTCGCTCAACTTCGACATCCTGTCTCGTAAGGTCCGGAAGCAAGGTACCGTACACCCTCGGCTCTGTGCGTAATCAAAGAACATTGGTCTCAGATAAAAGGACTTGGGTAAGGCTGAAGCTGGGGCGGGTATTGTCTTACCAGGACCTTACGAGACAGGACGTCGAGGAAGAGGCTACAGGGACAAGGTGAGACCGTGAAACGGTCGAGAGGGTGCCCTGGGGTATGTACTTGTGCCGAGTCCTGGTAAGACAATACCCGCCCCAGCGCCCTACTCTCCAATTTGAAACCTACAACTTAACCCCTTTTTACTCCTACCCACGTATTAACCCAGTACGAAATGAAGTTTTCTCAACAAACCAGGAGTAAAAAATGAAAATCCAGTCACTATTAATCACACTTTGCGTCACCACGCTCACAGCTTGTGCGGTGGACAAGAACGAAGACGTTCAGGTCGCTGTCGACAATGAGGAGCAGCGTCGTGTGGAAGAAAGAGTGCGGCAAGTAGCCGGTAAGAAGGCGGAAGACGAATACGCCATTATCTCGATGCCCGAGCCGAAGGAACGAAACCTAAGGGATGACCGCAGTAAACCGGATCGACCGGCATCGCAAAACAGCCCGGCGGTATTGCATGAATTCGATGCCATGGCGGCAATTGAACAGGTGTCAGGGGACCAGATGATGGTTGCCAAACACGCCCGGCCAACAACGGGAATGGTTCTTAATGGTATTCGCCACGCAAGTGAACCCTTGTACCGTGAAAACTACCAGCATATTGAGAGTCAAAATGTAAAGCGCGTTGCAAGCGAACCGGTTTCTACATTCTCCATTGATGTGGATACCGGCGCGTACTCCAATATGCGCCGCTGGCTTAACCAGGGGCAGTTACCGCCTGAAGATGCCGTTAGGGTCGAGGAGTTTATCAACTACTTTAACTACGATTACCCTTATCCGAAAAGCTCGGAAACACCCTTCCAGGTCAGCACCGAAATCGCTCCCACACCATGGAATAGCGATACCCGCTTACTGCGTATTGGTATCCAGGGCTACAAGGTAGCCAGGGAACAATTACCGGCTTCCAACCTTGTATTTCTACTCGACGTTTCCGGATCCATGCACTCTGCCGATAAACTGCCATTGCTGCAACAAAGTCTGACCATGCTGGTCGGTCAACTGGATGCACGTGACAGCATCAGTATCGTCGTTTATGCAGGTGCATCAGGTGTCGTGCTTGCGCCAACACCCGGTAATTGCAAAGCCGAAATATTGCATGCCTTGCAGCAGTTGCGGGCAGGCGGTTCAACCAATGGTGCGGCAGGAATCCAGCTTGCGTACCAGTTGGCTCAACAGAATTACATTGAAAATGGTGTAAACCGGGTAATCCTGGCAACCGATGGTGATTTCAATGTTGGTTTGGCCAGCACCGAAGAATTAATTGACCTGATTCAACGCAAGCGCAAAGAGGGTATCGCGCTGACAACCCTGGGTTTCGGAACCGGCAACTACAATGATCACCTGATGGAACAACTGGCGGATGAAGGCAATGGCAATTATGCCTATATAGACCGTCTGAACGAAGCCAAAAAAGTACTGGCCCAAGAGCTTTCGGCAACCCTGTTGACCATCGCCAAAGATGTCAAAATCCAGATCGAATTCAACCCTGCCCTGGTTTCCGAGTATCGCTTGATCGGGTATGAAAACCGCATGCTGAACGAAGAAGACTTTGCCAATGACAAGGTAGATGCGGGTGAGATCGGTGCAGGACACCGGGTAACGGCACTGTATGAAATCAGCATCACCGGAAGCAAAGGACAACGTTTGCCAGCCAGGCGCTACCAGTCAGATCCGATCACAAGTGAACGCAATGATGCAGCATTCAGTAATGAGCTCGCACACCTCCGTATACGTTACAAATTACCCGGTGAGTCAAACTCCAAACTGATTCAGTCACCTGTAATGGACAGTGGAATCAACGCCCGCGGTAGTGACAGCTTCAATTTCGCAGCAGCAGTGGCAGCTTTCGGACAAAAGTTACGCGGTGGCACATACCTTGAAGATTTCAGCTATGACGATATCGAGGAATTAGCCCGCCAGTCCAGGGATACGGACCCGCATGGCTACCGAAGTGAGTTTATGCAACTGGTCAGTCTCGCGGAAACACTTGATACAACGGCCAATGTTGCACAAAACATGGACGAAGGATAACAGAGGAGATTACCGGACTTCGAACAATAGAAAAGTCATCCCCGCGAAAGCGGGGATCTTTTTAGGTTTAACGAAAACCATGGCCAACTTCATTTTCAATATTGTGAGGTCCCCGCTTTCGCGGGGATGACTTTGCCCTCGACAGACCAGGTATAGAATCATGTATGCCAAGGAATTACTGGTAAATTCACAGCACGCACTTGGCGACTTGATCCGTATCGGCTACGCTGCATTCATGCGGGAGATATCCGACGAAAAACTCATGCAGCGATACGCAAAGGGCGATGCAAGGGCCTTCGATCAACTTTATGCCCGCCATCGCGCACCCCTTTATCGTTACTTTATTCGACAGGTGAACAATCCCGCCACCGCCAATGACCTCTACCAGGGTGCCTGGGAAAAAATCATAAAAGCACGGCACAGCTTCAAGCCAAAAGCACCTTTCAAAGTCTGGATGTACCGGATCGCTCACAACCACCTCGTCGATCATTTTCGACGCCTGCGGCCTGAAGATTCTGTGGAACCCGATACCTTGACCAACACGGGTCCGGACCCATCAAAAGGCGCCATCGAAAACGAACAGAATGAGCTTTTGCGTGCTGGCATAAGCTCCCTGCCTGTGGATCAAAGGAATACCCTGCTGCTTAAACTTGAATCAGGTCTTAAAATGGAGGAGATTGCCAGGGTGACAGGAGTCGGCAGGGAAACGGTAAAGAGTCGATTGCGTTATGCGGTTAACTATCTCAAACGGAGCCTGGTTGAATGAACAGTGTTCACAATAATGGTGAAAACGATAAGTCCCTGGACGAGGGTATGAAAAAACTCGACCAGGCTTATACGCAGTTATCGGATGAACAGCCACCGGAACTACTGGATCAGGCCATCTTGAACCGTGCACATCGCGCGGTGGAGAACAAACCTCACTGGATGCAGTTTGGCTGGCTGCATGGTTTGACCACCACAGCGGTCGTCGTACTGGCGATTTCCCTTTTCCTTAATCAGCGCGAACAGCTACCGGACTTTGAAAATGACATACAAATGAGTGAGCCGGGGCGCTTGCGACTTGAAAATGCTGACAAAAAGCAATCCCCGGTGATGCGAGCCTCTGAACAGGATATGGAGTTGAAGGAGGAAAGGGGAAAACGGCTTGACGCGAACCAGGCAGCACCGGTCGCCACTGAACCGCAAAGTGCTGCAGTGGAAATTACCATTGATGAGCAAGCCGAAGAAGCAGTAACGGATCCTCTCAATTCCGGATATGCAACGAAAATCCCGCAAACCAAACCGGATAGCATCGATAAAGATTTGTCAGGCAATGAACCTGTACTTGAAGAGCAGCTTTTGGGAGACACGGCATTGGCCGATGACGTTGCTGAACGTGAGGTGATCTCAAAACAAGCCGAGCCTGCCACGGTCACGATTGGATTAACAGGAGAGATTGACAATTTGGCTGAAACGGATGCTGAGATTGAACAGCAGTTACAGGAGATCATCCTGTTAAAGCAATCCGGGGATGAAGCATGGAAAATTGCATTGGAACGCTTTAAGGAGAATCACCCCGGCTATCCATTGCCCAAGGAATTGTCAGACTGAAGATATTTGAATAATGCTTAC
>JAOUCZ010000353.1 GCA_029859505.1 Lysobacterales bacterium | reverse complement strand
TTCGGCCAACAGGAACTCACCCTGCCCCAACCTCGCATTGCTACCCCAGGCATTTACCACGCCACCGATGACAAAGGTCGGATCCATACCCGCCTCGGCCAACAGACTGGCAGTCAGACTGGTTGTCGTCGTCTTACCATGAGTACCGGCTACGGCGATTCCGCGTTTAAAGCGCATCAGTTCCGCCAGCATCTGGGCCCTTGGTACGACCGGAATTCTGAGCTCCCTGGCCGCGATAACTTCGGGATTATCTTCAGGTACTGCTGTTGAGACAACCAGCACATCCACACCACCAACAAGTTCGCCGTCATGACCGATCACGACCCTCACTCCAAGCCCCCGGAGATGTCGGGTAGCAGCGGACTCCTTCAAATCGGATCCACTGACTTCAAACCCCTGGTTGACGAGTACTTCGGCAATTCCATTCATACCGGTGCCACCGATCCCCACAAAGTGAACACGCCTGATACGTCGCATTGGGCGTAAATGTCCACTGTGCGTAGTCATGGGGCAACCCACTCCTGGCAGGCGTCAACTACCTTTTCAGCTGCATCTGGCAGTGCTTTTTGCCTTGCCGCAATGGCCATGGATAACAATACGGAACGATCAGAAAGTAATGGCTGCAACGCTGTGGCCAGTATCTGCGGGTCAACTGAGGATTGAGACAGAATGACTGCCGCCCCGGCATCGGCAAGGTATTCAGCGTTACGGGTCTGATGATCATCTACGGCAAACGCAAACGGTACCAGCACCGATGCCACTCCGGCCGTAGCCAGCTCTGCAACGGTGAGTGCGCCAGACCTGCAAATCACGAGATCAGCCCAGCTGTAAGCTTCGGCCATATCGCTGATAAAAGGCGTAATTTCAGCTTTCACACCCGCTGTTGCATAGGCTTCAGTCGCCTCATCCACGCGCTTTGCACCAGCCTGGTGGCGAATTTCAACCGATGTGGTTGAGGAAAGCACCTTGAACGCTGCAGGAACCACCTGGTTTAACACCTGGGCACCCTGGCTTCCACCGGTTACAAGCACCCTGACAGGGCCGGAACGACCGGCCAGACGGGTTTGCGGCTCGTCCAGCGCAGCGACCTCGTGACGCACCGGATTACCGCTATCAATGGCTGACAATTCCTGCGGAAATGTTCCCGGAAAACCCTGTAGGATTTTGCGGGCAAAACGGGTGAGTAAACGGTTGGTTAATCCGGGAATCCGGTTTTGTTCATGCACCAGTACCGGGATACCCTTGGTCCATGCAGCGATACCACCGGGAGCTGCCGCATAACCGCCAAAACTAACAGCGCAACCAGGCCGGTTAGCTTCCAACAGGCGTCTGGCCTGCCAGACAGCTCGCAACAACTTTAAAGGCATGGTTATCCAACGCATCAGACCCTTGCCCCTTAAGCCGGTGATGGCAACCACGTCGAGAGGAATGCCTGCTGCAGGGACCGTACGTGTCTCCATACCACCTTCAGCACCCAGCCAGCGTACCGGTATATTCTGCTTTCGCAGAACCTCCGCGACTGCAAGACCGGGGAAAATGTGTCCGCCGGTGCCTCCTGCCATGATCAATACCCCCTTACCGGCACGGCTCATCGGCGTGCTCCGGCCAGGTTAGGTGTACGTGCGACAGTCAGAGGCGCATCACGATCAAGCTCATAGCGGATTCTGAATACAATGCCCAGGGCCACGAAAGTCATCAACACGCTACTGCCGCCGGAACTGATCAACGGCAGAGTGAGACCCTTGGTAGGTAATACACCCAGGTTGACACCCATGCTGACAAGGGCCTGTAATCCTATCCAAAGACCGATGCCGTAAGCGATGTTTCCCGCGAATGGCCGTTCCCTTCTGTGGGCCATCAGGCCGATAATCATGATGCGGGCAACCAGCAACATGAACAGGGACAAGATAAAAACCACACCCAACAAACCAAACTCTTCGGCCAGTACTGCAAATATGAAATCGGTATGCGCTTCAGGCAGGTAAAACAGCTTCTGAATACTGGCACCCAGCCCGACACCAAATACTTCACCACGGCCAACTGCGATCAGGGCCTGGGTTAACTGGAAGCCACTGTTAAACGGGTCTTCCCATGGATTCATAAAGCTGACGATACGTCTCAACCGGTAGGGCTCCATTGCCGCAAATCCGAATACCGGTATTGCTGCCATTCCAAGCACAAACAGATGCCGCCAGGCCGCACCTGCCAACCACACCATACCGCCCACAATTGCCGTGATCACAGCCGCACTGCCCATATCTGGCTGCAACAACAAGATGCCGGTTAACATGGCGGCCAGCAACAGCGGTTTGAGCGTATCGAAAAACCTTATCTTGACCATATCCGCCTTTCGCACCAGGTATCCGGCCATGTAAATAATCACCATGACCTTAACCGCTTCCACCACCTGGAAATTTGCAAAACCCAGTGTTATCCATCGAGCACTTCCGTTAACAGTGCGTCCGATACCGGGAATAAACACCAGCAGTAACAACAAAGCCGACAGCAACATTAGCGGGCGACTGACACGCTCAAGAAAATCAATAGGAATCGACCGGAAGCACCAGGCAAGCATCACACCCAACACGATGTATATCAGGTGACGCAAAAGGTAGTAGTAAGTCGCCACACCATGACTCTCAGCAACCGCAATTGATGAGGAACCCACCATTACCAGGCCGGAGGCAACCAGCAACAACACCGGGATCAGCAGCCAGGAGTCCGCCTTTATCGATCTGTTCAGTCGCGACCCGCGCAAGGCCTGATGTTGGCTGACTTTCTTTCTCATCTTATCTTCAAGGTCGCCAGACCTGCCAATACGAGGATTACCGAAATAATCCAGAAACGCACGATGACCCGGGGTTCGGGCCAGCCCTTCAATTCGAAATGATGATGAATCGGTGCCATGCGGAATATTCTTTTACCGGTCAGCTTGAATGAGGCTACCTGTAAAATGACCGACAAAGTTTCCATTACAAAAACACCGGCCATCAGTGTGAATACCAGTTCCTGACGTACGATTACCGCAATAAGACCAAGTGCCGCACCCATGGCCAGTGCGCCGATATCACCCATGAACACCTGCGCCGGATACGTGTTAAACCACAGAAACCCCAGTCCGGCACCGGCAAGTGCGCCACAAAAAACGGTC
>JAOUCZ010000113.1 GCA_029859505.1 Lysobacterales bacterium | reverse complement strand
AAACAGCAGGGCAAATAGGATTGTTTTATGGATCTTCATCGGTTTTAAGTCTACGTTAAGTGTAATCCACTTAAAATTCACATATTATCAACAGTTGTTTTTTATGTTAAGATTTTCTAATATACACCATCCTACGGCAAATTTGCCGATAAATTTCAAATCAGGAAGTTAAATGTTTTCAAAACCCGGTAGCGGTCCTGCCGTATTGAGAAAGGTTTCGCAGGAAGCAAGTAAAGTTGATCCGGCCCAGCGTCGTGATTTTCTGAAAAAAGGTCTGGTGGTCGCCGGTGGCGCCCTGGCAGGCGTACAATTTGCATCCACCTTGAATGCGGCAGAAAATAATTTGCCCCCCAACCTGCCTGAATGGAGTCGGTCACTGGGTGCGGGTGTTATCACAAATCCCTATGGTCAGCCTTCACCCTTTGAAAGTGATATTGTGCGCCGTACGGTTCCCTGGTTGACGGCAGACCGTATTGCAGCCATAAGTTTCACGCCTCTGGCAGAGCTTGACGGCATCATTACACCAAGCGGACTCGTATTTGAGCGTTATCACGCAGGCGTGCCAACAATCAATCCGGATGATTATCGCCTGATGATCCACGGTATGGTTGACAGGCCACTGATTTTTACCCTCGATGATCTGCGGCGATTCCCGAGTACATCGGCCATTAATTTTCTGGAGTGTCCCGCCAATGGCGGTATGGAGTGGCGTGCTGCGCAAATGGATGCCCTTCAGTTTACCCACGGAATGATCTCTTGTTGCGAGTGGACCGGTGTCCTGTTGAGTACCTTGCTGGAAGAAGTAGGGGTTAAACCTGAAGGCAAATGGGTGCTGGCCGAAGGGTCTGATGGTTCACATATGAGCCGAAGCATCCCGATGGAAAAGGCGCTGGACGATACCCTGATTGTTTATGCCCAGAACGGCGAACCGCTGAGGCCTGAACAGGGCTACCCGGTGCGTATCTTCAACCCCGGCTGGGAAGGCAACACCAGTGTGAAATGGTTGCGTCGCCTGGAGATTGGTGACAAACCCTGGTATCACCGCGAGGAAACATCCAAGTACACGGATTTACTGGCTGACGGTCGCGCCAGGAAATTCAGCTATGTGCAGGAAGGTAATTCGGTGGTGACGTTCCCGTGTCCTGAGAAACCACTGAAGCAAAAAGGCCGCTATGAACTGGAAGGCCTGGCCTGGTCCGGAAGTGGAAAGATCAAACGTGTCGATGTGTCTTTTGACGGTGGTGTGAACTGGAAGCAGGCACGTCTCAAGGGTTTGGTTCTACCCAAGGCGCTGACCCGTTTCAGTCTCGATTTTACCTGGGACGGTTCACCCGCACTGATTCAAAGCCGGTCAACGGATGAAACCGGTTATGTTCAACCTACTTTTACGCAGTTGAGGGAGGCACGTGGTAACAGTTCGATTTATCACAAGAATGCCATTCACACCTGGCGTTTACATGCAGACGGGACGGTGACCAATGTCCAGATTAGCTAACGTCGTTTTCTTATTGAGTACAATGTTGGTAGCCATGCCGGCTTCGGCCAAAGACGGCCAGTATGGTATTGGCACGCCTGCAACTGACAGCGAGATTGCCGGCTGGGATATTGATATCAGACCCGATGGCAAAGGTCTTCCACCGGGTAGCGGCTCGGTTGAAGATGGTGAAATGATGTACGAGGAGAAATGCGCTTCTTGTCACGGTTCTTTTGGTGAAGGTGTTGGCCGCTATCCCGTTTTATCGGGTGGTGAAGGCACTTTAACTGAAGAAAGGCCGGAAAAAACGGTCGGCAGCTACTGGCCGTATGCGAGTACATTATGGGATTACATCCACCGGTCAATGCCTTTCCCCCAGCCTCAATCAATGACGGATGAAGAGGTCTATGCAATAACGGCCTATGTGCTGTATTTGAATGACCTGGTCGAAGATGATTTTGTATTGACCGCGGACAACCTGGCTTCCATTGAAATGCCAAACAAGGACGGTTTCTTTTTTGACGACCGGCCGGATACCAGCAACACCGGTTGTATGAAAAATTGCAAAGATCCGGCGAGTGTTAAAATCACCTCTGAGCCCTCTATTGCAACATTGCAGGAAGAGGAGAGTGTAGCGGTTATTGAAGTTGCACCGGAAGGTGGAGAGAAGATCTATCAGCAAGCATGCCTGATGTGTCATGGTGCCGGAGTGGCCGGTTCACCAATGACCGGGGATGCCGCCGCTTGGTCTGATCGAATTGCACTGGGCCGGGAAAAAATGGTTAGCAATGCCATCAATGGAATCGGTGTCATGCCGCCAAAGGGCGGACACATTCAGTTGAGTGATGAGGAAGTCGCCTCGGCGGTAGACTACCTGATCGAACAGGCCATTCAGGACTAGATAAAAACTATGATAAATAAGAAAGCTTTTCTGATGGCCAAACTCGGTTTGACCGTTGCCATATTAGCCAGTCCCATATTTGCTGCTGAAGATGTTGAATCCATGAGTAGGCTGGAGCAGGGCAAGGCAATTACCTTCAACCGCTCGAAGGGCAACTGCCTCGCCTGCCATTATGTTGAGGGCGGTGAACTGACCGGCAATTACGGACCTCCGCTAATTGCCATGAAAATGCGCTATCCCGACCGTGATGATCTACGTGCACAAATTTGGGATGCAACGACCAAGAACCCTGACACAAGGATGCCACCATTTGGCCGTAACAGGATATTGACCGAGGAAGAGATCGACCTGGTCACAGATTACATTCAATCATTGTGAGAGATTTTTTTATGGGAGTTATTCGATGAAATTACAACGCAGGGCTCTGATCAGGAGCTTATTTACCGCTGCCGCCGTAATGGCAGTTCCACGTTGGCTTTTAGCATCAAGACCGGATGCGGCATTTGATGCAGATAACACTGCAAGTGTCGTTGGCGACCTGTTTGAAGGGCCAATCACTGAGAGTGACCAGGTAACATTAAAAGTGCCGGATATTGCGGAAAACGGTGCAGTAGTGCCGGTAACCGTCTCAACTGCTCTGACTGATGTTGAATCAATCAGCGTGATGGTAGAAAACAATCCGACCCCGCTGGTCGCCATGTTCGAATTATCACCCCAGTCTGTTCCGGAAATTTCGGTCAGAATCAAGATGGGTGAAAGCTCAAAGGTACAAACGGTCGTCAAGGCGGGTGGAAAACTATATTCCGCAAGCAAAGAAGTCAAAGTGACCATTGGCGGTTGCGGCGGCTGATCATAGCCGGACGTTTATAGCAAAGGAATTTTATTATGGGTAAACCAATCAAAATCAAGGCAAAAATCAAGGGTGATGTTGCCGAAGTGAAGGCATTGATGCCGCATCCGATGGAATCAGGTGCCAGGGTTGATGCTGATACTGGCGAAACGGTGCCAAAGCACTATATCGAAGAAGTTGTGTGCAAGCACAATGGAAACGTTGTTAATACTGCCTTTTGGGGCACGGGTGTTTCGAAAAACCCTTACATGGCATTCAAATTTAAAGGTGCCAAGCCTGGTGATAAACTGGAGATCAGCTGGCGGGATAATACCGGCGATACCTCTGTATCAGAAGTTACATTCAAATAAGTATGCCGATTAGCAAGCTGCAGCATTTAGGATTTACGGAGAGAAATCAGTGAAAAAGTTTTTAATTGCATGTTTTCTGTTCGTAGTGACGGTAGACGTTTATGCGACACCTGAAGAAGACAGACTCGCTTTGAGGGAGTTTTTCACCCAGCGTTTTCCGGACATGGATCTGAATGAGATGATCAATGGCCTCTACGCCTTTGATGAAGGCGCCCGTGAACAGTGGCTGGAAATGGAAGACTTCCCTCCCTATGAGATAGCTATTGAAGAGGGTGAGGAAGCTTTCAATGAGCCGTTCGCCAACAGCAAAAGCTATGCGGATTGTTTTGAGAACGGTGGTATTGGTATCAAGCAGAACTATCCCCGTTTCGACAAGGATTCCGGTGAGATCATTACACTGGAACTCGCCATCAACCAGTGCAGGACAGACAATGGGGAAGAACCGTTGCCATGGCTGACAGGTGAACTGGCAGCCATTTCGGCCTACATGGCTTTTACCTCTCGCGGCAACAAGATGAGTGTCGTTATACCTGACGATCCAAGGGCGCTTTCAGCCTATGAATCGGGCAAGGAGTATTACTATACACGCCGCGGCCAGTTGGAGTTCGCCTGTGAAAACTGTCATATGCAATCGGCTGGATTTCAGCTTCGTGCCGACCGCTTGAGCGGTATGCTCGGACAGGCTACTCACTGGCCGGTCTATCGTTCCAAGTGGGGTGAGATTGGCACGCTGCATAAACGCTTCAGGGAATGCAATTCACAGGTCCGCGCCAAGCCCTATGACCCACAGAGCCGGGTATACCGGGAACTTGAATATTTTCTGTCGTTCATGAGCAATGACATGGAAATGAACGGGCCGGCTTCACGTCGCTGAAGGGGAAACACGAATGAAATATCTAATTATGGTTCTGGCTTCTGTCTCGTTGGCATTTTTGATGCTTCCCGCTTCTGTTCTGGCAGCGGATGCTGCCGAATACCAGGCGGCGCTGACAAAAGCCCGGGAAACACTTAGCGATGCCGAAAGCAAAGTGCAGTTGTGGAGTACCTCTGAAATTTTATTAAAAGATGCTGAAGAGGCCGCAGCATCAGGTGACTTTGACTTGGCCGTCAAACTGGCGAATGAAGCCAGGCTGCAGGGTGAGTTGGCAGTTGCAACGGCTGAAAGAGAAAAGAAGACCTGGCAAAACGGCGTACCTAAATAAGCGGAGATTCAAGCCATGATGGACAGACGTGAATTTCTCACGATTATGGGCGCAGCAAGTGCTGCAGGAATATTACCCGTCAGTGCTGCAGGTCAATCGAAAGACGACATTTACAGCCTCCCGTCTTTCGGTAATGCCCGGTTGTTACACTTCACAGATTGCCATGCACAACTCGAGCCGGTGTATTTCCGTGAACCGAATGTAAATATCGGAATCGGTGCGGCTTCAGGTCGTCCGCCACATCTCGTCGGTGCTCACCTGTTGGACCATGCCGGCATAAAATCCGGAACGGCCAAAGCACATGCTTTTACCTTTCTTGATTTTACCGCTGCTGCTGAAACCTACGGCAAAGTGGGTGGTTTTGCACACTTGAAGACCCTGGTAGACCGCCAACGCGCGGAAGTGGCCGATGGCCATTCGCTTCTGCTTGACGGTGGTGATACCTGGCAGGGTTCTGCCACGGCCTTGTGGACACGAGGTAAGGACATGGTAGAGGCATGCAACCGTCTTGGTGTGGATATCATGACCGGGCACTGGGAATTCACCTACCAGCAGGATGAGATCCTGGAAAACATCTCGGAATTCAAGGGCGAGTTTATCGCGCAAAATGTTTTTGTCACTGAAGAGGCGATGTTCGACGACGCGCCTGTTTATGATGAGGACACCGGACATGCGTTCAAGCCGTTCACGATCAGGGAAATGGGCGGGCGCAAGGTTGCAGTCATCGGCCAGGCATTCCCCTACACACCTATTGCGAACCCGTCGCGATTTATCCCCGACTGGTCATTTGGTATCCGCGATTCCGACATGCAGGAACTGGTCAATAGTATCCGTGCCGAACACCGTCCTGATGCAGTCATCGTACTGTCCCATAACGGTATGGATGTTGATGTGAAGATGGCCGGTGTCGTTACGGGTATCGACTTCATTCTTGGCGGCCACACCCATGATGCAGTTCCCAAACCGGTTGTGGTGAATAACCCCGGTGGAAAAACGGTGGTGACCAATGCCGGATCAAATGGCAAATTCCTGGCTGTGCTCGATCTCGATCTGGGTGAGGGCAAAGTCAACAATTACCGCTATCGGTTGCTGCCTGTCTTCTCAAACCTGCTGCCGGCTGATGAGGGTATGCAGACTTACATCGATGAGGTACGACGGCCATTTTTGGATAAGTTAAATGAGCCCCTGGCGGTAACTGAATCCCTTTTGTATCGTCGTGGAAACTTCAACGGCACCTTTGACCAGGTTATCTGTGATGCCATGCGTGAAGTCGGTGGCGCGGAGATTGCACTGTCACCCGGTTTCCGTTGGGGTACATCCATTCTACCGGGTCAGACCATCACCATGGAACGCCTGATGGACCAGACCGCCATGACCTATCCTGAGACCTATGTCAGGGATATGCAGGGTTCAGAGCTCAAGATGATTCTTGAAAGTGTGGCCGACAACCTGTTCCACGAGGACCCCTATTATCAGCAGGGTGGTGACATGGTACGTGTCGGTGGGCTCAGCTACAGTTGTGATCCGGGCCGGTCGATGGGCGAGCGCATTGGCGATTTAAGCCTGCATGACGGCACACCTCTGAGTGCTGACAAAACCTACAAGGTGGCCGGTTGGGCCACGGTGGGGTCAAAGTCTCCCGGTCCGCCGGTCTGGGATATGGTAGCAGAGTATCTGCGTGACCGGAAAACCGTCAAAGTTGAAAATGTTGACACGCCCAGGCTGATCAACGTGGCTGGCAACAAGGGTATCGCTGATTACGCCGGTAAGATAAGCTAAAGCGGATGAAATCAAAAAATATCGTGCTTGGCCTAATGAGCGCATGGCTGTTTATCGCTGTGCAGCTTGCGATGGCCAATGAAGTGCAAGGTGAAGAGTTCAAGCCTTTCGCAGAAAAACACATCATTTTACAGCTGAGTGATCAGGCCAATGAGGCCGTTGTACTTGATACGGCAAATAACCTGATCAAGAACTATGGCGGCCCGGACATGATTGATATCGAGATCGTGACTTTCGGTAAAGGTGTGCGTCTGATGTACGTCGATAGCCCCCACCAGGTCCGGATATCCAGCCTGGTTGAAAATGGCGTACGCTTTTATGTTTGCCGCAATACGCTCGATACCATGGAAAGAACAGGCGGAAGCCGTCCAAAAATCAATCCCGATGCCATCATGGTACAGGCCGGTGTTGCGCATATCATCGACAGGGTAGATGACGGTTATATTCTGATCAGACCTTGAGTGGTTTGTAATTCCCCAAGCCCAATCCACCAGTTTGTTAACGTCGACCTCTACGACGCAGGGACTGTGGTGAAAACTGCTTGGCCGACAAATCCACGTTGAAATTTGCCGCGCCGTTACGATTGTCCTGCCTGTAGGAGACAAACCGCCCTGACTGCAGGTCATGATGTGTCTCGACGGATGTCCACAGTGTTGGAACTTCGTAGAACACAATTGGGTGCGCTTCCGAAAAACGCCACAACTCACCACGCTTGTTATAGTGTTCGACCATCAATACCTGGTAACTGTCTTCATCCAGGTAAAAGGTTCTGCGCGGGTTGATATGTCGTGAGCCTTCGCGCAAACGGGCTTCCACCACCCACACCCGGTGCAACTCGTAGCGCAACAGTGAGGAATCAAGATGACCGGGTAATACCAGTTCCTTGTAGTCAGAAGGGCTGCCATGTACCCGGTATGCATTGTAAGGCACATAAATCTCACGCTTGCCTTCAAGTGACCAGTCAAAACGATCCATCGCACCATTGAACATGTCCGCCATGTCGCTGACCGCCAGCCCGTCGGTCGCCGCGGAGGGGTTGTCATAAGCGACATTTGGTGCCCGTATGACGCGTTTTTGCGACGGGTTATAGGTCCAGACATCGCGTGGACGCAGCGCCTGGTTAACAGACTCATGAACCAGTAACAGCGTACCGGCAAGGCGTGCCGGCGAATTGATGGTTTGCATCAGGTAGAGCAGTCTATTGTCGATAGACTCAAGGGTTGCACCTGGCTGGTGATACTGGCTGAGCACTTCAATTTGCATGTTCACCAACTGGTATTTGCCACCAGCGGTTGCATTGACCAGGTTGAGACGACGGATACTGCCAAGTCCCTTGTACTTGAGCTTGTGGTTCCAGATGAGTTCACGGCCGTTGTCAGGGAATGGAAAGGGAAATCCTTCTGCTACGTCCAGTACGCCTTCACCATCGGGTGTCAGGTGGCCGGCAATCCCGTTTGCAGCGGTTTTATCGTAAATCCTTTGCTCAAAAGCAGCGCTCCGATGGCTTGGGTAAATATCCATGAAGTAGGATTCGCTGTATTTCCGGAGCATCGCAATATGACCCGGACTTAGATGATTAGCATGTTCATCGAGGTTTGAAGCATTGATACGCAACAGCGCTGTTTCGCCATCAAAGGGATCAATATGAACTGTACCGGGTTGATATCCCTGTGGTGGTTGATTAATGCCACCGGTCCACTCCGGGATACGGCCATCTGTATTGCCCGCACGCAAGGCACCCACTGGCGTCAGATCGGCTTGTAACCGGTCTAATTGCTCCGGCTGTGGGCCCGCCCACAAACTTGCCACCGGGAAGCAGGCCAGCCAGCAGAAGACCATGAAAACACGTCTGTTACTGCGTAAATAAAGCATCGAGTTTTCGTTTACAGACCCTAAGGAAGAGAATAGTTAATTCATCCGCTATCTTGCCATAAGTTCCAGAGTAATGAACGGTTGATCCCTGTCACCCATCGAATAACAGCACGGAACGGTCTGCACCAGGATCAGGTCATTTGATCCAGTGGAGACTGTGCCCCCATAGCGCCCCGGTTAACCACATGTGTGCAGATCATCTCATAATCATGAACCCGTAGCTGATTTTGGACCTGGATAAGTAGTTTTGGCATAGGCGGACTCTAGAACAGGAAACCAGCTTATGATTTTCAATCAAAAGAAGATTCCAATGATTAACGCGGATGCGTGTAGGCGAAACACCCGTCATACCAGTAAGTTTCAACTCATATGAAAACTCTAAAAAACCAAAAGAACGACAATACTTTTGCAAAACAAAGTGTTTCTATCCAAAGAGTGAAATCAAAAGGGCCATATCCAGAAGGTTGGAATGATACGTACAAATTTCCATCTAAATAACGTTAGCTGAACTGGAGAAGATATTGCGATGACGGTCAGTAGTACTTCAAAGAAAGAAGCTATCTGCTATTACTGTGACGAGCCTGCTACTTCTGACGAACATGTTCCTCCTAAAGCATTATTTCCAAAACCCAAGGACTCCCCGGGTGGAAAGGAGTATCGAAGAAATCTACTAACTGTTCCTTCTTGCGATGTTCACAATACCGCGAAGTCGAAAGATGATGAATACCTCCTATATGTTTTGGCGTTATGTTGGCCATCTAACGAAGTGGGACAGAATCAGTTTTTGACAAAAGTTCAAAGAGCGGCGAAGAGAAAACCAGCTCTTCTTAATGCTTTGACGCTTGAATTGTACGTCGTCAAAGGATTCCGGACTTAAAGGAATCAGATTTAAGAGGGACTTTCAGCTCATCAGGTTCATGTTCATGCAGCCTTCTGCTTGTAGTATAGCCGACGTCTCTCAGCCAGCGTTTTCTGCTTGATTCGTCTGCGGCGATTAAGCACCGTTTGTCCCCTGCCAGTGTAGACATCCTCAGGCGTCAGGTTATTCAGACTCTCGTGGTAACGCTCAGTATTGTAATAGTCAACAAACGCCTTGATACGCGCTTTCAGGTTGCCTGGCAGATAATAGTTTTCCAGTAGCACCTGGTTCTTCATCGACCGGTGCCAGCGTTCGATCTTGCCCTGCGTCATTGGGTGATAAGGTGCACCACGCGTGTGGTCCATACCTCGATCATCCAGCCAGTCCTTGAGTTCCGCGGATACATACGATGGTCCATTGTCCGATAACAGACGTGGACGGTGATTTACATTCACTGTTTCCAGTCCGCTGGCTTTCAGGGCCAGAGTGAGTGTATCGCTGACATCCCTTGACGTCATACCATCACACAGTTTCCAGGCCAGGATATAGCGTGAGTAGTCATCCAGCACCGTGGACAGATAGAACCAGCCCCAGCCAATCACCTTCAGATAGGTGAAATCGGTCTGCCATAGCTGATTCGGTGCCGTGGTCGGGTTCTGGAACCTGTCAGCGGCCTTCATCAGTATAAAAGCCGGACTGGTAATGAGGTCATGGGATTTCAACAGCCGGTAAACACTCGACTCGGACACAAAGTAGCGGTACTGCTCGGTATACAACACTGCCACTTCGCGTGATGACAGCTCCGGACGCGCGAGTGCGAGTTTCAGGATTGATTGCCTTATCTTTACCGGCAATCGGTTCCATACCTTTCCACTGTTGGGTCGGGTGTCTTCCAGGGCGGTATCGCCGCCTTCCCGGTAGCGTTCGTACCAACCGTAAAAGGTCGACTTGGGAATCCCCAGTCGATCCAGCGTGCGCCGTACTGGTAATGAAGAGCGCTCTACCAACTCTATGATCTCGCGTTTCTCTGAGGCTTTGTATCTCATGTATCGTCGCCCCCAGCCCCGAAGGTGCTTTTTTTCAGCAGGCGATTTTCCAGTATGGTTTCAGCCAGGGCTTCTTTCAGTTGTGCTGCTTCATGACGCAGCCCTTTGACTTCATCGGAATTGGCTTCCCGCGCAGTATCACCGGCCAGGCGTTTCTTGCCAGCCTCTAGAAATTCCTTCGACCAGCGGTAATACAGGTTCTGGTTGATCCCTTCCTTGCGACACAGCTCGGCAATGCTTGATTCACCGCGCAGGCCCTCCAGTACAATGCGGATCTTTTCTTCTGCGGAATACTGCCGGCGGGTCGCCCGGCGAATATCTCGAATGGCTTTCTTGGCACTGTCTTTTCTCTTTGTCATCATCGTTCCTCTTCAGAGTTACGATGAGCCAAAACACTCTCTTATTCAAACCCCTTGTTTTGTCCAACTGTCGTTGACGGCGAACACTTGTCTATCTTGAGCCGAACTTGAGGGCATCTTCATTTTATGAAGTCCTTTAAGATATGTTTAAATTGATTCTCTGCTTTCAAACTTGCTTGCCAAGCCTGTTTCAAATCGGCCATCGCCTGTTCAACGCTGGGCAAATTGTCCTCGATGATTTTTTCAACATAGAGTGGAATGTTGAGGTTAAATTCGTTTTCTTTTAGGTCATCAAACGATGCGATTTTCACGTAGTTTTCCACATCCGAATAATCCTGCACCCA
>JAOUCZ010000352.1 GCA_029859505.1 Lysobacterales bacterium | reverse complement strand
GCTGTGTGACGAATTTGTCCCAGGCAAAGTAACCAAGTGCCAGCACCAGCAGGGCAATGATCGTGTAATTGAGTTTCTGCCCTGTATGCTGGGTGATCGACTGGCTGCGATCGACCTCTGATTCACGCTTGACACCCTCGGGCGTCAGCTCAAAAGCCCAGGCAAAAAACAGCGTAATCACAAATCCGACGCCCAAAACCACAAACATGGTCTGCATGACCCAGGGCGGGGCTCCGATAGATTCAAGCAGGATATCGGAGACCTGGATCAGCAGCCATGAGGTAACTGCGTAGGCAATACCCACGCGGAAAACATTGCGGCGTTTGAGCTCGGCAAAAAGGCTCACTGGATGGGCCCTCCGTGTTCCGGAGGCATTTCGAGCCAGAATTCCAGCAGACCCAGCTTTTCGAGGAAGGGCTGCCAGCGGGTATCGGTTCTTAAATCACGCAGAGGGGGATCACCCAGCAGTGAAGCGATACCGCTGTCCCGGATGACCAGTGATTGTTCGAGCCACTCGAAGGCCTTGTCGGGTTCATTACGGAAACCGTAGACCTCGGCTATCTGGAAGGCTGCATCGTCTGCATGTTTTTCGATTAAGTAATCCAGTGCTTCCTGGGAGGCCTCAATGTCACCCAGTGCGTGGTGCACCATGGCAAGACCGGTGGAATGGTATACATCGCTGTTTTCCAGTTCCATTTCAGCCAGTGCGGCGGGCAGGTCGCCTTTGTTTATCAAGGTCCGGCCCAGCCGGTAATGACCGCCTGAAAGTTCAGGGCTCAGTGCCAGGGTGGTTTGATAAGCAGTCTCCGCTTCATCCTGACGGCCCGCATACATGTATACCAATCCTTGCCAGGAACGTATCTCCGGCATGAGAGGGTCCAGCTCAAGCGCTGTCCCGTACATCTCCAGGGATTCGTTCAGACGCCCCAGCACACGGGCGCCAGTGGCGTTTGCACCAATCAGGAAGGCATTGCCCGGATCAAGCCGCAGCGCATGTTGGTAGTCTTCAACACCTGCCTTGAAGTTATACTTGTTAAAGATATTTGATGCCCCCCTGACAAAATATGCCATGGCATAGTCAGGGTCGGATTCAAGAGCCTTTGCAATGGCCTGGTCAGCTAACACAAATGCTTCGTCGATCGGCATTTCGCCGATACCGCCGTTCCACATATAGGCATAGGCCAGCTCAGCCCAGGCCGGAGCATAGTTCGGGTCAATCTCGAGCGCGCGTTGATACAGTCTGATAGCCCGGGGAATGGTCGTTGCTGATACCTGGAGCCTTATGTACCGGCCTTCCAGGTACAACTGGTAGGCTTGCGAATCAGTTTCCCTGACCTTCGGGGCTTCGCCCAGCAGGGAGATTTTCAGTGCATCGACGACGGCGTGCGCGATCTCATCCTGGATCTGGAAAATGTTATCCAGCTGGCGGTCGTAGGTTTCCGACCAGAGGTGGTAACCGTTATCCGCCTGGATCAACTGGGCCGTGATGCGCAGTTGATTGCCGGATTTGCGCACGCTGCCTTCCAGAACATGATCCACGTTCAGTCGGGAGGCAATTTCGGGTATTTCGATGCTCTGACCCTTGAATGAGAAAGAGGAGGTACGCGCTGCTACGTGCAGTTCCGGTATTTTGACCAGCAAGTTCAGCAGTTCTTCGGAAAGCCCGTCGGAAAAATACTCCTGTTCCGGGTCGGAACTCATGTTGACGAAGGGCAGGACGGCGATGGATTTGTTGTTGGCTTCGATGGAGTCTGGGGTGACTTCGACAGGGGTCAGAGCACTTTTCTCATTGGTTTCTGCGGTATGGTCGGAAGCCTGTTGAGAAATTTGGTCTGACCCCGGTAGTGTACGGCCCGGGGCGAGTATGAATTTATCGATCGCAAAATAAACAAGTGCGAGTACCAGCACTCCGATAATCACGTTGTTCAATTTCTGACTTGTTACATTGGTTATTGATTGTGAACGGTCGACATCTTTTTCCTTTTTGATGCCTTCAGGTGTCATTTCGAAAGCCCAGGCAAAGATCATGGCGATCGGGAAACCGATAATCAGCACGAAGGCAACACCGGAGTTAAACCATTCGGGCAGGTGCAGGGCCGGCACCAGTGTGTCGGAAACCTGCAGCAGCAACCATGCCACAATGATGTAGGCGACGGCCACCTTGAAGACATTGCGGCGTTTGAGTTCAGCAAAAAAACTCACCGGTGCTTCTCCAGCAGGGCGATAAATTCGGGTTGATTGCGGATGCCGTTGAACGCAGGGTCCAACTCCACCCAGGGTACTGAAATGGGACCAATACCTGAAAGCAGTGCGTCCAGTGTGGTGATACTTTCAGCAGGCATGCCGGCATAGGCATAATTTTTTGCAATGCGATACCTGGTATTAAAGTCTTCAACGGCGTCGGCCGGTTTTGTGGTCATAACTTTTTCGACCAATTCAGAAACCTTCTGTTGATCACCAAGAATCGCGTAAGCATCCAGTTCTGCCGCTGCGACCCTGTGGTCGTTGAGACCCTGCTGTTTCATCTGTGCGAGACGGTTTAAAGCTTTCTGCGCATTTTCCATGGCTTCGGCATTCCGTCCCAAAGCCTTCATGGATATAGCGACCAGGTTTTCACGCAGGTTGATACTTTTCACGTCTATTTCCCAGTCAACCGACCATTTCTGGGCAATATCGAGGGCTGCATCAAAATGCCCCGTCATCATTTGGATATTCCAATATGGCATCAAAAATGCCATATCATTGGTATATTGCGCACCAACCATCAGGGTTGATGCCCTGTCAGTATCGCCATTCACAACCAGTACCAGGTCGGCCAGGTATGACTTTGACCAGTAGTTGTCAGGCTCAAGCTTATAGGCTGCTTCTATGAACTTCAGGGCCTCTTCATAGCGGCGAAAGTAACTGAGAGTTTGCCCGGTTTCCAGCAGGTTGAAAGGCACACGCGGGTTCAGCTTCACGGCCATTTGCATGGAATCAATGGCCTGATCCCACAGACCGGCACGGCGTGACGCCCAGCCTTTCCACATGTAGGCCTCGGCACTGCTGGGCATTTGCGCAATGGCTTTATCCAGGTTTAAAAGCGCAGTGTCATAGTCCAGCAGACCCCAGTAAGCATAGGAGCCTTCCGCCATATAAAGTTCAGGGAAATCAGGGTCAATGGCTATAGCCTTATCGATAGCA
>JAOUCZ010000112.1 GCA_029859505.1 Lysobacterales bacterium | reverse complement strand
CGGAAAGTACCGGTGAAAACCCTGCAACTGGCCGAAGGTACTGTTAAAGCCGTTACTGTCTATGACCTGATGCTGGCCAATTATGGTCTGGATCGCGGTCTGGATGATGACCAGGTTGCGCAGAGTTACGATGACGATATTCCCTATACACCTGCCTGGCAGGAAAAAATTACCGGTGTTGACCGGGCACAGATTATCCAGATTGCACGTGAGTTTGCCGATACCGCCGATAAGACCAGGGGCCGCTCAATGGTCATCCTCGGTGCGGCTATCAACCACTGGTACAACATGGATATGACCTATCGCGGCATCATGAACATGCTGATCATGTGCGGTTGCGTGGGTAAGAGTGGTGGTGGCTGGGCACATTATGTGGGCCAGGAAAAATTGCGCCCGCAGACCGGTTGGCTACCATTGGCCTTCGGCCTCGATTGGCATCGCCCGCCTCGTCATATGAACAGTACGTCTTTCTTTTATACCCACTCCAACCAGTGGCGCTATGAAAAACTGGAGCTCGATGAAATTCTCTCTCCACTGGCAGATAAGTCAGCCTGGGAGAATCAGAGTCTGATCGACTGCAATGTTCGTTCCGAACGCATGGGCTGGTTACCATCTGCACCACAGTTGGAAGAAAACCCGCTTGAGCTTTCGAAAAAGGCCAAAGAAGCCGGCCTCAGCAGTGTCGAATACGTTACCGGCCGTTTGAAGGACGGTAGCCTGCGTATGTCCTGCCAGGCACCGGATGAGCCACGCAACTTCCCGCGCAACCTGTTTATCTGGCGCTCCAACCTGCTGGGTTCCAGCGGCAAGGGCCATGAATACATGTTGAAACACCTGCTCGGCACCAAAAATGGTGTGCTTGGCAAGGATCTGGGCGAAACCGGTGGCCAGAAACCGAGTGAAGTTGAATGGGTTGACCACGATACCGAGGGCAAGCTGGACCTGGTGGTAACACTGGATTTCAGGATGTCCACCACCTGTGTCTATTCGGATATCGTTCTACCATCTTCAACCTGGTATGAGAAGAACGATCTCAACACCTCCGACATGCACCCGTTCATTCATCCTCTGTCACGCGCAGTTGATCCCGCCTGGGAAAGCCGTAGCGACTGGGATATTTACAAGGGACTGGCAAAGACTTACTCGGAATTGTGTGTAGGTCATCTCGGCACGGAAACCGACATTGTCGCGCTGCCCATCCTGCATGACACGCCGGCAGAACTCGGCCAGCCATTGGATGTGAAAGACTGGAAGA
Source organism: Lysobacterales bacterium (assembly GCA_029859505.1). Classification (GTDB taxonomy): domain Bacteria; phylum Pseudomonadota; class Gammaproteobacteria; order Xanthomonadales; family SZUA-36; genus SZUA-36. The sequence continues at coordinate 9,845 of JAOUCZ010000112.1, read as the reverse complement.
AGGGTGAATGTGATCCTATTCCAGGCAAGACGATGCCAAACTATATTGAGGTGGTACGTCATTACCCTGATACCTACAAAAAATTTACTTCGCTAGGCCCGCTGATGTCGAAGGTCGGCAATGGCGGTAAAGGTATCGCATGGAATACCGAGGATGAGGTCAAGCAACTTGGTGACCTGAACCGGCTTGTTACCGATGAGGGTGTATCCAAGGGTTTACCTAATATCGACACTGATATTGACGCCTGCGAAGTGGTGTTGTCACTGGCGCCGGAAACCAACGGTCAGGTTGCAGTGAAAGCCTGGCAGGCACTGGGTAAGATCACCGGACGTGACCATACCCACCTGGCCTTACCCAAACAGGATGAGAAAATCCGTTTCCGTGATATCCAGGCGCAGCCACGCAAGATCATTTCATCACCGACCTGGAGTGGTCTGGAAGATGAACATGTCAGTTATAACGCCTGTTATACCAATGTACATGAACTGATTCCGTGGAGGACCCTGACCGGACGTCAACACTTCTACCAGGATCACGCCTGGATGCGGGACTTTGGTGAAAGCCTGTGTGTCTACAAACCACCGATCAACACCAAAACGATCGCCCCGGTGATGGATGAGTACGGCAAGGGCGCCAAACAGGTTGCTCTCAACTGGATAACACCTCATCAGAAGTGGGGCATTCACAGCACCTATTCAGAAAACCTGCTGATGTTGACCCTGAGTCGTGGCGGGCCCTGTATATGGATGTCTGAGGTCGATGCAGCCAAGATTGACTGTGAAGACAATGACTGGATCGAGTTGTACAACACCAACGGTGCCATTGCAGCGCGGGCGGTTGTCAGTCAGCGCGTTCCGGAAGGTATGGTCATGATGTACCACGCACAGGAAAAGATCGTCAATACACCTATCAGCCAGATAACCGGTCACCGTGGTGGCATACATAACTCGGTGACACGTGCGGTGGTAAAACCAACCCATATGATTGGTGGTTATGCCCAGTTGGCCTACGGATTTAATTATTACGGAACGGTCGGCTCCAACCGCGATGAATTCGTGGTGGTACGCAAACTCGAGAAAGTTGAGTGGAAGGTAACAAATGCCGGAACCACCGGGGAGGCTGTAGCATGAAGATCAGAGCACAAATTGGCATGGTCCTTAACCTGGACAAATGCATAGGCTGTCACACATGTTCGGTTACCTGCAAAAACGTCTGGACCTCGCGCCAGGGTGTGGAATACGCATGGTTTAATAATGTTGAAACCAAGCCCGGTGTCGGTTATCCGCGTGAGTGGGAAAACCAGGCGCGCTGGAATGGCGGTTGGAAGTTACATGGCAAGAGTAAGCTCAAACCCAAGATGGGTGGCAAATTCCGTCTGCTGGCAAAGATATTTGCCAACCCGGATTTGCCGGAAATCGATGAGTATTACGAACCGTTTACCTATAACTACCAACATCTGCAAAATGCACCTGAATCTCAGACGACACCAACTGCGCGGATGGAATCTGCCATAACCGGTGAGCAGATGGAAAAACCACACTGGGGTCCCAACTGGGAAGAAATCCTGGGTGGTGAGTTCAGCAAACGTAGCAAGGACATGAATTTTGAGAACATCGAGAAGGAGATTTACGGTCAGTTCGAAAACACCTTCATGATGTACCTGCCGCGTTTGTGCGAGCACTGTCTGAATCCAACCTGCGTTGCATCCTGTCCCAGTGGCGCAATATACAAACGTGAAGAGGATGGCATTGTACTGATTGACCAGGACAAGTGCCGTGGTTGGCGTATGTGCGTCAGCGGCTGTCCGTACAAGAAAATCTACTTCAACTGGCAGTCGGGTAAATCGGAAAAGTGCACGTTCTGTTATCCGCGTATCGAAGCGGGTGATCCGACTGTTTGTTCGGAAACCTGTGTCGGGCGTATCCGCTACCTTGGTGTGTTGCTATACGATGCTGATCGGATTTCCGAGGCGGCAAGCGTCACTGACGAAGAAGATTTATACCAGGCGCAACTGGATATCTTTCTTGACCCGAACGATCCGGAGGTTATCAAGCAGGCCAAAAAAGATGGTGTGCCGGATAGCTGGATCGCTGGTGCACAGAATTCACCCGTTTACAAGATGGCAATGGATTGGAAAGTGGCCTTCCCGTTACATCCTGAGTACCGCACTTTACCCATGGTCTGGTATGTACCGCCTCTGTCACCCATAACAAACGCGGCGGCCCAGGGCAAAATTGAAAGCGATGGTGTTATTCCTGATGTCACCAAGTTACGTATTCCGGTCAAGTATCTGGCCAATCTGTTGACCGCTGGTAAAGAACAACCGGTCATTGAAGGTCTGGAGCGCATGATCGCCATGCGTTCCTATATGCGTGCCCGTACTGTTGATGGAGTCAATGCGACCGAGATATTGGATCGTGTCGGGTTGGATGAGCAAACACTTGATGACATGTACCGGATCATGGCACTGGCCAGTTATGAAGATCGCTATGTCATTCCAACCAACCACCGTGAGTATGCAGGTAAAACGCCATTTGATAACGAAATTGCCTTTAATCACCGCTCTTCCTGCGGTTTCACTTTTGGTAATGGCTGTTCTGATGGCCAAAGTAAGGTCAGCCTGTTTGGTAGCCCAACTCACAAAAATACCATGAGTGGTAAAGGACATTCCAAATGAACACATTTAAGGTTCTGGGACTGTTGATGTCCTATCCTAAACCTGAGTGGATAGCGCACCTGGATGAATGTGAATTGCTTCTGCAACAGGAGAACTTCCTGCCGAAGAAGCATTTACATGCTGTCGAGGCCTTCATCGACAGATTGAAAACATCGGATATTTTCAGTGTGCAGGAAGAGTACGTATCTACCTTTGACCGGGGCAGGTCGCACTCGCTGCATTTGTTTGAACACATCCATGGAGAATCGCGTGACCGTGGACAGGCGATGGTTAATCTTTCTGATGCATACGAGGAAAAAGGATTGTTTATCGACAAGGCGGAATTACCCGACTTTATTCCGTTGTTTCTCGAGTTCCTCTCGTTGTGTCCCGTCGATGAAGCAATTGCTTTGCTCGGTGAACCGATCGATATCATGGCGACCATTGCAACCCGTCTGAAAAAGCGGGACTCATCGTATGCCGTCTTGTTCAATGCGCTGGTGGCTTTATCGAAGGTTAAGCCGAGCGAGGAGATAATCCAGGAAGTTCTGGACCAGGAACTTGAGGACACCAGTCTGGAGGCCATGGACCGGGAATGGGAAGAGGCGGCTGCATTTGCAGGTCAACCAGATCAATCCGACTGCGGGGCTTGCACAGCTCCTGATGACGGTTTGCAAATAAAAATCACACGGTAGGAGGCATCAACATGGCAAACTACATTAATCAGTTTTTCTTTGGGATCTACCCCTATATCGCGATCACCGTATTCTTTCTCGGCAGTTTGCTGCGTTATGATCGTGATCAATACACCTGGAAGGCCAGCTCCAGCCAGATGTTAAGTAAGAAGGATATGCGACTGGGTAGTAACCTGTTTCATATTGGCATCATTGCCCTGTTTTTTGGTCACCTGATGGGTCTGCTCACACCGCACTGGGCCTACCATTTCATGATGTCAGCAGGCACAAAACAGATGGTTGCGATGACAGCAGGCGGGATATTCGGTCTGATTTGCCTGGTAGGCATGATTTTACTGATACGCCGGCGCATGCTTGATGCTCGTATCAAGGCAACATCACAGCCCACGGATCTGCCAATTCTTCTCATCCTTTTTGTGCAGCTAGTTTTGGGATTATTGACGATTCCATTTTCAGCCCAGCACTTGGATGGCAGTTCCATGCTCGCATTGGCAAGTTGGGCACAGCACATTGTGACTTTCCAGGGTGACGCTGCCTCGTTTGTAATTGGTGAGGCATTTATCTTCAAGATTCATTTGGTCCTGGGCTTGACCATCTTCCTCGTGTTTCCATTTACCCGGCTGGTTCATGTCTGGAGTGTGCCGATTCAGTACCTGACCCGCCGTGGTTACCAGATTGTCAGGAAGCGTGGTTAATACAGGACGCTACACACGATGTCGATATTTATCAATAAGGCCGAGATAACGGACCAGGAAATAGGGCAGGAGATGCAATATCATCCTGCTCCAAACCAGGAGCAAGCCTGGCACATGGCGGCACAATCACTGGTTATAAGGCAGTTATTATTACAGCAGGCTGTCGAGAACGGGCTTTGTCAGGACGTAGATTCAGTCTCTCCGGGTGAAGATGAAAAACTGATCGATCAACTTCTGGAAAAAGAAATTGTTGTACCCGAAGCGGATGAATCGACCTGCCGGCGGTTCTACGATAATCACCCCGACAGCTTTAAAGACGAAAAGACCGGTGAGCGTGTAACTTTTGAGTTGGCACAAGCTAATATTCGTGATTACTTGCATACAAAAGCCATGAGGATCGCCGTTACGGAGTATATAAAAGCGCTGTCATACAACGCGAAAATCAAGGGGTTTGAGTTAGACAATATATAGGAGTCTGGCGGGCTCAACATGATCTACTACGAACCTGTTAAACCCGACAGGCTCCAGGGTCGTCTGATTTCGTTTTTGCCAGCATGGAATAAAAATCTGGCGGGTGTATGATTGTGGACTTTAGGTATTGAGTTAATTATGTCTGACCTGTTTTTTCCGATCTCATCGGTGCAATTGATCGAATGGGTTTTCAGTGAACTGGATTCCAGTGACTCCATTCTGGGTATTCCACGACAACATTTCTTTGTACCGCAAAAAAACGATCCGTTTCAGACCAGCGCCTTTGGTCACCCTCTGGAAACCCCGTTTGGCCCCGCTGCCGGTCCTCATTCGCAAATGGCACAGAACATCGTTGCAGCATGGTTGTGCGGTGCGCGCTATATCGAACTGAAGACCGTTCAGACACTGGATGAGCTTAATGTATCCAAACCTTGTATCGATATGCAGGACGAGGGTTACAACGTCGAGTGGTCCCAGGAATTGAAAGTCCACCAGTCATTTGATGAGTACCTGCGCGCCTGGGTGCTGATTCACGCCTTGCACCACAAACTCGGTTTCCCCGGCGAACCCGGTGTCGTCTTCAATCTCAGTGTTGGCTATGATCTCGCTGGAATCCAGAAACCGAATATCCAGTGGTTCTTGCGGCAGATGCGTGATTGCTCGGGCTACAAGCAGGATCTGATAAACCAGGTGGCCCTTTATTACCCGGGTGTCAGCCAAATACAGATACCTGACCGGATTTCCGATAACGTGACATTATCCACGATGCACGGATGCCCGCCCGGTGAAATAGAGAAAATCTGTGCCTATCTGATGGAAGAGCAGGGTCTTCACACCTATGTGAAGTGTAACCCGACCCTGCTGGGTCCTGAACGTGTGCGAGCGATTTTGCATGGTGACCTTGGTTACAATGATGTCGTGGTCCCGGATGCTGCCTTTGAACATGACCTGAAATACCAGGATGCAGTGCCGATGCTGCGCTCGTTGAGAGCGCTTGCCCGCCAATGCGATCTGCACTTTGGTGTGAAGCTCAGTAATACGCTCGAAGTTGAGAACTCCCGAACCGTGTTTAGCGCGACAGAAAAGATGAGTTACCTGTCGGGACGACCACTGCATGCAATCACCGTGAATTTAGCCTGCCAGTTGTCGAAGGAGTTCAACGGCGACCTGCCGATGTCATTCTCGGCCGGTGCAGATTGTTTCAATTCAGCCGATCTGCTGGCCGCCGGTATGCAGACCATTACCGTTTGTTCGGATCTATTAAAAACCGGTGGCTATCTGCGTTTGCTTCAGTACATTGATCTGGTCAGACAGGCTTTCATGTTGGTCGATGCGGCTGACATCAGCGAGTTTGCGTTTGCTCAGGCCCTGAAAGGCTTGGATTCGACAGGTGCCACGCCACATGATATCCATGCCAATAAGTCCATCAATTTAAACAATTATGCAAAATCGACACGCCAGCAGCACAGGTTGCAAAAGTCTGCATTTCTAACAAGCCGGAGTAAAACGGAACGTAAGCTGGGTCTTTTTGATTGTATTGAAGCCCCTTGCATTGATCGTTGCGCAATCAATCAGAAAGTGCCGCAATATATGAATGCAGTCAGGGATGGTGTGATTGAGGAAGCGCTGCGCCTGACCATGTCCGACAATCCCGTTGCCTCAACACTTGGGCGGGTTTGTGATCATCTGTGTGAATCTACCTGTATACGGACCCATCTTGATGAACCGTTGGCCATACGTGACATCAAGCGATTTATCATGAGTCACGAAGCGGAGCCAAACATGAGAACCCGCTCCGGGCCAGGGGACTTAAAGGTCGCCATCATCGGTGCCGGTCCTGGTGGTATGGCAGCGGCATCGGAATTGGCCATGGCCGGCTGCGAGGTCGAAATATTTGAAATGCACCCCTATGCCGGTGGAATGGTGGGTGGTGCAATTCCTGAATTCAGACTTCCGCAGGCCGTATTTAACTGTGACCTTGAACGTCTTGTGCAACTGGGTGTAAAAATTAATTACAACACTATGGCCGGACGCGACATCCACCTGTCACGTTTACGTAAGAACGGTTTTGATCATATCGTAATCATGGTTGGAGCACAGTTGGGCAAGAAACTGGGTCTGCACGGTGAAGACAGTGAGGGCGTCATGGATGCCCTGTATTTCCTGAGACAGGCAAGGGAAGGCAAGCCGGTCCGCGTCGGCAAACACATCGGAATCATCGGGGCCGGAGATACGGCCATGGATTGTGCACGCACTGCATGGCGCTTAAGCGATAGCCGTGTCAGCGTAATCTATCGTCGCACCATTGACCAGATGCCGGCAGACCGTGAAGAGGTGGTCTTGTTGGCAGAAGAAGGTATCGAGGTGGTAGAGCTGGCAAAACCACAGAAACTGCTGGTTGAAGACGGTAAATTATGTGGATTGTTATGCCGATCAATGGAATTCCGGGGCGAACGTGATGCCTCCGGTCGAAAGGTACCCCATGAGGTGCCTGATTCTGAGTTTGAAATACCCATTGATACCCTTATCCTGGCCATTAGCCAGCATGCCATCCTGGATTTTTTTGATGAGGAACCAATCGAGGTCAACCAGTGGGGTTACATCAAGACCGATCCGCATAATTTTGAAACCTCGGTGTCGGGTGTTTATGCCGGCGGGGATGTGGTCAATGATGGCCCGTCATCAATTGTCGAGGCCGTAGCCGACGGCAAGGCCATTGCCGCATCTATCCTTGGCCGGTCACCCGATGAGGGGCCAACTGTATCTAAATTTGAGATAGACGCACTATTGCGTAAACGCAGTCTCCGGCAATGGCGTGTCCCTGTTCAGCATAGCGCACTTGAGGACCGGAATAGCTCGAAGGAGGTGGTGCAGACTTACACTGAGCAGCAGGCGCGGACAGAAGCCGGCCGCTGCCTGGATTGTCACAAATACTGCAGCCTTTGCGTGGGTGTTTGTCCCAACATTGCCCTGCAGACCTGGCAATCAGCGCCGTTGGAGTTGAAACTGCCGGAATTGAGATTCAGGTCCGGTGGTGTCACGGCACAAACGGGCGAGACCTGGAAAGTGGAGCAGGCTTACCAGATTGCTGTACTGACGGATTTCTGCAACGAATGCGGTAACTGTACGACGTTTTGTCCCACGGCCGGTGAACCCTACCGGGATAAACCACGGCTTTACCTGGACCGTTCGGAATTCCTGGCGCAACAGGAAAATGCGTTTATGGTTTTCCGGGACGCAGACATATGCTCGATGGAGGCGCGTTGGGAGGACAAGACACACCGGATTGAACTTAATGGAAAGCTGAACTACCAGGGTCCATTGTTCAATGCACAGTTGGATACGGAAACCTTCGAGCCCATACAGGTCGAAGTCACGGCACTCGCCCGGGATGGCGATCTGCTGTCGCTTAAACCTGCCGCCAGTATGTATGTATTGCTCAACGGACTGATAGAATCCTTACCACATCTGCCAGGCGCATTGGCTGGAGAGGCTGACTGCAGAGGCAAAATCCCTCACCCGGGCTACGAGGATTGAACGGTTCCGCCCAGTGCAACAAAACGCGAACAATCGCTTAAGTGGTCATTAACAAGTCCCGCCGCTTGCATAAAAGCGTAGCAAATTGTGGAACCTACAAAAGTGAAGCCGCGTTTTTTCAAGTCCTTGGACATGGCGTCTGAAACCGGGGTGTTGGCGGGAACCTGCTTAGGGGATTGCCAGTTATTCTGAATTGCCTGCCCGTCGACGAAGTTCCACAGGTAGTTGTCCAGACTCAGACCGCTTTCACGCATGGTCAGGTAGGCGCGGGCATTTTTGACGAAGCCATTTACTTTGAGTTTATTGCGAACGATGCCGGCATCGCTCAGTAACGCATCGATTCTGGCTTGATCATAGCGAGCCATTTTCTCTGCATCAAACTGATCAAAAACCAGGCGGTAATGCTCGCGTTTTCTTAAGATTGTGATCCAGCTGAGACCGGCCTGGGCGCCCTCGAGGCAGAGGAATTCAAACAGGGCCCGATCATCGTGAACGGGTACTCCCCACTCCTTGTCATGGTAGGCCTGGTAGAGAGGGTCATCGCCACACCACCAGCATCGCTTGTTTTCGATTTGTGTCATTGGTAAGGGGTCCATCTGATTTGTTGCTCTCAAGATGATACTCGAATTATCGTGACAAAATGCTGTCTCCGGCCAGACCCAATAAGCTACAGGTTGATGTAGGTCATCGACCAAAGTAATGAATGCATTCAGAATCAATTGCTCAAAAAACCGTACCGAAATGGGCGTAAACCTTCGATCGGGGGAGCATTGAAATGAGCTCGTTACTGATTACCAATGGACATCTGGTGACACTGGATGAGGCCAACCGCTTCATCTTCAACGGCAGCGTGTACATTGAAAACGGGCACATTATTGAAGTCGGCGAATCATCGGCAATCAAACGTACGGCAGATCGCTGTATTGATGCCCGGGGCAGTGTTGTCATGCCGGGTCTGATCAATACCCACCACCATCTTTATTCCACTTTTGCACGGGGCTTTACACCACCGGGTAAAGCGGCACGTAATTTTGAAGAAATTTTGTCGAAGCTCTGGTGGAAGCTCGATTCAGCTCTGGATAGCGAGGATGTTTATTATTCTGCGCTGCTGGCGCTGATTGATGCGACCAGGGCCGGTTGTACCACGGTTATCGATCACCATGCATCGCCTTCATGTGTTGATGGCAGTCTTGACCAGATTGAGAAAGCATTCAGGGAAGTGGGTTTGAGCGGTTGCCTCAGTTACGAGGTCTCGGATCGCAACCGCGAAGGGGAGGGCATTGAGGAAAACGAGCGCTGGATTCGCAAGTGCCGCGACGCGGATGACGGACAAATGTCCGCCCTTTTTGGGATGCACGCGCTGATGACTCTTGGAACAAAAACACTACAGCGTAGTGCCGAGGTCGGAAAAGCACTGGATTGTGGTTTCCATGTGCATGTCGCCGAGGACCGGGTCGATGCTGATTTAACCATGCAGCGTTACGGCCGGCAGCTTATGCAACGGTTTCAGGATTTTGAAATTCCCGGTGAGAAAACAATCTTTGTGCATGGGAGTTACCTGACACCAGGTGATATGGGGTTGCTCAATTCTACCGGTTCAATCCTGGTGAATAACCCCGAATCCAATATGAACAACGGGCTCAAGGTCTCGCCGGTGTTGGAGTTCCTGAAACATGGAGTCACCGTTGGCATCGGTACGGATGGGATGTCCGGACACCTGATTTCCCAGGCCCGTGCGATGTATCTCCACCAACGTACACAACTACGGGACCCCGGGATCGCATTTGCAGA
>JAOUCZ010000351.1 GCA_029859505.1 Lysobacterales bacterium | reverse complement strand
ATCGTTCGCGCCCAGGTGGAACAGGACTGAGCTGACGTTGCCTGGTGCCCATGCATCAGCCGGCCTCAATGCTTGCACTCTGACCATGGCCGAAATCATGCGATCATACTGATGCGTGCTTCGGTAGTAGGTTGCGGACCCGTCGTAAAATCGCGGATCGTCATAGTGTTGCTTGCGCAGTCGATCAAGCGATTCCGCGACCAGCTCATTCTCGCCAAAGTAAGCTCGAACGTATTCGTAAGTAACCTCATGATTCGGATTCTGCGGATCGAGTTCCGACAACGTCCGGTATAACTCCAGGTACTTGCGGAAATGGCCCTCAGCGTCTAACACGTTGGAGTAGCGGATAAGCGCTCGTATGTTGCTGGGCGCGAGTTCGAGGGCACGCTGAAAGGATTCGCCAGCCTGCCGGTTCTGGTCGAGCCGCCATTGCCGGTAGCCCAGTGCTACCCAGGCATCGGGTAGTTGCGATTCAAGCTCCAGAGCTCTATCGACCAGTGGTCCACTCAGGCGCAGCGACTCCGTTATTGACATCGAACCAAACTCGTCCATATCCAGGTAGGTGCCAGCGAGCAACGCCATCGCTGCTGCGTATTCGGGTTCGATTTCGATCGCACGTTGCAGATAGTCGGCTGCCCTTTCGAGTGAGCCGGCGATATTTTCATTTCGTTCGCCTCGGCCCCTGAGAAACAAATCGTAAGCTGCAGGACTGATCGTAACCCTGTCCGGACTCATCTCCTCATCGAGCAGTTCGATTCGCAAAGCTTTGACCACAGCCGTGGCAATCTCGTCCTGCAGTTCGAAGATATCGGTCAGTTCGCGAGTGTAACTCTCCGACCACAAGTGAACATCACCATCCACTTTGATCAATTGTGCCGTAATACGTACCTGGTCCCCGGATTTTCGCACGCTGCCTTCCAAAATATTACTGACGTTCAATTCACGACCAACATCAGTGATCTTGAAATTCTTATCCTTGTATGAAAACGCTGAAGAGCGCGAAGTTACCCTCAGTTCCGGAATCTTTGTCAGCAAGTTGAGCAGTTCCTCGGACAAACCATCGGAGAAGTACTCATTGCTGGCATCGTCACTCATGTTGACAAATGGCAGAACAGCGATGGAATTATCCGTTGCTGAAGTTGCTTCCGTGGTGTCCGCCTGTTCAGTAAAATTCTGCGACGTGGCCTCTTCAACGGCAGACTCAATGGCTGCGGTTTCCCGACCGGTGGAAAGAACAAACTTGTCATAGACAAAATATGCCAACGCCATTGCCATAACAGCAAAGATCGTGGTGTTGAGCTTTTTGCCGGTCTGCGAGGTAATCGACTGCGAACGATTCACCTCATGTTCGCGTTTGAGGCCTTCGGGTGTCATCTCAAAGGCCCAAGCAAGAAACAGTGAGAAAGGCAGCCCAGTTGCCAGTAAGACCAGCACCGTTTTTATAGCCCAATCCGGTGTGCCGAAACTCTCGAAAACCAGTTGCAACACCTGTGCAACCAGCCACGCAACGATCACGTAGGCGATACCTACCTTAAAGACATTTCGGCGTTTCAACTCATTGAATAATGACAAGGGCTGGATTCTTTGTGTCCGCTATTGCTGTAAAGCATAGTCGTTTAATCAAGGAATACCAAAAAAATTGTTGAATTTCGCGATTTGAAGTTTTCCTGAGAGACTGGTTCTGGCCGGAAGCGGGTATAAATCAATCTATGGGGTGTACTTCCGCTATCTGGCTCAAAGCAGCCATTTGAAAGAGAACTTTTCAAAAGTAATGGGCTTCCGCAAACGGCCAGGAGCGGAATTTGCACTATACTGTCTGTAGTGGATTCCCTTTGGCCCCATTAGGCCTCCAATAATTTACTTTGGCTTCTCAGTAGGTGCGATATGGATTCTAACCGGATCAGTCACTGGCTTTCGATAGGTGCAAACCTTGCCGTCCTTGCAAGTATCGTATTTCTGGCGCTCGAAATTCGACAGAACACGGAAATGACTCGTGCTCAGATCATCTTGGGTCGATCACAAAATAACCTGGCCCTTGCAGAATCACAGTTCAACTCAGAGTACATTCCTGGAATTATAGTGAAAGTCGCAAATGGTGAAGAGCTAACGCCAACTGAAAAGTACCGGTACAACGCCCATATTCGTGCCGTGCTCCGAGTCTATGACAACGACTTGCAGCAGTACCACCAAGGCCTAATTGGAGACCACATTCCTCAAACAGTTCGAGTGCTTGTCGAACGCTTTATCGTGAGCAATCCATATGGCCGAGATCATTGGGAACGCAGCAAGTCCTCATACAGCAACCAATTCGTGAAAATTGCAGAGGATGTCATTGCTGAAAAAGCCAAGACTGATACGGAATAGACGACGTCCGCAATTGGTCGGAAGCAGCTATACGCGTTGATAAAAGTCGAACTTCCGCTATCCGCACGAAAGCGGCTATAAGATATGCCAGTTTCTCAACATCATCTATAACTGCTTACGGCCAAAAGCGTTCGGTCATTACATGCTTATGACTGCAACTGAAAATGGCAATCAGCGAATCCCAAGGCTGCTCATTGGCTAGGGGCCGGAAACAAGCAATTGTCCGAGCATCCCGACACCAAATCCCAGAACAGCACCCAAAGCTGGCGCCCAATGTCGCTCCAAATGAGACTGCGGAGCGATGTCCTGAAAGATCAAATATAAAATGCCCCCTGATGCAAACATCATTATTCCACCCAAGAATACGGTGTGATCCGCTGCATAAATCCAGCCAATCGTGCCAATCAACGGTCCCAGCGGAATCAAAGCACACATGAGCCACAATACTTTCTTTGGTTTAACGCTGGGTAGTGAATTGAGTTCCCGGTAGGTGTTAAAGCCCTCTGGCAGGTTCTGTAAGCCAATCAATACGGCGAGGATGGGCGCAGATGGTCCACCAATTGCGAACATGCCACCTACTGCGAGAGACTCCGGTAGGTAGTCGAGCAGCATCGCGATAAACTGGGGGCTCTCCCGTCGGCGCATTCCTAAAAATCGCTCGGCAACAAGAAATGTGAATCCTCCGAACAGGAGAATCAAACTGGCGCCCCACGCAGAGGGGATGAGGCGGGTCCCCTCGGGAACCAGTACCAACGCAACTGCCGAAATCAAAACGCCTCCGCCAAACGCTATGATGCTGTGCCGGAGTTCATTTTCCAGCCACCTGGGACGGATGTGTTCAATGCGTGCCGCT
>JAOUCZ010000111.1 GCA_029859505.1 Lysobacterales bacterium | reverse complement strand
GCGCACCCCAGCGGGACTGAGCATCCCAATTCGCATTGATATATGCAATACCACGTATGACATCGCTATTTTCATTCATGTACCTGAACAGTGGACCATACCAACCCTCCCAAATCTCCAGATCACTGACAACTGCTCTGTTGCCTTTCGACGGCCCGTCCCAAATCGGTGCGATATTGGCGTTGAAATTCTGCGCGAGATCATAACCTTGCGGTGAAGACTCTGCGATCAGCACGGGTTTGCCCCGGGCACGGGCAAAACTAACCAGCTCATCTGTCAACTCGCGCTGGCTCGGTGCATCGTAATCCAGTTGGGCGGCGGGTTTTTCATCAAGTGACAAAAATATCGAACACCCATCCAGTCCACGTATCCATCTCCCGGATACCACTTTGAAATATCCTCGTGCCTCCTGTCGATGACATCATCAACCGGAGAAGTGGATGACTGCCAGACATACTCAACATTGCCAACCTCAGCTTCACGAAGCAGGTCCACAACATGGCGGAACGCAGCTTTGTACGCATCTGCATCTTCATAGCCACGGTTCCAGGCGCCATCAAACTCATAACCGACACGCAACCATACCGGTCCTTCAATCATTTTGAACAAGCGGGCCAATTGCCGGATTTGCCCGTCATAATCACCCGCAATCAATTGGCTTAACGCCCCTGGGTGATTGTTTTCAGCCAGTTCAAGACCTACGGCAAGCCCTCCGGGGAACCCCGTGGCCGTTTTGCGAACGTTCATCGGGCCGGCGCCATTGTCCAACTCCATATCCAACAGCTTTCTCTCCGGGTCTATCCCCAATCCACTATAGGAACGGGGTTCAGAAAACACGTTGTAAAGATTGACATAGGCGGTGTTACCATCCGGTTCTAGACAGCAGCCACTCTCGTAATAACCGCGAATCGAACCAAGATCCTGACCGATAATAAATAGTCTCTGTTGGCTGTCTGATTCGGAGTTTGAGTCCCCTGCCTTTAAAACAGAGCTGTACGTCACACAAACAAGGCCCATAATAAGCAATAAAACCATAGAGTTATTTTTCACTCATTCACTCCGTTATTTTTTACACATTGTATTGTTGAGCCTGTTAGATTAATGTAATCGTTTACATTCAGAGCAATCTTATCTGACAGCACAGCCCATGAGCAAGAAAATCGTTGAAGTCGGGGGTAGTCGAGTCGCCACTTCCAGGATGTGATGACAGTAGATTTACCAACTAGTAAACGTTTTCAATTACGGTAATAATGAACCGGGATCACTAGAAATTAATCATGGGGAATGAGTCAATTGGCCCAGGCATCCATTAAGCAAGTCGCAGAAATCGCAGGTGTTTCTATCGCTACCGTTTCGCGTTGTATCAACAACCCGGACCAGGTCAGGGAGCGAACCCGGACCAGGGTCCAGGCGGCGATTCTGGAAACAGGCTATTCACCAAATACGATTGCACAAAGTTTTCGGCGCGGACGCACCAACGTCATCATGGTCGTCATGCCGTCAATAGGTGATCCATTTTTCACCGACGTCATGCAGGGTATCCGCTCAGTGGTGGCTGACCACGACTACTCCATCATTATCAATGAAACAAATTTCAACACCATGACCGCAGAAGAAGTCGGTGCGATCATGGTCTCCCGTCAGGCCGATGGGTTTATACTGCTGGCAAGTATCTTTCCATTTGGAAACGAAGTGCTCGCGAAAGCTGAGAAGCGTTCCCAGCCAGTGGTAATAGGTTGTGAGACTATTTCAGCATCCCTGGCCGATATTCCCAGTGTCCACATCGATAATGTTGCCGCTGCCCGCGAGGCCACTGACTACCTCATTTCAAATGGTCATAAAAAAATTGCGTTTATCTCCGGTCAAAGTACATCCCTGCTGACCAAGGATCGGGAATTCGGTTATCGCGCTGCCATGCACAAGGCTCAACTATCCATTAAAGAAGGATGGGTGCTGGAGGGGAATCTCAATATTGAGGGCGCAGCCAAAGCCTGTGGCAAACTGTTAAAGCATCCTGACAGGCCAACTGCAATTTTCTGTGCAAATGATGAAATGGCCCTGGGTTGTATGCATGAGATCAAACGTAAGGGTTTATCGGTTCCCGAAGATATTTCAGTCATGGGTTTCGATGATATTCGCTATGCCGAGGTGATGAATCCGGCGCTCACCACCATTGCCCAACCCGCCAGGCAAATCGGTGAGCGGGTCGCCGTACGCCTGTTCAAAGCCATTGAATCAGGTAGTCAACCCAACAATCAGCCGGTGATTTTGCCGCACAAACTAATCGTGCGGCAATCAGTCGCAAAACCTGTAAGCTGAGGGGTCGCTTTCAACTTACAGGTTTCGAGAAGTTACTCATCCAAAAACTCCCAGGTATCAGCGCCATCAAACCTGCGCAGGGGTATATCGACAGTGTCGTTTCTTGGCATCATCCGGGTATTGATAGCAATCCGGCTATCGTTATTTTTCTCGACGCTTTCATAGTGCGTGGTACAACCGCAGGTTTTACAGTGATAAAACTCAATGCATTTATCACCCCATAAATAGGCTGTTCTAGCGGCGGGGGAGCCGGAAATCCGAACCTGTCCACGCGTGTAATAAGCCCATTGCGCTCCCAGTCGGTGGCATATCGAACAGGTACACTCTGTTAAAGTCTGCGGCTTTTCAGCCACTTCCAATATAATGGCTCCACAGTGGCAGGACGCTGAATACATGCTCTGCTTACGCCTCTACCGGACTGACAAAAATTTCGTAATGTAGTTTGATATTAAATTTTCCCTGACATGACACGCACTTTTAATTGAGCTTCTCTACTTACTTATCATAGGTCACCCTTCACAAAATTACATGTCATGGTTGACGAGTCTTTCTTGTGAGTGTTCGAATACCCCCAGATGGCTTACAATCCGTCGTAATGAATGAAAATGAATATAAAAGAGCCGAGTGGTACCAGGTCAGTGCCAGCGAGGCAACTCAACGACTTGGTGTCGATCCGGCGACTGGACTCAGTTCAGAAGAAGCCGCCTCCCGATTTCAACATTATGGCCCCAACCGCTTAAAAGAAGTGCCACCCAGAAGCCGCTGGCTTTTACTGGCTGATCAATTCAAGGGCGTTCTTATACTTGTGCTGATCGGTGCAGCGGTACTCGCTGCCTTCATCGGAGCGCTGACCGACTCTGTGGTAATCCTGATAGTTGTGATTATTAACGCCATTCTGGGCTTTACCCAGGAACACCGGGCTGAGCAATCACTTGCAGCATTGAAAAACATGCTTGCCCCAACGGCGGAAGTGCGCCGTGACGGAAAGGCAATGACACTGTCTGCCGATGAACTGGTACCTGGCGACATCGTTCTGCTGGGCTCCGGTGACAGGGTACCCTCCGATGGCCGTGTGATCGCTGCCCACACCTTTGAAGTTGATGAATCAGCATTAACGGGTGAATCGCTGACCGTCTGCAAGCAGGTCGATTCGCTGGAGGACCCTGATGTTCCACTAGCTAAACGGGTCAATCTTTTTTATATGAATACCACCGTGACCCGCGGCCGTGCCGAAATGGTAGTAACCGCCACCGGGATGAACACAGAGCTGGGTTTATTGGCCGGTATGCTGGTGGAAGCCGAGGAGTCACCTACTCCACTACAAATTCAATTGGATCACCTGGGTAAGCGGCTTGCTATAATCGCCGGTATCGTCGTTGTATTCATGTTGATTGCAGGTCTGCTGAGAGGTGAGCCCTGGGTGACCATGGTCATGACTGCGATAGCACTGGCTGTCGCTGCAATCCCTGAAGGTCTGCCCGCAGTGGTAACTGTTACCCTGGCGATCGGACTGCAGCGCATGGCCCGCAACCAGGCCATTGTCAAACGCCTTGCTGCCGTGGAAACCCTAGGCTGCACCTCGGTCATCTGCTCCGACAAAACCGGCACGCTGACGGTTAACCAGATGACCGCCCGAGAGCTTTACACCAGTGGCCAGCATCTCAAGGTCAGCGGTGAAGGTTACGACGCTACAGGCGAAATCACTGGAAGCAACTCCAGCCTGCCGGAACTGAAACCACTGCTGAAGCCGGTTGTACTATGTAACGACTCCGAGTTGCGGGCTGGAAAAGTTATCGGTGATCCGATGGACGGTGCCTTGATGACAGTTGCATTGAAAGGGGGATTTGATCCTGAAACGTTGCAACGGCACTGCCCGCGTATTGCCGAGATACCCTTTGATACCGAACACAAATACCAGGCTACATTCCACCTTGATGGAGAACGTGTTTGCATCATGGTCAAAGGTGCACCTGAAGTTCTGCTAAACAATTGCAATATGGTATTTGATGAGAACGGCAATCTACCACTGGATGCAGAGCAAAAAGAGCGAATTGAAAACGCCAACGAGCAAATGGCGAATACCGGATTGAGGATACTGGCCGTCGCCTGTTCTGAAATGCCAGTACGGGATTTCGTGCCAAACGGTGACCTGTTTGTGTATGTGAAAGATCTCCTATTTACCGGGCTTGTTGGCTTGATGGATCCACCCAGGCCTGAAGCCCGGGATGCCATCGCACTTTGCAATAAAGCCGGTATCTCTATCAAGATGATCACCGGTGATCAGAAAATTACAGCCGCCGCGATCGCACGTGAACTGGGTATCGTTGGAAAGGTTGTGACCAACGCCGAACTCGACGCCATGAGTGATGCCCAATTATCAGCCGGAATTGATGATATGGGTGTTTTCACCCGTGCCACACCTGAACAAAAAGTACGTATTGTGCTTGCACTCAAAAAACGTGGTCATGTGACCGCAATGACCGGTGACGGTGTAAACGATGCGCCGGCACTCAAAACCGCCGATATAGGCGTGGCCATGGGTCTCACTGGTACCGATGTTGCCAGGGAAGCGGCCACGATGGTGCTGACCGATGATAATTTTGCGACCATCGTGAAATCAGTGAAGGAAGGTCGTACCATTTACGACAACATCGTTAAATTTGTACGTTTTCAACTGTCTACGAATATTGGTGCAATTTTGACTGTTTTAATTGCACCATTCCTGGGTCTGCCGTTGCCATTTACCCCAATTCAGTTGCTGTGGGTAAACATTATTATGGATGGGCCGCCCGCCATGGCATTGGGTGTCGACCCGGCGCAACCGGACACCATGTCTCACCCACCCCGGAAAACTGTAGAACGAATTCTGAAATTACGCCTTTTGGGTAAGTTGCTCAGTTACGGGCTAATCATGATGACCGGCACCCTGGGTGTACTGTGGTGGGGCTTGCAAAACGGAACAGCGATTTATGCACAAAGCCTGGCTTTCACGACCTTTGTATTGTTCCAGGTTTTTAACGCCTTCAATGCCCGGGTGGCCAAGAGAAGTACGTTCAATGCAAATTTCTTCCGCAATCGTACGCTGTGGATTGCCCTGATAGGTGTTGTTGTCTTACAGGTGCTGGCAGTGCAATGGCCACCGGCACAGGCCATATTCGATGTTGAAGCGCTTGCTCCCGCTGACTGGTTGCTGGCCACAGCAATTGCCAGTTCCGTATTGCTGCTTGAAGAGTTCCGCAAACTGATAAGGCGAATGATCTGGCATTGAGTTAGCTGTATGGATATGTTGCTCTGGAATGATGACGAACGATTAAAGCCTTTTAATGAAGTCCCTGACTCGATCGACTGCTGGCGTTAAATCACCGGCAAGAGCATTGATTTCTTCCCAGTTTTCGTTCCGTGCAGCGGTTTCCAGGGCGAAACACAAATCTGCCAGCGGATTCGCCCCAACCGTACGTGCTGATGACTTGAGTTTATGGGCATGAAACCTGACCTGTTCCATGTCCCGTTGCCTGAATGCCGCATCAAACTGGGTTGCGATATCATCCGCTTGTGAGGTGAACTTTTGCAATAGCTCCTGTTGCGCTTTGCGATCATCCGCGAAAATACAATCCAACACCTCTACATCGACAACAGCGTCCGAATGGGCTCCGTGCTCAATTCGTCCTAATACAACTTCTTTAGGTAACTCATCCGTCGGTAGCGTTTGAGGTGCACTACCACCACCCGGTAGCCATTTAATAATGGTTGAGAACAAATTGGCCGGTTCTACCGGCTTGCCAATAAAGTCTTCCATGCCCGCCTCCAGACATGCCAACCGGTCTTCTTTAAACACGTTGGCCGTCATGGCCAGGATTGGGGTTTCCAAATTACCAGCCCCCGACTTGACATTCGAGCGAATCAAACGCGTCGCTTCAAGGCCATCGACCTCGGGCATCTGGATATCCATCAAAATCAGGTCATAATGATTCTCACGTGCCATTGCCACGGCGATACGTCCGTTTCGGGCTGTATCCACGATCAATCCCACACCGGATAACAGGGCCACTGCTACCTCGAGGTTGATGGCATTGTCTTCAGCCAACAGGATTCGTGAATCGGTAAACCTTTCGCGCAACTGTCGTTCAGCATCCTCTACAAAGCTAGAGGTCTTCACGCTCGTTTGTCCGTTACCACGACCAAACCAGGCGGTAAACCAGAAGGTACTACCCTTGCCCAACTCGCTCTCTACACCAACCTCACCATCCATCATGAGAACCAGGCGTCGCGTGATTGCAAGACCAAGTCCCGTACCACCATGAACACGCGTGGCGGTAGCATCGCCCTGCTCAAAAGCTTCAAACAGGCCAGATAACGCATCCGCAGTAACTCCAATCCCGGTATCCTCTACTTCGAACCGGACCAGCACTTTGTCATCAGTCTCTTCCAGCATTCTGGCTCGCAGATACAGCGTTCCCTCCTCGGTGAACTTGATTGCGTTTCCGACATAGTTAAACAGTGCCTGGCGAAGACGGGTTGCATCACCCTTAAGCCAGATAGGTGTATCACCTATGTCCACATCTATTGCTAATCCCTTGTTTAAAAGCTCTTCACGGAATAGTGACTTGATATGGTCAAAAATTTCACCCAGGTAAAAATTTGATTTTTCCAGGGTCAGTTTTCCGGCCTCAATTTTTGAAAGATCAAGAATGTCATTGATAATTGAAAGCAGGTGTCCTGCTGAGGACTCGATCTTTGTCAGCCGGGCAGCCTGGTCCTGCCTTGGATTTTGCCGTCTTAACAGGTGAGTAAGCCCGATGATGGCGTTCATTGGTGTACGGATTTCGTGACTCATATTGGCCAGGAAGACACTTTTGGCCATGTTTGCAGACTCGGCTTTCTCCCTCGCATCGGCCAACTGTGCGGTGCGCTCTTCCACCAGTTCTTCAAGATGATGCCGGTGGGCCTCGAGTTCTTGGGTCAGTTGCATTTTCTCGGTGATATCATCCTTGACCGCCACGTAGTGAGTGACCTTTCCACTCGGGCTTCGTATCGGTGTGATGATCGCGTACTCAATAAATTCTTCACCATGCTTGTTCTGATTGAAAAATTCACCCTGCCAGGCAAGACCATTTGACAAGGCCGCCCATAGGGACTGGAAAGTCTCCGGCGGAGTTTTACCGGATTGCAGAATGCGGGGATTCTCACCAATGACCTCTTCCCTGGTATACGCCGTGGCCTCTAAAAATGCCTCGTTGACATATTCGATCTCGGCCTTGAGGTTGGTGATTACGATACTCTCAGGGCTTTGCTCTACCGCCTGCGCCAGTTTGCCCAGTTCGCTTTCCATGCGTAAGCGATCATCAATGTCCCGAACCACCGCTACACAGACAGGCGGCTGTTCATCCATGTACTGCAGGTGAATTTCAACGGGGTACATGGTCTGATCTTTGCGGCGATGTACGGTTGTCAGAACCAGCTCCGGCTGTTGGCCGGTACGAAGCGGTTCAATCAACCTGGCAAATGATTCGCTGGTAAACTGTGGTTGAATTTCCACAGGTGTCATGCTTCGCAATTCTTCTATTGAATAACCCAGGTTGGATTGCGCCACCTTGTTAACATCAATGAAACGTGTTGTCTGACTATCAAAAATAAAAATTTCATTCAGGCTATTTTCAAGCACCCGGCTAAAGCGTATGGACCTGCTCTCCAGTCGGCGACGTTGGATGATTCGCCACATTTCATTGGCTATCAGTTGTACAGTTTCCTTCTCGAGAACGGTGTATTCACTTTCCCTGTTGCCGATTCCAACAACCAGGATAACCTGGCCATCATCGATAACGGGCACACAAATCAGGCGTTCTAATTCAGTTTTTCCCTCGGGTAAACCGTGTTGATGCTCATAGTCAGCATGATCATTGAACATCACAGCAGTAAGTTGTCGTTTAGCATCCGCACAGACACCCGCCTCATCAATCGGATGCTGTGTATCATCACCGGTCTCGAAATACTCTTCGAGAGTACGTTCCGACCAGATGGTAAATTCAGTACTCCGCTCTTCGTTAACGTAAAAATGCAGGAAAGAAATGTTGCTGTAAGTGAGATCTTCGACAAGATCCAAACCAGCCTTGATGAATGCAGTTTCTTCTTTTCTCTCGCCTATGAGTGACAGTTTCTGCATGGCTTCAGCACGACGGGTCTGAAGCAACATGAACTCATCATGTTGTTTGCGTTGAGTAATATCGCGGCCAACACCCAATACTCCCATCAGGTCACCATCAGGCTGATACATGGGCACTTTAATGGTTTCTATCAGCTCCACGTGTCCGTCGTCCGCAAATTTTATCTGCTCTTCATTGATACAGCGTTTGCCGGATGCCATCGCCTTTTCATCCTGCTCGCGATAGGAATCTGCCTGGTGAACATCCATAAAGTCGACATCGGTTTTACCGATAATCTCATCTTCATTCACACCAAGATATCGTTCGAACCTATGGTTGCAGGCGAGGTAGGAACCTTGCCGGTCTTTCAGCCAGACCAGGTCAGGCAATGTATTGATCAGTGCGCGCCATTGAGCCTGCCCGAACCTTTGCTCACTAACGTGAATTTCGTGCCCAGCCTTATGCTCATCATCGGATTTACCCAAAACTTCTTCAATTGCAGGAAACAGTCGTTGCAGATTATCGACGCTAATAAAGTCATCTGCCCCTTTCTTCAACAGGCTGATCGAGTTCTCAAAATTGGCGATATCTGAAATGATAAGAAACGGAAGTGTTGGCAATGTTTGTTTACAAACGTCCAACGCCTCAGCCACATCGGTTCCGCCTTGGGCAGACATGCGACAGAGGACACAATCCCAACTCTTCTGATTCAAAGTGGTTTGCAGTTCATCCACGCTTTCCACGCGCTCTAATACCAGCGCAGGCCAACGCTTACACAGTTGCTGTTTAATAAGCGATGGTTCTGTGCTTGTACTACCGATGATCAATATAGCTAACGGTTTCGACATTTTTTCCCTTTTAGTCTGTTACCGCTTGGACAAATTGCTAATAACCCCCGTGCCACCCAGGACACCATGAACAGGCTAATAGTACAGGTTCATGGAAAAAACTTCCGAAACTACCCCTGTTGTCATGTAAATTTTAACGGGTTTCTCAGTATTTTGGTCTTTTTTATGTCATTTGTAAGCTGCCAATTTTCACAGTCCCGCTCCCGCACAGTAGACAGTATAGTATTCATATCATGAAATTTGCTCGATTATTGCAATACATCGCGGCTCTGACGCAGCCATGGATTGCAGGCGAACAGGGCGATAAAAAAGCAGGTTGCCAGGGTGATGCCGGGTGCCCATTTCTAAGCAGCCTTTCTAACCCTGGCTTTACAAAATGACGGATGTATTCAGGATACGTGTGTCCGGAAATAATCTATCGTAGGCTTTAACCCCTCCTCCAGCGTGATTGCTGGCTGCCAGTCTAGTTCCGCTTTGGCCTGTGTGATGTCCGGTTTTCTCTGAGTCGGGTCATCCTGGGGTAGCGGCTCAAAAATCAGGCTGGATTTTGAACCGGTCATTGTGATGACTTTTTCAGCAAGCTCCCTGATAGTGAATTCACCTGGATTACCCAGGTTAACCGGGCCGGTCAATTCCTCTTTTGAGTTCATCAGTCTGATAAGACCATTAACCAGGTCATCTACATAACAGAATGAGCGCGACTGGTTGCCATCACCATAAATGGTGATGTCGTGACCCTGTAATGCCTGCATGATGAAATTGGAAACCACGCGACCGTCATTGGGCAGCATCCTGGGTCCATAGGTATTGAAAATCCTCGCCACTTTAATTTTGGTATTGTGTTGACGGCGATAATCAAAAAACAGGGTTTCAGCACAACGCTTACCCTCGTCATAACAGGAACGGATGCCTATAGGGTTTACATTGCCCCAGTAGTCTTCTGTTTGCGGGTGCACTTCCGGGTCGCCATACACTTCACTGGTGGATGCCTGCAATATTCGCGCATCCGTGCGTTTGGCCAGACCCAGCATGTTAATGGCGCCATGAACGCTGGTTTTGGTGGTCTGTACCGGGTCTCGCTGGTAGTGGATAGGCGATGCAGGACAGGCCATGTTGAAGATCTGGTCAACCTCGACATAAAGAGGAAAGGTGACATCGTGACGCATGAGTTCAAAATTCGGGTGTTCGAGAAGGTGGATAATGTTGCGCCGTGTACTGGTATAAAAATTATCCACACACAGGACGTCATGACCCTGATTCAGAAGACGTTCGGACAAATGGGAGCCAAGAAAGCCTGCCCCGCCGGTAATCAGAATTCTTTTTGATGATGTACTCATGATTCTCCCTGCATTATTCACCTGGTCACTGGCAAAACATCTATGGGCAGGAAACCTGGTTCACTGCCTCCGGTTCTGAGCATATTAACACTCAACATATGTGTTCGCTGATGTCAGTACCAGTCTGCAGGAGCAGTATTTGAGCTACCAATATTATTTGGAACAGGCCCAAACCCAAAACCCTAAGGATGATAGGCCTTATCTCTGATCATCATGACTGGCCATATTGCATGCGCCAACGCCTCGCGTTCCAGCTCCGGGTCGGGTTCAGGATCCGGCCTGAGAGTACCACCCGGTTGATATAAGAAGGATTTCCTGGGTAGCCTGGGCTGCATGATCACCACCTTGCCATCCACCAGCCAGCCCTGTGTGTCATGGTATTGCATCTGCGCCCGGCCACCACCCTGGTAATACTCCGGCCTGGTCAAGTCACGACCAACTGCCGGGTGCCGGCTGTCTACACCCATCAGTGACAGCAGGGTGGGTAACAGATCAATCTGACTGGTGATGCCTGGTACCATTCGTG
>JAOUCZ010000350.1 GCA_029859505.1 Lysobacterales bacterium | reverse complement strand
TGGCCGCTGCCGGAGCGGAGGAGAATATCACCCGGCATACTGAGGGTAAGACCATTCGAAAGGTCATCTATATTCAGGACCGGCTGTTGAACATCGTGGTAGGTTAACAGGCTCATTAAATGATGAAATCAATCCGTCAACTGTGCTTACTGGCTGTGCTGATTCTGCTCAATGCCTGCGGCTTTCACTTGCAGTCGAAACCTGAGCTTCCACCGGAAATGCAATGGACAAGACTGGAAATTCAGGGGCCCTATACACAGTTCGCGCGACGCCTGGAAACCCACCTGGAACAGAGCGGGATCAATATTGTGACTGCACTTGACGGGGCCGCCATACTCGAGGTTCCCGTCAATGCCACGCGTAAGGAAATCCAGTCGATCGGTGATAATGCCCGTGTACGTGAGTTCCGGGTTCGTCATACCGTTCAGTTCCGTTTGCTAGCCAGCGATGGGACCGTGTTGATTCCACTGCAGACATTCGAACAAAGTCGTGTCTATAGCTTTAATGAACAGGACATTCTCGCTGCAGAGCGTGAGGATGAGTTTCTGAGGAATGATCTGGCCGACAACCTGGCGCGGATGGTTGTCAGGCGCCTGGGTACTTACGGAAACTAGGAAATATGCATTACCTGAGTATTCCACCAGTCGTATCTGTCCGGCGCCAATTTCCGGGATATTGGTGAAATATGCAGGTTAAGTCTGATCAGCTTGCCGGCAGTCTAAAACGTGGCCTGGCACCGATATACCTCATCGGTGGTGAAGAGCCTCTGATAGTACTGGAATGCTGTGATCAGATTCGTCAGGCGGCAAAGGAACAGGGCTTCGTCGAACGTGAGTTACTCCAGGTGGAAGCCGGCTTTGACTGGTCGTCATTACAACAGGCCGCCGCACCTTCCTTATTTGCCACCCAGAAGATTATCGATTTGCGTTTGCGAACCGGCAAGCCCGGCACCCAGGGTGCAAAGGCGCTGAGCGAATGGGCAAATGCGCCTGATCCCAATATGCTGCTAATGGTCAGTTGTGAGCAATGGGACAAGAGTTCTCGCAATTCAAAGTGGGCCGCGAACCTCGCCAAAGCCGGAGTACGTGTAGATATCTGGCCGATTTCTGCCAGGGATCTGCCTCGCTGGCTGGAACAACGCATGCAACAACACGGCATGCAGCCGGAGCCTGAGGTTATTAAAATTCTCGCAGACAGGCTGGAGGGAAACCTGCTGGCTGCCAGGCAGGAAATTGACCGCCTGGCGCTGATCAAGGGTGCAGGAGCGGTCACGGTGGATGACGTGATGAAGGTTGTTTCAGACAGCAGCCGCTTTGATGCTTTTGCGTTGGCAGAACATATGCTCACCGGTAACCTCCGTGACGGTTTAAGAGTGGCTGCGGGATTGAAGCGTATGGATACCCCGCTGCCGCTGTTGCTGGGTGCATTGTTGAGGGAATTCAAAGTGGTCGAAGCCTTCAGCATGGCAGTTCGTGGAGGTGAAAATGAAACAACGGCGTTCAGGCGGCTGAACGTCTGGCAAAACCGTCAGCATACTGTTAGAACAGCAGCCAGGCGCCTGGGTACACTTAAATTATTCGACGCATTCAAGATGATTTCATTAATCGACCGGCAATGTAAGGGGAGGGCTGCCGGTGATCCCTGGCAAAGTATCGATTCCCTGCTGCTCCGGCTATCCGCCTGAGTGCCACTGACACGAACCGGCAATGACAGATCAGGACAACTCTGCAGTCGAACCGCTGGCCTTGTTTGGCGGCACATTTGATCCGGTACACTACGGTCATCTTCGATGTGCCGATGAGGCGCGCCAAAAACTGACCCTCTCAAAACTTTATCTGTTGCCTGCCGGTACTCCAGTACATCGCGATGTCCCACAGGCCACTGTCGGGCAAAGACTGGACATGTTGGAATTGGCGCGCACCGAGTTCCCGCACCTCTTGATCGATGACCGTGAGACCCGGCGAAGCGGGCCCTCATATATGGTCGAAACACTGCAGGAACTGCGTGTCAGCTTCCCAGACAGACCACTGATCTTATTGGTCGGGCAGGATGCCGCAAATCTCTTACATACCTGGCATCGTTGGAAACAGCTATTTGAACTAGCACACATTGTGATTCTGACCAGGCCGGCCACGCACACCAGGTACGAAAAGAACCTGGCAAAGCAGCTGCAAGCCAGATCAGAAACCGATGGAAGGAAATTATTCGATTCCAAAGCGGGTGCGGTACTTCAGCTTGAGGTTGAACCGGTTGATGTTTCGGCAACCGATATCAAGCATGTTATCCGCTCGGGAGGCTCGCCCAGGTCGATGCTGCCGGCGACAGTACTGGAATATATCACCGCAAACCGTCTTTATTTAACGAACTGATCAGCAACCGAATCTACGGCTATGCTTTACGCGACCTGCTGCGACAGTTAAAATTGCAGCACTTCTCAAAGGTAATTTCAAAAATTTGAATCAGCTCAGCGTTCACGACGACTTAACCACCGACCAGTTGCAAAAACTCGTTGTTTCCTCATTAGAAGATTTCAAGGCTATCGACATCCTGGTAATTGATGTATCAGGTAAGAGCCCTTTGACTGAGCGCCTGGTGATTGCATCCGGCAACTCAACACGGCATGTGAAATCAATGTCGGAAAACCTTATCGTCAAAGCCAAGGCCGCCGGCTGTCCGCCGCTGGGTGTTGAAGGCGCGCGTGAGGGTGAGTGGGTGCTGGTCGATCTCAACGATGTGATTGTCCACCTTATGCTGCCTCAGACCAGGGCTTTTTATAACCTTGAAAAACTCTGGGAAGCCAGCGCCGACCGGCGCAGTGGTACAAGTAGTTCTGTCTGAAGGACGGGTGACCTGATGCAATTGCTGGTAGCTGCTGTTGGCCAGCGAATGCCTGGCTGGGTCTCCGAAGCATGGACAGAGTATGCCCGCAGGATGCCACCCGGTATGACACTATCCCTGCGTGAAATAAGCCTGGCAAAACGCGGAAAAAACGCCGATACCAAACGACTGACTGCCATAGAAGGCAAGGCACTCTATGAAGCAATGCCGGCCCGCGCGAGGGTTATCGCTCTGGATGTTAAAGGCCGGGCCTGGTCAACCGAAAAACTGGCAAGCCAGATGGAGATGTGGATGGGTGATGGACGGGATGTCGGGTTTATGATTGGAGGCCCGGATGGAATTGATGCGGGTATCATGCAAAAAGCCGATGAGCGCTGGTCGCTGGGTCCGCTGACCT
>JAOUCZ010000349.1 GCA_029859505.1 Lysobacterales bacterium | reverse complement strand
CTCCCATATCACCCGCTCATGGGCTGAACCAATACCATGATTGCAGATAAACACTTCAATCGGGCCAAGTCTTTCACGGGTTTGAGCAACTGCCGTTTCACACCCATCAACCGTCCCGAGATCAGCCACAACGTACTCCAGACCGGTCTTGAGCAACTCACTTTCATTACGGGCAACTGCCATCACAAGCGCACCCCTGGCCGCGAGAAGCTCGGCGGTTACCCGCCCGATACCACGACCTGCCCCCGTCACCATTGCCACCCTGCCTTCTACTCCAGCCATTTTGCTATCCCCGGTATAAAAAACCTATTATAAAGAATTACGTCAATGTGCAATTAATTGACAAATATCAAGTTGCTGCGACAATTCATGGCCTACTATGCATCCCGAATCATCCAATATTAGAATTAACATCTTCATTGTGAAGACGAAGGACTTTTATTTTCAATTCCTTGGGCACTGGGAGTAAGTAGAATTGGACAAACCAGACAGTAACAATGTGACCGTAACCGCCGTTCCTGAGCACACGGTTGAAATCATTACCAATTCAGGTGAAGGCGCGCAGAAGTGTGCCCAGATTTTTGGCCAGACCTGTGCCAAGATGGGAAACGGTGTTTGGACGGTGGAGATCATTCCCGCCGAAATCGAACCCCCTCACCATACAGTAACCAGCACCTCCGGTAACATCATCCGCTTTGGAACTGAAAAAGTTACCAACTGGGGTGACCAGTCAAAACTGGCTGTCGCATTCAACGATCAGGTTTGTCTTTCCCGTCACCGGCTTGGCTCATTTGATGATAATTGCATCGTTCTTCTGGAAGACGCCTGGGAAAAGCATGAAGACCCGGCCATTCGCAAAATGTATGCGGAGGCAATGGAAGAGATGTCTTCAAAGAACTACCGTTTTATCCTGGTACCCATTGAAGAAGAAACCCTCAAGGTTGTGGACAATCCGCAACATGGTAAAAATATGTTTGCCCTGGGTATGCTGGCCGAAATATACCAGCGTGATCTTTCCATTATTGAAAAACAGATTGCCCATATATTCCAGAAAAAATCTGCCAAGGTTACAGAACTGAATGTACAGCTGGTTAAAAATGGCATGGCCTGGGCTCGTGAGAACCTTGGCTTCCAGTTCCATATTGAGACCATCCCACCCCAGGAAACCCGTGTTGTAATGAATGGTAACCAGGCGGCTGCACTAGGTGCGGTGGCTGCCGGTATGGAAATGTGCGCCATGTATCCGATTACACCAGCGACTTCTGTTTCCCATGAACTCGCGGCCGTCATCGAAGATCTTGGTGGGATTGTTCACCAGGCGGAGGATGAAATTGCTGCCGCCGGTGTGGCTCTCGGAGCCTCCTACGGCGGCAAGGTTGCTTTGACGGTAACCTCCGGCCCCGGTATGGCACTTAAAACCGAGTTTCTGGGTCTCGCCATCATGACCGAGATACCGCTGGTGGTTCTGGACGTGCAGCGCGGCGGGCCATCAACAGGGTTGCCAACAAAAGTAGAGCAATCTGACCTGTTATCCTCGATTTACGGCCAACACGGTGATGCGCCACGTGTAGTCATTGCGCCACGGTCGATCGAGGAGTGTTTTCATTCCATGATTACCGCCCGGCGCATCGCGGAGACATTCCGCTGCGTCGTTATTGTTCTCACAGATGCAAACCTTGCAACGGGTGTGCAGCAGTTCACCAAACCTGAGTTTGATGTTCGATGGCAACAGGATCCGGTTGATTTCTCACCTGTGCCTGACGGCTTACGGCCTTACGACTGGGATCCCGAAACCGGTTTGTCCAGACGTATCGTACCCGGTACCCCGGGTGGTGCACACACGGTGACGGGGCTAGCACATGATCAGTGGAGCAACGTTTCCTACGATCCGGAAAGTAATGAACTGGGCTGCAAAATGCGTAGCCGTAAACTGGCCGTTTTCCAATCGACACTGATGCCGCCGGATGTTCATGGCGACCAGGAAGGCGACTTGCTGGTGGTCGGCTGGGGATCTACCCAGGGCGCCATCGCAGAAGCCGTGGACCGCGCACGTGAACAAGGCCTCAAGGTTTCGACCTGTCAATTGACGTTCATGTCACCTCTCGAACCGGGTCTGAAGGAAATTTTCAGCCGCTTCAAGAAGGTGATGACAGTAGAAATAAATTATTCCGATACATTAGGCGACCCCTACATAACCGAGGAAACACGTCGCTACGGCCAGTTGGCCTGGTTGCTGCGCGCGCATACGCTGGTTGATATTGATTGTTGGACAAGTTGTCCGGGACAACCTCTTCGCCCAAATGACATCTATAATTCTATTATTGCGATAAGTGAAAAAGGAGCGTCCAAATGAGCAGTATTCCAATTTCCCTTCTGGATCTTGAAGAAGATGCCGCATGTGGTCTCGAAGCTGATGACTATCAGAAGAAAGAGGGCAAGTGGTGTGCCGGTTGCGGTGATTTCGGTGCTTTGAACAGCGTTAAACGTCTGCTCGCAAACCACCAGCTAAGACCGGAAAAAATGGCCTTTGTCTCCGGCATCGGTTGCTCAAGCCGCTTTCCTCACTATGTGAATTCATACGGATTCCATGGGATTCACGGACGCGCACTGCCAATTGCTACCGGACTCAAACTGGCACGGCCGGAACTGGATGTTTTCGTCGTTATGGGCGATGGCGATTGCACCTCCATTGGCGCCGGACACTGGATTCACGCAACGCGTTACAACACGAACATGACCGTTTTAATGCTGGATAACAACATTTACGGTTTGACGAAGAACCAGACCTCGCCAACCACACCACAGGGTCACCGTTCAAACACTTCACCACGTGGCTCAGTGCTGCCCGCACTTGACCCCTTGCAGGCAACACTGGGTGTGTCAAACGCATCATTTGTCGCACAAACGGCAGACTGGGTGCCGGCACATATGTATGCCACGCTGGAAGCAGCTTACGCACACAACGGGTTTTCCTTTATCCGAATTCTGCAACGCTGCCCCAAATTCACCCCTGACGTTTTCACCGAGAACGTCAAGAACCCTGATCTGACTGAATTATTGGTCCACGACAACGGCGTCAATGCACCGGGGCTGGACAGGTTATTCAAGGCCCAGCGTGTACATGACCCGAAAGACCTGGATGAAGCACGCTCGCTGGCTCAGCGCAAAGACCTGCTTCGCCTTGGTATATTCTTCCGCGATGACAGCTTCCCCGTCTATGATGAAGTTAGGGCGGTT
>JAOUCZ010000348.1 GCA_029859505.1 Lysobacterales bacterium | reverse complement strand
TCAACTGGACATTAATACGCACGGTGCTGCCGGAACGTTGCACCGCACCTTCCATGACCGTGGCAACCCCCAACTCCTCTGCGATCTGCGGGATGGTCTTTTCGGTTTCCTTGTACTGGTTCACCGAGGTGCGGGAAATGACCTTGAGCGAGGCAATTCGGGCCAGGCTGGTCAGCAGGTCATCGTGGATGCCCTCGGTGAAGTACTCGTCATCGACATTGCGGCTGCGGTTATCGAATGGCAGAACGGCAATTGATTGCCGGCTGATGGCGGGTTCGGCTTCGTTGCTGGCTTGGGCGATGGCTTCGGCGGGGGTCAGAGCACTTTTCTCATTGGGGTCTGTGGTTTGACCGGAAGTTTGTTGAGAAAAGTGGTTTGACCCCGGTTGTGCCGGGGCTGAGAACTTGTCGAACAGGAGATAGGCAATGGCCAGTGCCATCATCAGCAATATGGTGTTGTTCAGCTTTTTGCCGGTTTGCGGGGTGATGGACTGGCTGCGGTCGACGTCTCTTTCACGCTTGACACCCTCGGGTGTCAATTCAAATGCCCAGGCGACAAACAGGCTGACAAAGAAGCCGATACCCAGCGCCAGGAATATGATCTGGAGGACAATGGGAGGCGCACCGATGTTGTCGATAACGATATCGCTGACCTGAATCAGTAACCAGGCGCCGACCAGGTAGGCGACTCCTACCCGGAAGACATTGCGGCGTTTGAGTTCGTTAAATAAGCTCATCGGCATCTCCACGGGTTGATTTGGCCCGAGATTGCGTAGGGTGGGTAACTTGTTACCCACGCGGTTTTACGAGTTTCAATCTCAATCGTGCGTAACAAGTTACGCACCCTACGTATAATCCGGTTCCCCATGCTTGCGTAGGGTGGGTAACTCGTTACCCACGCGTTTCCCCAGGGCTGAATGAGATTAACGTTATTCACATTCGATCCTTTCTGCATCAACACGCCGGCAATAATCCGGCCAGCCAGCGACATCCCAGTATTCGGGCAGTTTGTATGACTCCAATAATTCCTGAAAACGGGGGTTGGCACGCACACTTTTCCAGATTGGAAGCCAGAAAACATTCAGATTGCCCCATTGGGTCATTCGGGTGATTTCCATGGCTGCATCAATTACATGATCTGATTCCCCGGCATAGGCCAGCAAATACCCTTCAATTGAAGCGGCATACCAGCTAACCGATGGGTAAGCAGTAACACTGATTGACTTAAGCGCTTCAAGATCTTCGTTTTCCGCCTTACCAGCCAGCACATTGAGCGCCGCGGTTTTTATGGGTGTGAAATTCTTACTGGGTTCGTAATTCTTCAGGATGTCCATCGCTGCAGGTGCATTATTCGTAGTAAGCACTATCTCAGTGTCAATACCCAATTCAGATATCAGGCCGTTATCCGTGGGTAACTGAGCACCCCAGGTGGGTGCCAGCGATTGGAGCACGTCAACTGACTCTTGTAATTGGCTTGTCATTGCAAGAGCAAAAGCATATTGGCGGGCTAGCGGTATGAAACCAGGATCCAGTTTATGTACTTCTTCAGTAAATTCCAGGCACTTATCAGCTCTACCAACGGCACAGAGAAACTCGGTATAGTCTTCCAGCAATTCACTTGATTCCGGATCAATGGCCAGGGCTTGATCATAAATCTTTTCCGCCTCGGCCCAGTGCCAAGTATCACGTTTTGCGCTGGCCAGGGCATCCAGCGCGTCGACGTTTAGCGGGTCCATGGATAAAGCATGTTGTGCTGTCTGCATTGCTTTTTCCTGCAGATCAACACCGCTGGGGATATAGTAACCGTGGACCTGGTAGGCCTGCGCAAGTGCCGCCCAGGCTGGTACAAAGGACGGGTCGAGTTGTGTGGCGTGCTCCAACACTTCAATCGCATTGGGTTTACGTTCACGCAGCAACGCCCGCCCGTGCAGATAGGTGTCATAGGCCTCCATATTGACAGTCTTGTTGGGAACCGTACTCACACCCACATCCAGTGCCCCCACCAATACTTTGGAAATCGCCGAGGCAATTTCCTCCTGCACTACAAAAATATTATCCAGTTGACGGTCATAGGTATCCGACCAGAGATGAAAACCATCATCGACCTTGATCAACTGTGCGGTGATACGCACCTGGTTGGCCTGTGAGCGGATACTGCCTTCAAGAATGTAGGCGACGTTTAGCTGCTGGCCAATCTGCCGCACATCACCCTGGTGCCCCTTGAAACCAAACACCGAGGTGCGGGCAGGTACAGACAGGCCGGGAATTTTAACCAGTGCATTAATGATCTCTTCGGTGATGCCATCGGAAAAGTATTCCTGTTCCGGGTCGGATGACATGTTGACGAAGGGCAGTACAGCAACGGATTTATTGTTCGTGGCCGATGTGTCAGAGACCGGGGCTTCGGTGACTGCTTTGGCTACCGTTGGTTTTGCAGCCTCCACCGAATCGGAAACAGGGTCACTATCTATACGCGACTCCCAGAAAAAATACCCGGCGGCCAGTGCCAGTATCCCGATGGTTGCGTAATTCAATTTTTTGCCGGTTTCTTGTCGAATCGATTGCGAGCGGTCGACATCTTTCTCTTTCTTTATACCATCGGGCGTCAACTCAAACGCCCAGGCAAATAGCAGGGCAACGGGGAAGCCAATGCCAAGTATCAGCAGGATCACCTGGAATACCCAACCTGGTGCGCCGATGTTGTTTATCACCACATCTGCAACCTGCATGATCAGCCAGGCGACCACCAGGTAGGCGATACCTACCCGGAAGACATTGCGGCGTTTGAGTTCTGTGAAAAAGCTCATTGGCACTGAATCCTTCTGTCCTGGTCACGTTGACAGATGTCGGGCCAACCGGTCTGGTCCCAATATCCGGGTAGGTTCAGCACTTCCAGGTATTCTTCAAAACGCGGGTGTTGTCTGAACGGCGCATAGATGGGTGACCATATTTGTTCTACATTTCCAAAACTGAATTTCCGTGCCTGGGAGATCGCGCGGTCAATGACAAAATCAACATCACCGGCATGGACAAGTACCAGGTCCGCCAGGTAAGCGTTTATGTCGTATACCGATATATTTTCGCCGCTGATGGCCGTTCTGAGAACTTCGCGTGCCTGCATATTTCCGGAGTCTTCCAGTAGCCCGGTAATCGCGTTCCTGAATGGTGCTGCCATGTACTCGGGGCCCACTTTACTGGCCATTGCGATGGCACCTGCGTTATCACCACTTGCCATCAAGGGAAT
>JAOUCZ010000110.1 GCA_029859505.1 Lysobacterales bacterium | reverse complement strand
ACGTATTCGTGGCGAAATGGAAGTCGTCATTGCTTCCAGCGGTTTCGAGGGTTCATTTGAAGAGTTCCTCGTGTTTTTACGCACTGATCCGCAGTTTTACCATGAAACCAAGGAAGGGCTTTTAAGTGAGTATCGTGATATTGCTAAACGTGCCGACCCGGAATTAATGAAGCTGTTTGGCAAATTGCCGAGAACACCATACGGTGTGATCCCGGTTCCGTCCTATGCTGAGAAATCACAGACCACTGCCTACTACCAGCCTGGTTCGGTCGAGGCCGGGCGACCGGGTAATTTCTTTGCGAACACCTATGCACTGGATACACGGCCCCGTTGGGAGATGGAAGCGCTGACCCTTCACGAGGCTGTACCAGGTCACCACTTGCAAATTGCACTGCAGCAAGAACTGGAAGATGTCCCGTGGTTCCGCCGTGTGGGCGGATACACAGCCTTTATCGAAGGCTGGGGGCTTTACTCGGAAAGTCTTGGTGTAGAGATGGGCTTTTACCAGGATCCCTACTCAAAGTTTGGACAACTGACCTATGAAATGTGGCGAGCCATCCGACTGGTAGTCGATACCGGCATGCACCACCTGGGCTGGTCGCGTCAGCAGGCCATTGACTATTTCATGCAGAACGCCGGTAAGCAGGAACACGATGTTATCGTTGAAATTGATCGTTATATCGTCTGGCCTGGTCAGGCACTTGCTTACAAAATTGGAGAGCTGAAGATCAAGGAATTGCGGGCCTATGCGACCGATGAACTGGGCGAGGTATTTGACATCCG
Source organism: Lysobacterales bacterium (assembly GCA_029859505.1). Classification (GTDB taxonomy): domain Bacteria; phylum Pseudomonadota; class Gammaproteobacteria; order Xanthomonadales; family SZUA-36; genus SZUA-36. The sequence goes on along the minus strand of JAOUCZ010000110.1, from coordinate 10,468 downwards.
CGAGTTCCACGATGAAGTTCTGGGCCGTGGTGCATTGCCATTGAGTGTATTGGACGCAAATATAAAAAACTGGGTTAAGACAAAGAAAGCGGAATGATTGATAAGTCACTACCATTGGTTGAATTACACCGTCATCTTGATGGAAGTATCCGACTTGAAACCATCCTGGACCTGGCTGATCAGCATGGGATAGCGCTGCCGGCCAAGAGTGTCGCAGATCTTGCTCCCTATATTCATATAGATGATTCAGCGCCGGGTTTAATGGCATTTCTCGACCGTTTTGAGCACATGACGGCGGTACTTGTCGATGTGGATGCCTGTCGGCGTGTGGCCTATGAGAATGTCGAGGACGCCAAATCCGAGGGGATTGATTACATCGAACTGCGCTACAGTCCCTGGTTTATGGCGGAGTCGCACGGTATGGACCCGGCCGAGGTCATGGAGGCCTGCGCTGACGGTGTACGGGCGGCCGAACGTGATACCGGTGTGCGCGCCAATATTATCGGCATTCTAAGCCGTACCTACGGTACCGAGACCTGTATGAAGGAGTTGGACGCTATCCTGGCACACCGGGATCATATCGTAGGCGTGGATCTGGCCGGCGATGAACTCCGCTATCCGGCGGACCTGTTCAAAGCACATTTCAAACGTGTCCGCGATGCGGGCCTGCAGGTGACTATCCATGCCGGTGAAGCGGATGGTCCTCAGAGTGTATGGTCAGCTATTCATGACCTGGGTGCTACACGCATCGGTCATGGCTTTCGAGCCATTGAGGATTCGGCCCTGGTTGATTACCTGGCAGAACAGGGCATCGGGCTGGAGATTTGTCCCACTTCCAACCTCCATACGAGTACGGTTAAAGATTATGTCTCACATCCAATAAAGCCGTTGGCAGAACGTGGTGTGAAGTTCTGTCTGAACACAGATGACCCGGGTATCAGCGCAATAGACATCGCCCATGAATATGATGTTGCCGCACCGGCTGTCGGCCTTACACCGGAACAGGTTCATCAATCACAACTTGACGGTCTGCAAATGGCGTTCCTGGGCGATGAGGAAAAATCAGAGCTACAACTCAAAGTCGCCCAGCGTACGGCGTTGTAACCAGTTACTGTCCGACCAGTTGGCACGTTTCTCGGCAACGTGAAGCGTAAAGGCATGCCGGGAACAATCCGAGCGGTTTTGTGAACTGTAATGTGGCATATGGTCTTGAAAAATGACCATACTGCCAGCGGGAACCTCAACGGCAACCGCCTGATTGTGATCAGGCCAGGGTGTAGAGTCCAGGTCGGTCAATTTTCCTTCACGTTTTGCCCAGTCGACCTGGAAAATCTCCCGCAAGGGTGAGCGATGCCCCCCGGGTTGCACCCAGAGGCAACCGTTGTCACGGTTGGCGTCCTCGATGGCTATCCAGATTCCGGTCACAGTAGATGGGTTCGAGATCAGATAACTACCATCCTGATGCCAGCGAACTTCACCGCCAATATGTGGTTGCTTGAAGATGTACATGGTTTGCCACAGCAATGGAGCAGTGTAGCCAATATCTCTTAAAGCTTTGCCGAAAATCGGCTGACGGCAAAATTCATTGAATACAGGGTGAAGGTCATGCATGGCATGCCCGATCTTGTTAATGGCCAGTCGTGCCGGTTTCAGCAGGTTGCCATCCTGATCCAGCGCACCTTCTTCGAGAAAACAGTGAATGTTTTCAGCCGAGTCAAAAAAGTAATCATCACGTCCGCTATCGCGATCCGCGGTGGTAAACACAGTTCGATGCCTGTCGATGTCAAAGTTATCGACAATTTGAAGTGCGGCGATTTTAAGGTTTTCAATTGCCGGTTTGGCAATCGCATCTTCCAGAACCAGGTAACCATCATGATGAAACTGCTGTATTTGACCTTCACTTAGCATGCTGTCCCTCATACGTTGATTATGTCCAAAACCTGTTGTCAGTATAGAGCAAGTTACGCTAAATGTTGCGGATGGTGCCAATACCTGCTTTAAACACCTTTTTAAGCCATTTGGGTCGGAAATATGGTATAAAATAGCGGTTTTATTTTATGTCAGAGCGTGGTCACTGGTTTATCCGGTTTATCATCAGAATCCAGTTATTATCAGCTCTGAAATTGTCACGCCGGAAGGTCATGGGTCCGGGATAAAAAACAACACAGAGGCGCAGCAATGAACACTAAAAAAGTTCTACCTAAATCTAGAAATAAACTATATTTATCTGTTATTGCAGGAATTGTATCTCTTTCGACTGCAGGCTTGGTCTATGCACAAGACAATCAAGCATACACCGAAGGAGTGCTGGAAGAAGTGATCGTAACGGCTACTAAACGAGCAGAAAGCATACAGGATGTACCGTTATCCATTGCTACGGTTTCCGGTGAGGATTTACAGACGATGTTCTCCGGTGGTGAGGATGTGCTCGCCCTGGCAGGTCGGGTGCCGGGTCTATATGCAGAATCATCAAATGGCCGCGCCGCACCACGCTTTTATATTCGTGGCTTGGGCAATATTGATTTTGATCTTGCAGCATCACAACCTGTGTCCGTCATCATGGACGAAGTCGTTATGGAAAATGTGGTGCTCAAGAGCTTCCCGATCTTCGATATTGATCAGGTTGAAGTTATCCGTGGACCGCAGGGCACATTGTTCGGCAGAAATACAACTGCTGGTATTGTCAAATTCAACAGTCGCCGGCCAGAGCATTTTACCGACGGGTATGTCTATGGCTCATACGGCACGTATTCAACCCGCAATGTTGAAGCAGCGGTTGGTGGCAGTCTGATTCCCGATGTGCTGGCGGGCAGGGTGTCGATGGTATACCGGGGCCGTGATAACTGGATAGACAATGGCTTCACTAAAGAAAACGACGCGATGGGTGAGTTCACTGAAATAGCCGGGCGCGCCCAGCTACTATGGACTCCCAGCGAGAACTTCTCAGCACTATTTATCGCCCAGGCACGAGACCTCGAGGGTACATCATCGATATTCCGCGCCAATGTGTTTGATACCGGCAGCAATAAGCTGAACCAGAATTATGACCGCGACACCGTTTACTACGATGGTGGTGACAATAATCCGCAGGCATATGACGGATCCGGCTATACATTGAACCTGGAATGGGATTTTTCCAGCACGACACTGACATCTATCACTTCCTATCAGCTAGGTGATGGCTTCAGCCGTGGTGACATCGATGGCGGTGTGGTTGATTTCTCTGGCACGGCTGAATGCCCGTCAGGTATTGTCTGTGATCCGGAAGCACCTGTATTCGGTTCTCCAACCTTGACCTTCCCGGGAACAATTACTGTTCCTTCTGTAACCCAGGACGGTGCGGATACCGATCAGTTTACCCAGGAGTTACGTATTGCAAGTGATACCGATGACCGCTTCAGTTGGCAGGCAGGCTTTTTCTATTTCAACAGCTCGCTTGAAGTTGAAACGGATTCCTTTGCTTCCTTCGGTTTTTTGGGTAATCCTCCACAGAACACCATTATCAAGCACACCAATGACGCATGGGCGCTGTTTGCCCAGGGTGCCTATGATGTGACGGACCAGTTCACGATCAGTGCCGGCCTGCGTTATACCGATGACAAAAGAGATTTCAAGGTATTACAGTATGGTCAGCTCTGGCTTGATATTGGTCCTGAGTTCCAACCGCCGGTTGCGCCGATCGACGTTTCCGCTGATAAAGTTAGCTGGGACCTGACGGGTGATTATGCGATCAACGATAGTTCTAATATTTACGTGAGGTTTGCTTCGGGTTTCAGGGCACAGTCCATCCAGGGCCGTGATGTCGCATTTCTCGAGTACCCTACAGTTGCTGATCCTGAAACGATTATGTCCTATGAACTCGGCTATAAGGCAGACCTGGTGGATGACCGCTTGCGTTTAAATGCAAGTTTGTTCTACTACAACCTGGATGATATGCAATTGTCCATTATCGGCGGGGCTTCAAACACCAACCAGGTGATCAATGCCGACAAAGGTACGGCGTCCGGTTTTGAACTCGATCTTCAATGGCTGATTACAGATAACTTTATGGCCACCTTCGGTGCTGCGTATAACGATACCGAGATCAAGGACGATGGCCTGGCCGTTGTGCCCTGTGGATCGACACTGTGTGAAGCATGGCAGAACAGGGATGAAAACGGACAGGTTTCCATCGATGGCAACCCATTCCCTAGAACACCAAAAACCAACTACAGCCTGACACTTCGTTATGGTATGCCGATTGGTGATGACGGTGAGTTCTTTGTCTTTACCGATTGGGTTTACTACGGAAAGACCCAGATGGCACTTTATTACACCCCGGAGTTTGAAACCGATAGCCAGTTCGAAGGCGGCCTTAGAATCGGCTACCGTAACAACCGGAATGACTGGGAAGTGGCCTTGTTCGGTCGTAATATCACAGATGAAGATAATGTTAAAGGTTACGTAGACTTCAGTAATAACACCGGTTTTGTTAACGAACCGGCCATCTGGGGTATAGAGGCCACTTATAACTTCTAGTGCTTTTTACTGTTAGATAAAGGCTCATTGTTTGAGCAAATAAAAGCCCGGCACCTTGCCGGGCTTTTTTTAACAGCTTACTAAATGCCCCTTAAAACACTCAATGGTGAATGCGTGACGACCCGCCAGGTGGCCAGTAGTCCGCTGCTTCCTACAAAGAGCATTCCCAGCATAGGCCCCGTTAGCCAAAGCATCGGGCTGAATTGATACTCGAGTTCATAAACATTGACCGCCAGGTGCCAGGCGGCAAGGCTTGCACCGATGGATGCCAGCAAACCCGCGAGAAAACCGATGGCCAGAAACTCAACTACCACACCGGCCAGAACCCTTGCGCGGGAAGCACCCAGCGTACGCAGGATTGCGCTTTCAAAACTGCGCTCATCCAGGCTGGACTGAACCGCTGCCCATAGCACGGCCAAGCCGGCAAACAGGGTAAACAGAAAAACGGTTTGCACGGCCATGGACGCCTTATCCATCACATCACGTACCTGTGCGAGTGAAGATTCCAGGTCAATAACGGTGACACTGGGAAATTGACGCATCAACTCCAGGACTTTCCGGTCATCATCAGCATCGGCATACAGAGCAGTGATGTAGGAGGCAGGATAGTCCTTCAATGTAGCAGCTGAGAAAAACATGAAAAAGTTGGGTTTAAAAGTGTCCCACTCAACTGTCCGGAAACTAGTGACCTTGGCCGATACGGGTTCACCTGCAATATCAAAGCCGAGCTCGTCACCAATATTAATACCCAGTTCCTGGCCAAAATTGACTTCCACAGATACCTCGTAATTTTCAGTTCCGGCTTCCCACCATTGGCCTTCCGTCAATTTGTTACCAGTTTGAATATTGTCTCCGAAGCTGAGATTGGATTCCCGTTTTGCCCAACGTTCACCCTGCGGATCCTCAAAAGTGATCTGGCTGACATCCTGACCATTGATGGTCGTCATACGGGCACGAACCAGTGGCGCGAATTCCGGGACCTGCATGTTTTGTGAAGCTAGATATTTCTGCATTTCAGGGACTTCATGCGGTTGAATATTGATCATGAACTGGTTGGGGGCGTCACTTGGCAAACTATCACGCCAGGTTTCCATCAGGTCGTTTCTGACCAGGGTTAAAAGCATCAGCACCATTAATCCCAGTCCAAAGGCAACCACCTGGATGACGCTCTCACGGCCGCGCCGGTTCAGGTTGGCAAGTCCATATCGCCAGGCGACTCCGGCCATACCACGAAACCGGCCAGTGGCTTTGACCAATAGCCAGCCAGCGAGACCAAGTATGGCAAAGGAGCCCACGGTGCCGGCTGCGATTCCCAGCACCAGCTTGATGTCACGGACCATCCATTGCAGCAGTGCCAAAACAGCGACAGCACCTGCAATATAACTGAGGCCATAGCGCATCGGCGGGGGTCCGACATCATGACGTAAGACCCGTAACACCGGTGTTTTTCCCATTTGAATCAGGTCGGGCAGAGCAAAACCGCACAATATAAACAACGCAGTCATGAGACCGAGAAGAACAGGAGATGCGCCCGCTGCCGGTAAATCCTGAGCGATTAACTCGCTGGCAATCCATGCAAGACCCTGCTGAGCGATAAACCCCAGCATAATTCCTATTGCGGCACCCACGATCGTTAGCATGAGAAGCTGGAGCAGGTTTAACCTGAGGATAAAGCGTTGCTGTGAACCAAGGCACTTGAGAAGCGCTATACGGTCCCGATGGCGAATGGCGTATCGTCTCGCCGCCATTGCAACCGCCACTGCGGCCAGCAATACGCTGACCAGTGAGGCCAGGTTCAGAAAGCGGCCGGAGCGCTCTGTCGCCGATCGCATCTGCGGATCTGTATCGACAATATCGCGTAATTGCTCTCCAGCGGACAGCAGCGCTTCCAGTTCGGGCTTAAATGAGGCAATGATTTCGCGGGGTCCCGCGAACAGGTTTCGGTAACTCACTCGGCTACCCGGCTGGATCAATGTTGTGCTTTCAAGATCTGCCATGTTAATCAGCAATGTAGGGGCCAGGTCAACAAAACGCCAACCCTGGTCCGGCCGGAAATCAAGAACCTTTGTGATGCGAAATTCCGCTTTGCCGACCCTGATCACCGAGCCGGTATCGGCACCGAGTCTGGCCAGTAATCGCGTGCTTGCCCAGGCTTCGCCACGTGCCGGAATGTCGGAGGTTTCAGTCGCAGGTGCAAGAAGCTGGTCCGCGGTCTTAAGCTTCCCCCTCAATGGATACCCGCCACTGACTGCGCTAACGGCAGATAATGTACTGCGTTCGTCCTCAAATACCACGCTTGGCATGACTATCATTGATGCTGTTTTCAGCCCGGCCCGCTCGGCCATATCTATGTATTCAGCCGGTATGGGCTGGCTGGAACCCAGGCGTAAATCGGCTGCTAAAGATTCAGCAGCACGAAGCTCCACCGCGTGGCCGACACGGTCAGTAAGAAATGCAACAGCGGTCAGAGAGGTCACTGCGATGACCAGTGCAATACCCAGAACGGTCAGTTCGCCGGATTTCCAGTCCCGAATCAAAAGACGCCAGGCAAGTGCCAGTGCTTTCAACGGTCTGCCCCCGCGTCAGTTTGCGGTGTTACACGAATACGGCCTACATCCATCTGGATAATCCGGTCACAGCGTTTGGCGAGAACGAGGTCATGACTGACCAGTACCAGGGTAGTGCCGTACTCGCGGTTCATGCGGAACAGGATTTCAATAACTGTTTCACCGGTTTGCTGGTCAAGGTTCCCGGTAGGTTCATCAGCAAAAAGTACCGTCGGCTGAACAACATAGGCGCGTGCGATTGCAACCCTTTGTTTTTCACCACCGGATAATTGACGTGGATAGTGACCGGAACGTTCAGCCAGGCCCACACTCCCCAAAGCCGTCTTTGCAGCTTCCATTGGCTGGTCGTGGTTGGCCAGTTCCAGTGGCAGCATGACATTTTCCAATGCGGTCAACGAAGGAATCAGATGAAATGACTGGAATACAAATCCGACCTCATCGGCGCGCAGGGCAGCACGACCGTCTTCATCCAGTGCTGTCAGTTCGTTGCCGGCCAGCCAGACCTTGCCGGATGTCGGCAGATCCAGTCCCGCCAGCAATCCCAGCAAGGTCGACTTGCCCGCGCCGGAGGCTCCAATGATGGCAATTCGTTCGCCGTGACTGACTTGCAAGCTGACCTGGTCTAGTATGGTCAGCATTCCTTCAGGGCTGGTGACTATTTTGCTAAGATTTTCGGCCTCAAGGGCAAAAGTTTCTGGTTCAGATATTGGAGTATTCATGAGAGTTATTTTATCGCTTCTGTTGTCAGTTGTTGGTTTTATTCCGACTATCGCACTTGCATCGGAACCACCTGTTTTACTCATTCTGGGTGATAGTCTCAGTGCCGGTTATGGCATGGACCGAGAAAAATCCTGGGTTAATCTACTTGACATACGCTTTAAGGAATATGGTTACTCATATCGAATTCTCAACTCCAGTATCAGCGGTGATACAACACAAGGTGGTCTTTCACGCATTCCACGACTGCTCGATCGCTATCAACCCGAAATCGTCATCATTGAACTTGGAGCAAATGACGGTTTACGTGGCATTGACCCGAGTATTACCCGAGAAAATATGACAGACATGATCAGGCAAAGTCAGGCTGTCGGTGCCCAGGTGCTGCTTGCTGGTATCAAGTTGCCACCGAACTATGGCAGCGCTTATCTGCAACAGTTCGAATCTATCTATCCCGATCTTGCCAAGGAATTCGATACATTGCTTGTGCCATTCTTCATGGATGGCGTCGCATTCAGACCGGATCTGCTGCAGGCAGATACCATCCATCCCAATGAAAAAGGACAACCGGTGTTGCTGGACAATGTATGGAAGGTGCTACAACCAGCTTTGGCACGTTAGCGGCGGTGCCTGTTTCCTTTTTACGTAGAATTGTGTTTTCCTTGGGATAAAAATGAAAACAGCGGTGCCTGAACCACCAGGCTGAACAGTGCAACGCCATAAACCATGCTTTGTATCGTATACCAGTAAGGAAGCTCGATACTCAGGGATAATGCCAGGGCAATTGCAACAGCACCTCGAATGCCACCCCAGAGCATCAGGTTTTGCTCGGCCAGGCTTAAACTGCGTTGTCCAGGCAGGCGGGAGAGTAGTCCGGCACCGGCGAATATAATGACAGCACGTGATACAAAGGCAGCTAGCACGCCCACTATCATGGCCAGCCAGTGAATCTGGAACATGTCGATGGTAATACTCATGCCAACCAGGAAAAACAGCATGGCGTCTGCCAGAAAACCGAGTGTTCTCCAAGAGCCAAAGGCAAACGCAACATCTTCTTCGTCCAGATCCTTGCGCTGTAACCAGGCGATGGTCAAACCTGCCGAGAGCGTGGCGACCACACCTGACCATCCAAGAATATGTTCTCCAACCCAAAAACTGAGAAAGGCCAGTACCAACGTAACCGATGTTGTCAGAACCACATCATTCAGGGGCCTGATAATCCTGTCAAAAAGCCAACCCAGAAAAAAGCCAATGAGCAGACTGCCGATGAGCACCAGGGTGAAACGGCCGGCAATTTCAATCCAGTTAAGGTTGTAGCCGGGTATTGTCAGTAACGAAGAAATCATGACAAACAAGGTGATCGTGGTGGCGTCATTGATCAGGCTTTCACCCTCGAGAATACTGACAGCACGACCTGATGAGTTTCCGCCATGAATGATATTACTCACCGTGGCCGGGTCGGTCGCGCTGATCATTGCACCGCATAAAAAGGTTAATGCCCACGTGTTGCCCAGTGATTCACCAATCAAGGCCTGGATGACTATAGCTGCAACCAGTGAGGCAACCATCAGTAATGGTATGGCGAGGCCTAATACCAAAAGAGCTTCCCGGCGTAACAGGCGTACGTTGATGTTGATGGAAGCCTCAAAGATCAACATTGGGAGAAGCAGGTAAAAAACCAGGTCACGTAAAATCTCCCAACGCAGCCCCGTGTCGTAACCCAGGGCAACCCAGATTTCCGAGCTGACAAAACCTAACAGAATGAGTGCAACCGGCATGATCACGAGCTTTTGCCTGGCCAGGGGTCTCGTCAGCACTGCGGCAGCAAAGATACCAAGCATCATGAAGGGTAAGAGGTTGTCGATCATGTTTTTTTCAATGTCTTCAGTTCTTATGCCTTACAAAGGAGACCGGATGGCCAGGGAAATATTACACGTTTTAAAAGACCTGGTGCCAGAATAGACTACATTATGTCTGGCGGCATAAGGAAGACACCATTGCGCCGGCTTTCGAATATGTCGGAGTTTGGGTATGATGCGTCCACAAACATTGCAGGAGTGATCAGGTGAAATCTATTTTTGTTAGCGTGCTGGTTTTATTATTCTCGACAACCGCGTTTGCGGGTGATATGACATTTGCAGAGCGGGTGGCTATGGGCGCACAGGGTGAGCATCGCTCTGATGCGAATAAGGCTCGTGATCAGTATCGTCATCCGGTTGAAACCCTCGCGTTTTTTGGTATCAAGGACGGTGATACGGTCATGGAGATCTGGCCTGGTGGCGGCTGGTACACTGAAATTCTGGCACCTGCCATGCGAGATCACGGTAAGCTGATCATCGCTACATGGGATCCGCAGGTGGAGGGGCAACCTTCATACCGTTATGAACTGCCAAAGAAAATGGAAGAGAATTTCGCGAAGCATCCTGAAATTTATGACCAGGTAACGTTCGAATACTTTTCACCGCCCCAATCCCCATCATTGGGTGATGCCGAATCACTTGATGTCATCGTGACATTTCGCAATACCCACGGTTGGATATCTGCGGGCCAGGCACAGGACATATTCAACGAGTTTGCGCGTGTATTGAAACCAGGCGGTACCCTGGGTGTGGTTCAGCACAGGGCTGATGAAGGTTCCGATCCGAAGGTATCGGCAAAGTCTGGTT
>JAOUCZ010000109.1 GCA_029859505.1 Lysobacterales bacterium | reverse complement strand
CTCTGACATTTCATCGAACAGTGAGACATCATCACCTTTTGAGTTGCGGGCATTTGGGCGCAGCACCCGCTGATATATTTCCATCTGTTCCGCCTGGTACATAGCCTGCAGATGCTGGTTCAGACGAGTTGTAATTGCCGGGACTTCTTTCAGTTCCAGTGGTTCAACACCGATTCCGGTAACGAACGAGTCACGCCATTCCGCACCCCTGTCCCAATTACTCTGCAGAAGCCGGGAAGGAAGTTTTCTCGCTGCTGCGAGGTAGGTCAGGCGATTGGGTACGATTCCACCTCGATCCACACGCAAGGGCGTAATGGTTCGACTGCCCACCCATTCGACCGGACAGCTATCATTTAATACTTCCTCAGATGCCTGCGCGAATAAATAATGATGTTCTTCCGAACCGGTAAAACGGAAGCCGAAAATATCAGTGACCTCCTCGTTTTCCACGTAGCGGCCGACCAGGTCAAACCCCAGGCGTCCGAAATAATTGGCAACATTCTCGTCATCCGCCCGAACAAGCTCCGAACGGCGCTGCACCCATTCCATATTGCGGTAGCAGATTTCGATTCGCCCCATTCCCGATTGCTCCGCCAACAGGTATTCGTCGGAAAACAGGCCGATCAGCGCCCGGGTGGCACTGAGATTACCAGACATCTCACACACTGCCTGCGCATCGCATGGTGCAATGACAAGGTCGTCCGGTCGATAAGCAGTATTTTGTGATGCATCCTTATTCAATGCGACATCGGCACCCGGTCTTAGCCGTTCCGCGCGAAAGTCTGCTTCCGCTTTTTTGATACCGGAACCCAGTTGCCGCAAGGCGATTTCATAATCTGTCATGATACGGCTGATCAGGTCGTTGTAGCCTGTTCCGGAACCAGCCAGGCATGCTGATTGTTCTGCCATCGCCTGAATGATCTCTTCACCGATATTACGCATTCTTGAAATACGGTTCTCATTCTCGGTGGTATTAAAATACTCCGGAAAACGTTCAGCGAACCAGCTCATGATATTGGCAAGAACGGACCACGCCAACGGGTTCGGAAGTACGTTGGCGGGCGGCAAACACTGGGAGGAGAATCGTTCGTACAGGTAGCCAACGGCATAGTTGATTCTCTGCCAGGGGGCGACACTGAGCTCGCGGCGCAGTGTTTCCGTAGTAAACGGTCCATTCATGTCACCCGACATCTCTGCGAGACGGGATTCCCTGTCAGCAAGGTTCAACAGGGTTTCCATACAGGATTCAAATTGACCGCGTGTCATGAGCGGGTTGCCGCTATCATCAAGTTTCGCGGCCATGCTGGTACATGTATTGACTTCCCTGACGATCCTCGCACGAACCGGTGTATCAAAGTAATAATCCATATCGGGAATCATCAGCGCTAACTGAGCGACAGCATTTGCCAGCGCGACTTTTGCAGCACTGGTCTCTATTTTACGAACATCGGGCTCATCCCCCTGTTCACTGACTGCAGACTCATCACCTTGTCCATCGTCGCTAGCAGCCTGTTCCCTGGCCGGACCTTCGATAAGCTCCTGAACATCAGGTACATCGACAGGAAAAGCAGCGATCGTTAACAGTACGTCATAGGTCGTCGCCATCACGGTATTCAAATGAGGATCGACGAGGGCAAACCCCTTTGCGTAATGTGCAGATATGGCAGGGAGTTCAATTACCAGCCAGTCGACCAGTGAAAATGTATCCTCCCCGTTAACCGGGAGTTCGAGTAATCTGGCTGTAATCGAGAGCAAGCCCTGGACAAAATCAAAGTAACGACCCTCATGCAGACCATCGATCAGGCTGAGCAGGTATAAGGAACTTTTCAGTTGAATCCGGGAATTGATGTCTTCTTCTACAGCCAGCGCGTTAAGTAATGAGATCCGAAGATCCATCAGTCTCTGGCTATCCGGAGGGCGGACATCCACTGCGCTCAAAACAACTTCCGACATGGCGCGAGAAAGACTCTCCAGCAATGGCTCCTGGGCTTCTTCGGACGCTTCAGTAAGCGGTAAAGTGGGTATATCCCGGTCTGTGAACCAGGCGGTTTCCACCACTTTCCATGCAGCATCAGTTGAGCCATCAACTCCGGTCAGTTGCAGAAATTTGTCCCATAATCCCAGCGCATTGGCCTCGACTTCAAGCAACAGGTTGGGCAGATTGGCTCTTGCGAGAGACTGTCCTGACCGCTGGAATACCTGGTAAATCAAAACCGACTCAGGCATTTGGCCGGGAAACAACAACGGCGTGTTCTCAAGCTCATCTTCCTGCAGCTCCTTGATCAGCATCCAGGCAGCCGGATCAAGCACGGAGCTGTGTGGTTGCACCCAACCATAACGATCGATGAGCGTTTGCAGCCAGGCCCGGTCATCATTATAAGCTTGCGCAAGAGCCACGTGATCGACTTCTATGCCGGCCTCAAGATCACCTTCGGAAAGGCTCAATATATGTGCGGCAACCGCGAGATCGAGTAAGGTCTGCTCTCGCAATGCGGGTGTTGCCAGTGCCAATGCCATTTGCTGACTATCGGGCAGCAAAACCACTACTGCTGCTACTGCTTCTACTTCCTCCACCGGCACTTGTTCAGTCTGTGGCGCTTGCTGCTCATCGCCCTGCACGGGAACCTGCGCCATAAGGCCAGCGGGCAACAGGAACAACAACACAAATAGGGCAACTCGGAAAGCCGGTGTGATTACGCTATCCTTCGGACCGCTAAATTTTGTTTTATCCTGTCGGTTCAGAATAATCATATCTGTTTATCCGTAACACTGACTCAAAAGTACAACCAGCAGGATATACTACCCGCTGCCATATGACAGCAGCAATCAATTCAGTCGGAAAACGAAAATGAAAAAACTACTAATTATTACCACTGGCGGCACCATCGATAAGATCTATTTTGATGATATGAGCGATTACCAGATTGGCGAACCCCTGGTCGGACAAATTCTTGAGCATCTGCAGGTCGGGTTTGATTTTGAAGTCAATGCATTGATGCGCAAGGACAGCCTGCATCTCACCGATGAAGACCGGCAAACCATCAGGTCCGAAATTGCTGCCAGCGATGCGTCCCATATTCTGATTACCCATGGCACTGACAGCATGGTCAAGACTGCATTGTTACTGGCCGATATCCCGGATAAGACAATGGTACTGACAGGAGCGCTGAATCCGGCGCGATTCCGTGATACCGATGCGGTCTTTAATATCGGATGTGCCGTTGGAGCCGTGCAGGTGTTACCACCAGGCGCCTGGATAGCCATGAGCGGTTCGATCTGGGATCCAAGGAAAGTCCGTAAAAACCGTGGGAAAAACCGCTTTGAATCAGTCACGCAAACGGATTGAAGTACGGGCTCATTGAACCCGGCTTTTGACTAAACCTGGTGTAGCGTCAACCCTGCACCAGTATAATCAGTGATTCGGCACCGGTTCAGCGGTGCGATCCAACCAGGATATAAAAATGCCCAAGGCAAGTGAATTGAAAAAAGGCTCTGTTATTGAACATGAGGGCGAGGTTTACATAGCGCGCCAGATCGATAAACGTAACCCGTCAGCTCGTGGTGCATCGACCCTTTTCAAGGTCCGCTTCTTCAATGTCCGTAACGGCCAAAAGCTGGAACTGACGCTGAAAAGCGATGACGTTGTCAAAGATGGTGACCTGACCAAACGCTCTGTTTCGTTTTCATATCGTGAAGGCGACATGATCACCTTTATGGACTCGGAAGATTACAGCCAGTACACCTTGAACGCCGATGTTCTGGAAGAACAGGCTGGTTATATGACCGAAGACCTGGAAGGTATGATCGCGCTTCTTGTCGATGGCCAGATCGTGGGGGTCGAATTGCCGCAAACGGTGGTGCTTGAAATCACTGATACCGCCCCTGGAATCAAGGGAGCCAGCGCAACTTCACGCACAAAACCGGCAATGCTCTCCACCGGACTTGAAGTCCATGTACCGGAATACCTGGAAACTGGCGAACAAATCAAGGTGAATACTGCCAACGCGAAATTCGTTTCACGTGCCTGATTCCTTTCTTGTGTAGTCAAATATAAATTTTTACAGCGTGTATCAATAAACCAACCAGGCCGCCCACCAGCGTGCCGTTGATACGTATAAACTGCAAATCCCGTCCAATCGCCAGTTCAACCCGGCGACTGGTATCCATGCCATCCCAGGATTTCACCGTATCACTGATCAGGCTTGCTATCTGGGCACTGTTTCGCCCGACCACCATGGTGATTGAGTTGACCAGCCAGGCATTGACCCAGGTTTGCATTTCAGGATCGTTATCAAGCTCCTCAGCCACGTTTTCCAACCATTGACCGACGTGCTGTTTTATCACTGAATCCGGTTTTTCAATGTCCGTTTCGATATTACCTGCCAGTTCACGCCACAAACCATACAGGTAATCCTGTAGTTCATCGTTATCAAGCAATTGCTGTTTGAAATCATCCCCCAGGCGCTGATGCTCAGGATTATTCTTTAGCTCATGTGCAAGATTTTGAACCCATTGGTTAAATTTACCCCGAAGGTGGTGGTCCTGATCAAGCGCCATTTCGAACAATTGATGTTCGATCCGCTCGAGCATGGTTTTCAGAATGCGGTCATCAACAAAACCCGGTAGCCACCAGGGGCTTTCCTTTTGAACCCTGGCCCGAATTGCATCGCGGTTGTCATGCACCAGTACGATGGTGTAACGCAATACCTGGGTGAGTATCTGCTGGTGTCTTTGTCCCCGGACCAGCCACTCCAGGGTGTTGCCAAGCAGTGGTGCCAGGCTGATATCGGCCAGTTGCTTGCTTGAAAGTCTCGATAGAAAACGGCGTACACGTTTTTCATGCAACGCACCGAGTGCCCAGCGAAGCACAGCAACCGAAAGGTCTTCTACACTTCGACGGCCTTTGTCGCTTTTAAGCCAACTGACAACAAATGCTGCCAGGTTGGTGCTTTGCAACTTCTTTCGTACCACTTCCGGTTCAAGAAAATGATCGGCGACAAAACGCGACATACTCTCACCGATATCATTTTTCCGGTTGGGTATGATCGCTGTATGCGGAATGGGTAAACCAAGGGGGTGACGAAACAGGGCCACAACGGCAAACCAGTCCGCCAGTGCACCTACCATGCCAGCCTCGGCAAATGCGTGCAGCCAGGCTGCCCAGGCATAAGGAGAGTGCAATGTTAAGAAAAATATCACTGCCATCAGGCAAAGCAGCAGCAAGGGTATCCGCTTCATACGTCGCAGTTGCAGTGCCTTGTCAGTCTCTCCGGGTAAAGCCACGGGTTCCACCATCAGGTGTTTTACCTATGCTGTAAGGATATTTTTAAACCTTACCCGCTTGTGGCCTGATTGTCTGTAGGTACCAGGTCATGAATTTCCAGGTGTAATCTTCCATTTTTGAGTATGGCCCCGGCTCATAAAAGCGAGATCTCACCCCTTCGGCATTATTTTCAATGATCCTTTTGTCTGCCAGTGTGGTCACATCCCATAACCAGGTCAGGCACTCCTTGTCGTAATCCCGGCCTTCCCGGGCATCACCATTTACCAACCATGTGATATCACATTCGGATTCATTCAATGACACCGGCGTGAACCGGTAGATGACAATATAGTCACAATAGGCCAGGGCAAAGCTAACGGGGCCCACCTGAAAATCCGTGGTGCCGCCGTCGTAGTCCTTGATGTCTCCCATTAAAGGTGCGACCGCCTGGCCATTTTCACTGCCGGTCACGTGACCGCGCCACATGGGGTAGCGCTCGAAAGCGTAACCGGTGCCAAGGCCCGGCTCATCCAGGTAAACACAATTCACTGATCTCTCACTCAAGCCACAAACATCGGCACGAGCCATGATCGCTTCCATCTCCTTCGTGGAACGGGCACCTGGCCTCGCCAGCGCGTGACCACGGGTATATTCCGGATGTGAAGGTGCGCAGTGGTAACACTCGGTGTAATTCTCCACCGACAGTTTCCAGTTGGCTTTAATAGAGTAGGTTTGCCGATGGGCAACTTTTGCCTTGTCAATCCGGTAGGGGCGCAGGCAAGCGCCCAGGTCTTCCCGAACAGGTTCAAATGATGCGGCTTGTTCGGCAAAATTAATGTAGATCATACCTTCCAGTACTTCGGTATGAATCTTCTTGAGCCTGATAGCAGATTGATCAAAGTCATCGGGCATATGGGCGGCCGAGTGAAGACGGCCATCGAGATCATAACTCCAGCCATGATAACGGCAAACCAGCTTTTTTGAGCAACCCCGGTTTTCGATACAGATCTTTGAACCCCGGTGCCGGCAGACATTCAATAGCGCGCTGACCTCCCCTTTTCCGCTTCGTACAATAATGACTGACTCTCCAGCCATTTCAAACAGAAACCAGTCGCCGACTGCCGAAATTTCACTCAGGTGTCCTGCGTATAACCAGGACTTCAGGTAAAGCTCTTCTATATCTCGCCGGTATATGTCGTCATCGGTGTAAAACACCTGTTGCAGAGAGGTTCTGTCCGGCTGAGCGTCTATTAATGCTTTGATTGAGTGTTCGTCCATAATTTATTTTTGTTGTGTAGTTTCAGTTTGAACCGTCTTAACCAGGAACATGACCCGGAAAAACACCCCACAGGTAAGACAGGCTTATTTCCTTTGCCTGTTGCGCGGACATTTCAGTGGGACTTAGCAACATATCCAACCACAGTCCACCGTTCATGGCCAACAGCCCGGTAGCAACTTGATGGGCCCGGACCTTGTAACCTCCCTGTACGATGACCTCTTCGCAAAGCCCCGTTAAAACCTGCCTGTACTCCCGACTGCTTTCAGTACAGATCTTCCGGTAGGTTAGACGCGAGCGGCTCTCGCCCCAAAAGGCAAACCAGACGGCAAGTTTATTGCGCTGACAAATTCGCTTATCAAAATCCACTGCGGCAAGCGCCTCCAGTTTTTCATAGGCAGAATCACCTGCACTATCCATCGCTTTGTACCAGGCCGCACGGTATTCACCCACAATATGACTTAATGTTTCCTCCAGTAGCCGATCCTTGCTTTGGAAATGCAGGTTGATAATACCCTGGCTAAGTGAGGCTTCACTCGACACGGTTGCCATAGTGGTCTCGGACAGCCCATGTTTGGCAATCGATCGAATGGTCGCCTTGATCAGCTGAGCCTGGCGCTGTTGCTTGGAGGCAGTGCGCCGTTTTGCCCTTGGTTTTATTAGTGTCTGGCTCAAACGCTATCCTCTTCTGAAAACGACAAACCGGTAGATTTTCAAATTCAGCTTAATGGCTTTTGCACTGCTTTTCAATGAATGAACAATCATTCATTCACTATGGACAGAAGATGTTTCTTGTGCGAACCTATTGCCACTGGACATACCATCAGGCCTTAACATCCCGGGAGCTCCAAACGGTGAAAAAATATGATGCCATCGTTATCGGTGCAGGCCATAACGGAATTTGTAACGCTGCATACCTGGCCAAGGCAGGGCTTGATGTCCTTCTGCTTGAAAAGAACACCTATATAGGCGGCGCTACGGTCAGTCTTAAAAAGCACAAAGACTGGATATATTCCAATTGCTCCTACGTCAGCAGCCTGTTGCGTCCCGAGGTCTATCGAAGTTTGAACCTGGCGAAGTATGGCCTGCAAATTGTGCCGTACAGCGGCAGCGCCACGCTGTCTCAAAATGGTGACTATATCGGCTCATACGTTGATCCGGATGTATCGCGCAGGGAGATGGCCCGCCTCAGCCCGCGCGACGCCGATGCAAAGGTTCGATTTGACCGCGACATCATGCGCCAATGCAGGTTTATAAGGCAATTCCTGCTCCGCACTGCGCCGGACCCCACCTCATTCAAGCCCCGGGATTTGTTGGAGATGCTGCATATGGGGAAAGCACTCCTGAAGATGGGTGAGGACGTCATTTATGACATGATGCGGCTTTACACGATGAGCATTTCAGACTACCTGGACGAGTATTTTGAGCACCCGTTAATCAAAGCTGCCAAGGCGGGTAGCGGTATTATCGGATCTGCCATGGGTGTCATGTCACCCGGCACTGCTTATGTGCTGCTGCACCACGCCATGGGTGATGTTGATGGCAATATGGGGGCCTGGGGGTTTGCGCGTGGCGGTATGGGTGCTATCAGCAACGCGATGGCAGACTGTTTCAAAGACCATGGCGGCGAGATTCTGACAGATTCGGGTGTGGAACAGATACTTGTGAACGATGGAAAAGTGACTGGCGTGGCCTTGGAAAATGGCAATGAATACCAAGCCGATGTCGTTGTTTCAAACATGACCCTTCCGCGCACGTTCCTTGAGTGTATGGACGAGAAAGATCTTGAACCGGAATTTATCCGCAAGGTAAGAAACTTCAAGATTCGCGGCTCGTCCGGCAAACTCAACTTTGCCCTTGATGGTGTACCGCAATTTACTGCACTTGAAGGCAACCCGGAACTCATCAAGGGCGATTTGCACCTGGTGGATAGTGTCGAGCGTCTTGAGCTTGCTTATGATGACTGGAAAGACGGTAACTGGTCACAGGACCCTTATGTAGACATCCTGATTCCTACATTGACTGACCCGACAATGACCCCGCCGGGGAAACACTTCATGTCCGTATTCGTACAGTATGTGCCGCCAAAGGTTAAGGGTGGAGACTGGACCCCTGCTCTGCGCGACCAGTTTGGACAGACTGTTATTAACAAGATCGAGTCCTATGCGCCGGGCTTCAAAGACCTGATCCAGCACGTGGAAATTCGCACGCCGCGTGAACTCGAAGATGAAGTCGGGTTAACCGAAGGTAATATTTTCCTCGGCGAACTGACCATGGACCAGTTGCTGTTCAACCGGCCAATACCCGGTTATGCCCAGTACCGCGGACCGGCGAAGGGTTTGTATATGTGCAGTTCCTCAAACCATCCCGGAGGTGGCGTCATGGCAGCACCGGGTGCCAACGCGGCACGTGAAATATTGCGGGATTTGCGAAAACCCAATACCGTGCCGGAGGGCTGGCCGGATGACTGACAACAACCACACCATAATCATCGGTGGCGGCCACAATGGCCTGGTGTGCGCTGCATACCTTGCGAAAGCCGGCAAGAAAGTTACCGTACTGGAGGCCGCTGAACAGGTGGGCGGAGCAGCCATTACGAAGGAATTTACACCCGGCTTCAAGGTATCAGCCGGTGCACATCTGCTCTTCATACTAGATAAGACAGTACGTGAAGAACTGTCACTTGATTCATCTGGTCTTTCGTTTTCACAACAGAACATGAACACCACCGCCCTGGCCGCAGACGGTAACCACCTCGTGATTGCAGGAGACGTATTACAAGGCGCCAATGTCAGTGACAGTGATCAGTTGGCAATGAAGGAATATTGCCGGCTGATGGGTCGTTTTGCCGGTGTAATCAACCGCCTGAATAACCGTATTCCACCCAGGCTGGCGACCAGGAATCGCAGTGACTGGATTACCCTGGCAAAAATGGCCTTGAACATCCGTATGCTGGGCAGGGATGACATGCGTGAATTTCTGCGTATCGCAGGTATCAATATTTATGATGTCCTGCAGGAGAATTTCAACAACCCCCTGCTCAAGGGCGCGTTAAGCCTGGATGGTGTTTTGGGTACCAACCTGGGCCCACGTTCCAACAACAGCGTATTCTGCGCACTACAGCGCCTAAGCGGCTTACAACGTCTTGCCACGCCCGAAGGCGGCATGGGAACAGTCAGCAAGGCCCTCGCGGCGGTAGCGGAAAAACAGGGCGCGCTTATCAGGACTTCAGCGACCGTCTCGCGCATCCTGATGGAAGGTGATCAGGTTGCCGGTGTTGAACTGCAAAATGGTGAACGGCTAACCGCCGGCACAGTGATATCCAGCGCCGATCCCAAGACCACCTTTCTGGGACTGCTGGGTGCCCGCAACCTCGAAGCCGGCTTTGTTCGCAGAATTTCAAATATCCGTATGTCGGGTAACGTCGCCAAGTTACACCTTGCGCTGGATGGCGCACCGGTGTTCAAGGGCCTCAACCAAAATCAGTTGGGTGACCGCTTGTTAGTCGCACCGGACATGGACTATGTGGAGCGTGCTTTCAACCAGTCAAAATATGGCGAATACTCAATAAAACCAGTTGCAGAAATCACCATCCCGAGTGTGTATGACGTCAGTCTTGCACCACCGGGCAAGCACGTACTCTCGGCAATAGTGCAATATGCGCCTTACCATCTGAAAGCAGGCTGGTCCGAAAAGAAAGCGGCCTTTGAAGACGAACTTATTGAATTACTGGCGTCTTATGCGCCCGGAATTCGTTCTCAAATTCTACATAAAGAATTATTGACACCTGTTGATATCGAGTCCGAGTTCCGTATCACCGGTGGTCACTGGCACCATGGTGAACTCGCCATGGACCAGTTCCTGATGCTGCGACCCGTCCCGCATTCCGCGCAGTATGCCAGTCCGGTCACCGGCCTCTTCCTGTGTGGTGCGGGCAGTCATCCGGGCGGCGGTGTCATGGGCAGCGCCGGCAGAAATGCTGCGCATGCGGTGTTGGGAACAGCAACTGCCGGGGAAGGACACTCATGAGCCATACCAGCGGGAAAGACGAGATACAGGTATCTGATTTCTCGAACAAAAAACACTATCTAACGAAAGTTTTTAAAAGCCCTTTCTATTCACGTCAGGAACCCCTCAATCATCTGAAGGAATGGGGTCGCTGGGCCGATTACCTGTCGCCGCGAGCATACACCTGTTCGGATATGGAGTACTTCGCCTGCCGTAATGCCTGCACGATATTTGACCTGACACCCATGAGTAAATACCGGATCCAGGGGAAAGACGCCCTGCCCTATCTAGAACGCCTGGTCACCCGCAATGTCAGCAAGATCAATCCTGGCAGGGTTGGCTACTGTGCATGGTGCACCGATGACGGCCAGGTCATCGATGACGGAACGATATTCCACCTGGGGGAAAATGACTTCAGATTATGTTCCCAGGAACGTCACCTGGACTGGTTACTGACCAATACAATGGGCTTTGATGTCCTTGTGACAGATGAAACCCATGAGGTGGCCGCACTGGCACTCCAGGGACCCACCAGTTGCGCGACCCTCAAGAATATGGGGCTTGAGGGTATCGAAAACATGAAACCATTCGATATCAGGAGTTTCTCACTAAAGGACACGCTTGTCACTGTTTCGCGAACCGGTTTTACCGGTGACCTGGGCTATGAATTATGGATAGACCCGAAACATGCTTTGGTTTTGTGGGACCGGTTATTTGCGGCGGGTCATCTTTTCGGCATTACGGCCATGG
>JAOUCZ010000347.1 GCA_029859505.1 Lysobacterales bacterium | reverse complement strand
CAGAGTCATTTTATCTGTGTGGGCGCAGAGGTCGCGCAGTACCTTACTTCAGGACTCGCTGT
This sequence comes from Lysobacterales bacterium, assembly GCA_029859505.1. Classification (GTDB taxonomy): domain Bacteria; phylum Pseudomonadota; class Gammaproteobacteria; order Xanthomonadales; family SZUA-36; genus SZUA-36. The sequence goes on along the minus strand of JAOUCZ010000347.1, from coordinate 3,194 downwards.
GAATACGTCCATGTACGCTCGGGCGCGACATGGCCCAGGCCACCCTCTCGACCGGTTCCCGGTCTCACCTTGTCCATGTCGCTCACGGTCCTGAAGTAAGGTACTGCACACCCTCTACTATTTGCGTAATCACAGATCATTGGGCTCGATCAATTGTGCACGGCAGTCGGCAGGTGCAGGGGTGGGTAGTTGCTGCCGGGACCGTACGAGGCAGGAAGCCGAGTATCGAGCGCCACAGGATGTGCTTGAGCGAGTCCCGGCAGTAACTACCCACCCCGGCGCCCCCACCGAACGTGACGTTGGATTCTGTTACGACAAATTTGCCTTGGCCTTGAATTAACTGGGACAGTAGTGGCTAGAGGTTAATTAAACATCACCGAACTGCAGTTCTGCCAACTTGGCATACAACTCACTGCTTTGGATAAGCTCAGCGTGGTTGCCAATCGCAACGATACGGCCAGCATCCATAACAACAATACGGTCTACTTTTTTAACCGTTGCCAGACGGTGCGCAATGACCAGCGTGGTACGATTTTTCATCAAACCTTCCAGGGCCATTTGCACCAGGCGTTCACTTTCAGCATCCAGCGAACTGGTCGCCTCATCGAGTAAAAGGATGGGTGGATCTTTCAGAATAGCCCGCGCTATAGCTACACGCTGCCTTTGACCACCGGACAAACGTGTACCACGCTCACCAAGGAAGGTGTCATAACCATCCGGCAAAGCGGTAATAAACTCATCAGCCGCCGCTGCGACTGCCGCCTGTTCTACTGCAAAATCATCGGCGCCAGGTTTACCGTAGCGAATGTTTTCACGGGCGCTGTCACCAAAAAGTACGGTTTCCTGGGGCACCAGTCCAATCTGTTGCCGTAAAGCCGTTGGCGAAAGCTGAGCAATATTGATACCGTCCACTTCAACATGGCCCGCCTGTGGATCGTAAAACCGCAGCAACATCTGGAAACTGGTGCTTTTACCAGCGCCTGATGGGCCGACAAAAGCGACCGTCTCACCCGGTTTAATATCCAGGGAAAAATTTTCCAGCGCGGGTGTGTCCGGTCGCGAGGGGTAGTTAAAGGTCAGGTTCTTAAACGAAATAGAACCACTGACACGACCGGGTAATACCGTAGCATTCTCCGGCGCACGGATGGCAGGTGTGGCCACCAGCAACTCTGACAATCGTTCCATGGCGCCGGCGCCGCGTTGTACTTCACCCCAGACTTCACTCAGGCCTGCTGCTGAAGAACCCACAAATAACGAGTACATTAAAAACTGTGCCAATTCGCCACCACTCATGGAACCCGCCAGTACCGCCCGTGAGCCTGTCCATAAGATAATCGTGATCGCGCCAAACACCATGGTGATGCCGAGAGCTGTCAGGAACGCGCGGGTTCGAACCCGTTTGATAGCCGCCTTAAAACTCTCCACCACTGCCTGGCCGTAGCGCTCACTCTGCAGAGGCTCCAATGTGAAGGCCTGCACTGTCTGAATGGCATTGAGTGTCTCATCTGCCAGGCCACTGGTATCAGCAACCCGGTCCTGCGTGGTTCTGGACTGACGCCTGATGCGACGCCCGACAATAATCATCGGAACGATCACGACCGGAAAACCCATCACGATATAGATCGTTAGTTGCACACTGGTCAAAGCCAGCATAACCAATCCACCCAGCAGGTTGACCGTGGTTCGCAGGGCGATTGAAAGACTGACACCCGAAACGCTTTGAACCAGCGTGGTATCGGTGGTCAAACGCGAAAGCACCTCACCGGTGCGGGTGGTTTCAAAGAAAGTCGGATCCATACGAATAACCCGGTCATAAACCGCGGTACGGATATCAGCCACCACCCGCTCACCCAGCCAGGAAACCAGGTAATACCGCAGCGCAGCAAAACCGCCAAAGGCGGCTGCGGCTGCAAAAAACCAGCCGAAATAGCGGTTAATCGTACCCACATCATTGGCGGCAAACCCATTATCGATAAGGTACCGCAACGCAACCGGCAAAGCCAGCAACGCTGCTGATGCTACCAGCAATGAAATCAATGCTGCGATCAGGGTGCCGCGATAAGCGAGGATAAACGGAACCAGCGTCCGTAAAGGTTTGAGCGAACTACCCTTGGGGCGCTCGGTAGAATTCTTTTCAGCCATCCAAGTTAGATGGGGCTATTCAACAAACTTTAAAGGAAGCAGATCTCACAAAGGCCCAAGGCCAAGAACTGCAGCGGGGATATGGGTAGCACCTGCTGAGACCGAAGCCACGCGCCTTTATAACTCGTTTATTGACCGTTCCCGCATCTTGAATTTCTGAATCTTACCCGTCACAGTCATCGGAAATTCATCAACAATGACGAAATGTTTGGGCACCTTGTAGTAGGCAATCTGCTCATTACAATACTGCCGTATCTCTTCGGCATCCGCAGTCTCACCCTCGTTCAGCCTGATCCAGGCCACCACGGCCTCACCAAACTTTTCATCCGGAATGCCAAAAACCGCGGCCTCCTGGATCTTTGGATGCTGAAACAGGTACTCCTCGATTTCACGCGGGTAGATATTCTCTCCACCACGGATAATCATGTCTTTAACCCGGCCGACGATATCGCAATAGCCTTCCTCGTCGATCACAGCCAGGTCACCGGTATGCATCCAGCCGGACTTGTCGATGTCCTCCCTGGTTTTTTCATCTTCACCCCAGTAGCCGAGCATGACACTGTAACCACGGGTGCAAAGTTCGCCCGATGTGCCTCTTGGTACCACCCGGCCGTGGTCATCAATAATTTTGACCTGTACATGCGGATGTATACGTCCAACCGTTGCGACCCGTTTTTCAAGTGGATCGTCAGTAGCGCTTTGAAAGCTGACCGGGCTGGTTTCGGTCATACCGTAAGCAATGGTCACTTGTGTCATGTTCATTTTGCTAATGACCTTGCGCATGACCTCAATCGGACAGGGCGCACCGGCCATGATGCCGGTTCGCAGGTGACTAAAATCAAACCTGTCGAAATCCGGATGCTCGAGCACGGCAATAAACATGGTCGGCACACCATGCAGGGCCGTACAGGCTTCCTCGCTCACCGCTTCGAGCACCGCGAGTGGTTCAAAAGCCTCGGACGGAAATATCATCGTCGCGCCATGACTGACACTCGCCAACACACCCAGCACCATGCCAAAACAGTGGTAAAGCGGCACCGGAATACAGAGGC
>JAOUCZ010000018.1 GCA_029859505.1 Lysobacterales bacterium | reverse complement strand
CAGACACTGCAGCCAATGGTCTGCTGTTGACGTGGATACCGCACCGCACCCGGGATTTCCAACCGACCTGCAAGCCCAGTTCATGGCCCTGATGACCCAGGCCAGGGGTACTTCGGTAATTACGGAGCGGATATTTGAAAACCGCTTTATGCATGTTCAGGAGCTTGCCCGGATGGGCGCCAATATCACGCCAAAATCACAGGTAGCCGTTGTTCGTGGCAGCAGGGGTGGTTTAAGCGGCGCCCCGGTAATGGCGACGGATCTGCGCGCCAGTGCTTCCCTGATCCTGGCGGGGTTAGCGACCGAGGGTGAAACCATCGTCAGCCGTATTTACCATCTCGATCGGGGATATGAAAATCTGGAAGCAAAATTACAGGGACTGGGGGCACGTATCGAACGCCGACCTGGCTGATTTCAACAAGTCAGAAGAGTTTTATTGATCAATTTCACGTCTCGCGTTTTGTTACGCAGCTGGTAAAAAGCCTGGCTGGTAGTAACTCCAGGCCCAGGGAAGCAAAATGCCGGGTGTCCTTTATCAAAAGGTACCCGGCATATTAATCAGAGCACCGCCAACAGCTACCAGGTGAAAGTCATACCAACAACCGGACCGCTGTAGTCCATGTTCGCACCGCCCTTCCAGTCGTCTTTGTCGACTTTCAGGTCTACACCAAAATACTGCCAGTACAGGTCAAAACCCACGTGGCGCCAGGGTTGGTAGGCCACGCCAAGTGAGGCATTCCACAGTGTGCCGTCGTAATCACCAATATTGGCACTGATCCAGTCCAAACGGGCATGAATCAACCACTTTTTGGCTGGAGAATAGTTGTACCAACCGCCGATATTGGGCAATGGCTGGTTTTCACCAACTCTCAATTTTTTGAGGCCCTGGGGTTCACCATCACGTACAGCTTCACCTTCGATGTAAGCACTCATATCGAGATTGTGAATACCGATACCTATGCCAAATTCAGTTTGCTCACTCTTAATAAAGTTACGTCCGATAAATAGTCGGGTAACTGCCAATTTAACACCCGCCCCGACAAATGTACCTTCTTCAAAAGTGTAGCCATCCCATTCTATAGGGTCGGTTAATACAGCATCGCCCTTGGCATTGTTACTGAAATACTGCGCTGCAAGAGCCCATTTTTGCTCCTTGCCAAACTTCCATTTAATTTGCCCATTGAAAAAGGTGCTTTGATCACTGACGTTAAGGCTGTCATCGAAATCGATGTCGTCACCAGGGTCTCCAATGGCATCTGACTCAAACTCAAAGGAGTTCGAGGACCGCATGGCCCCGAGTGAAGCTGTAAAGTTGTCCGAAACATAGGGGTGGTAGTCGCTGGCCTGTGCCAGCAATGCTCCTGGCGTCATCAATAATAGCAAGGCTGCGAAGTGGAAATAGAAACGTACTTTCATTTTAAAAATCTCTTGGCAAGGTTAGAGTTGCAAAACATTCAAATCGAAATCCAGAGTCATCTGCCGATAATACAATAATATTTCTGTATCCATCATCAATTTTCTATCAAAGTTCCGGTTCTTTCCTACCAAATGATTTATCCAGCGGAATCAGCAAGGTCACTATAAAAGACGGGACGGTTGCCACCAACACCCAGATAAAGAAAAACTGGTAACCCATCAACTCTTGCAGCCAGCCACTGAACATACCAGGAATCATCATGCCCAGTGCCATGAAACCGGTGCAAATGGCGTAATGTGCAGTCTGGTGAGCACCATTGGAGATATACAACATGTACAGCATATATGCTGCGAATCCGAAGCCATAGCCAAATTGCTCCAGGCCAATCGCCAGGTTAATAATCAGCAGGTTATCAGGAAGCGCAAATGAAAGAAAAACATAAACAGCATTGGGCAGGTTGATTGAAATCACCATCCACAACAGCCAGTGTTTTAAACCATGCCGTGCTGCCAGGAAACCACCCAGCAAACCACCCAGGGTCAACATCAATATACCAATGGTCCCGTAGGCAAAGCCAACCTGTCCGGTGCTCAGTGCCAATCCGCCTATGTCGGCTGAATCCAACATGAAAGGTGCGGCGATTTTTACCAACTGCGCCTCTGAGAACCTGAACAGCAACAAAAATGCCAGTATCAGTCCAATCTTTGGTTTATTGAAAAATGCAGCAAAAGTCTGCAAAAAGTCCCGCACTATATCTGTATACGTTTCGTGGATAGTCGGGACATCCTTTTCGGGTTGCGGCAAGACGAAACGGTGCCAGGCAAAAAACACCACGAACATTCCCGCCATGATGTAAAAGGTAACGGTCCAGGCCAGGACAACACCTGGATCCCCGGCTGACCCGGCAGCGGAGTCTGCTGACTGGAATACGCTTTCCAGACTTCCAGCCAGAATAATCAACAAACCCTGACCCGCAATCATTGCCAGGCGGTAAAAAGTGCTTCGAATCCCGACAAACCAGGTCTGCTCATGTTTGGACAAACCCAACATATAAAACCCGTCGGCAGCGATATCATGCGTGGCCGAACTGAATGCCAGCAACCACAGGAGGGCCATTGAATTTCTAAAGAAATCATCCGTTGGAAGGGTTAACGCCACACCACCAAGACCTGCCCCAATCAGCAATTGCATCGCAACGATCCAGGACCTCTTGGTCTTGAGTATGTCTACCAGCGGACTCCAGAACGGTTTGATCACCCAGGGCAGATACAACCAGCTTGTATAAAGTGCAATATCCGTATTGGACAAGCCCAGGCGTTTGTACATGATGACCGATACCGTCATGACCACGACATAGGGCATGCCGCTGGCAAAATAGAGGCTTGGTATCCAGAGCCACGGGGATTTTCTGCGCCTGACCTGCTTACCTTGCATGGTCACTCAGTAGGCGTCCATGCCGTCTACCAATCCTGAACTGTTTAACTTCTCGCGGGCAATGTTCAGGCAACCCTTAACAGGCTCATCCACCAGGGTGATGATGGCGGGAGGTGGCTCAAGTTTGTTGAGTTCGCTGATCAGGCCCTCACGGAAATACTGGTTTCTGCAGGCTACGCCACCGGCAAGTGCCAGCGGATAGGGACTCTCAAACTCCAAAGCTTTTGAAACCGCCGAGACCAGTTTCACCGCTTCGTTCACGGCACTGATAACGATCCTCCGGGCTACGCTGTCATTTGCAGCGGCAGCATGCAGAACAATAGGCGCCAGTGCTGCGACCTCGCGACGGGTATCACCGCTGGCCGACACTTCCGTGAGGATGCTCCTGGGATCAGTGGTTCCCAATGCAGCCAGGACCAGTTCTGAGAGCGTGGTTTCCGGCCCTATTTCATCGCTTGCTTCAGCCACGGCTGCAAGGGCCTTGTAACCCAGGTAGAATCCGCTTCCCTTGTCACCGAACCAATGACCCCAACCTCCCCGCATAATGGTATTGCCTGCGGCATCGATACCGACAGCCACGGAACCCGTGCCTACGATCAATGCTGCCGCCGGCTTGCTGTCGGTACCGATGGCGAGAACTGGATCGATATCTGGAACAATCTCGACATGCGAGGAAAGTTTGCGTTTTCTCGCCCAGTTCGAAACATCTTCTTTCACACCCGGTGAGGTACTCCCGGCCAGCGCCAAAACTGCACAGTGGAGGTCCTTACCCTCAACATCGGCATCCATTAACGCTTCATTGACTGCCTTATCAAGACTCTGCAGACTCTGTTCCTTGCCTGCCAGCCTCAGATTGGATGGCCCACCGATTCCCCGGCCAAGAATTGTCAATTGACCGTTCTCATCCAGCGATGCAAGCAAAGCTGCCGTCTTTGAACCTCCACCATCCACACCTAAAACCAGACGTGGCATGGCAACTTTGGTCGTGTTTGTTGGTTCGTAGACTGAATCAGACGTCATTTTTTATCTTCCCCGGTCAACGCCAGAGTCAGGCCGAGTGCCTGGCGCAGATATCCGCCAACCGACTTGAGTCGAGCGCGGGCTTCATCAGGCGACACACCACTGCTATGCGAAACTATGGCGGTTTTAACCTCTCCATCGCAACGTACCAGAAGTTCACGCGCTTCGTCCAAAGTACATGACGCGGCGGCTGCTACGATTCGGGTTGCTCTCTCTACCAATTTTGTATTGGTCGCCCGCAGGTCAACCATCAGGTTGCTATAGGTCTTTCCCATCCGCACCATGGCGCCCGTTGTCAGCATATTAAGTACCATCTTCGTTGCGGTGCCGGCTTTCAACCGTGTAGAACCCGACAAGACCTCCGGCCCCACCAGCGGAATGATACTCAGGTCGGCGTGACCGGCAATCTCGGCATCCTGATTACAACTAAAAGCAATTGCAATGGCGCCGGTCTCCCGGGCATAGTCAAGAGCCCCGATAACGTAGGGGGTACGACCGCTTGCTGCAATACCGACCACCACATCCAAACCGCTCAGTTCCAGCAGTTGCAGGTCTCTGCAGCCCATTTCCCTTGAGTCCTCTGCACCTTCCACCGCCTGCAAAAGCCCCTTCGGGCCACCGGCAATTAATCCGATTACCATCGCAGGATCAGTATTGAATGTCGGTGGGCACTCCACCGCATCCAATACACCCAATCGGCCGGAAGTACCGGCGCCGACATATATCAAACGCCCGCCACGGGAGAGGCGGTCTGCTATAACGTCAATTGCCTTTGCAATTGGCTCAGAAACCTTGCGTACAGCAGCGGCCAGCTTCTTATCTTCCGCATTCATCACTTTCACAATCTCAAGTGCGCTAAGATTGTCCAGATCCTGCGTAAGCGGGTTACGCGCCTCTGTCGTTAGTTGTCCGAGAGAAACCTTAGTGGAGTCTGTCATTGTGTCGTTCCGAAGTTTGAAACTGTCTTTGATCACAATAATCGTGACCGCGATATTTGTTTCTTCCACCTGTTGTGCAGCAAATACCATCGTCAAAACAACCACGGCGGCAGAAGGCTCCGTCCTGACAGGGATCGATGTTCTGAAGCGTGATGGATTCAAACAACTGGAGGGACAGAAAGTCGGTTTGATAACCAACCAGACAGGCAACAGCCGCCTGGGGGTCAGCAACATTCAACTGCTGCACAACGCAGCCAATGTGAATCTGCTTGCCATTTTCAGTCCCGAACACGGGCTTTTCGGCAAACTTGATGTCCCCCTGATTGAAGACAGCAAGGATACCACTACCGGTATCCGGGTTTTCAGCCTCTATGGCAGCACCCGCAGACCAACAGCTGACATGTTGAATGGTATCGACACACTTGTCTTTGATATCCAGGATATCGGCACCCGTTTCTACACCTATATTTCGACCATGGGTGAGGCCATGCAGGCTGCGGCTGAAAACCATGTGCGCTTTGTCGTCCTTGACCGTCCAAACCCGATCAATGGCATCACCGTAAGCGGGCCTGTTCTGGATGAGGGCCGGGAGTCGTTTGTGGGCTTTCACCGTCTTCCCGTTCGTCATGGCATGACCATCGGTGAGTTGGCGCTCATGTTTAAAGCCGAATTGAGCCTTGATCTTGAGCTGGAAATTATCCCGTTGGAAGGCTGGCATCGTACAGATTACTTCGACCGCACTGGTTTGCAATGGATCAATCCATCTCCCAATATGCGCAACCTGGATGAAGCAATTCTTTACCCTGGAATAGGACTGCTCGAAACCACCAACCTGTCGGTGGGACGCGGTACCGAAACCCCCTTTGAACTGTTCGGTGCACCCTGGCTTGAAGGTGAGTTGCTGAGCCGGGAGCTCAACGGCCTTAATCTGCCAGGTGTCAGCTTCTCCCCATTGCAATTCACACCCGGTTCCAGCAAATTCGAAGGGCAGTTGTGCAGTGGTGTCAGCATCGCTATCACCGACCGTAAGCAATACGACTCGATACGAACAGGATTGGAAATCGCATTGAATTTGCGAAGATTGTATCCACAGATCTGGGAAATCGATGCCTATGACCGCTTGTTGGGCAACAAGACTGTGCTGGATGCCATTAAATCCGGTCTCCCCTATTCGGACATCACCGGCATCTATCGCGATGAACTGGCGGAGTTCATACAACGCCGATCGCAAATACTCATTTACGAATGAAAGAGTGCCACGTTCTTCTGTACAGGTTATTGGTGCATTACTCATCATGAAACGTCCTGAATCGTTTCTTTAAAGATTCATTCTGGAGGTAGGTCCAATCGTAATAATCCCTGTTTTTAAGCCCGCAGGCAGCATCCTCGTCGAGTAGAACGGTCACTCGCTCATGCATCTGCAACACAGAAGCCGGACACATGGCGGATACCGGCCCTTCTACCATTTTACTGACTGCTTCCGCCTTATTCTTTCCGGTCGCTAACAGCAGTATCTTGCGCGCGTCCATGATCGTTGCGATGCCCATTGTGATTGCCAGTTTTGGCTGAACTTCATTCTCTGAGAACAGGCGGCTATTGTCCTTGAATGTCTGCCTCGTCAGTGTTTTTACCCGGGTTCTTGAGCCCAGGCTTGAACTGGGTTCGTTGAAACCTATGTGGCCGTTTCCTCCGATACCTACAAGCTGTAAATCAATCCCGCCGGCATCGCTGATTTTCTGCTCATAACGGGGTCCCACCAGGATCGGATTCTGGCCCTCTTCGCATGCAGGCAGGTGGGTATTGGCCTTGTTAATGTCGATATGGTCGAAGAGTTCCTTGTCCATATACGCCCGGTAACTTTGGGGATTATCAGCGCTAATTCCGAGGTACTCATCCAGGTTAAAGCTGGTCGCCTGCCTGAACGAAATGTCACCGTTAACGTACCTTTCTACCAGTTGACGGTATAAAGCCAGTTGTGTGCTGCCGGTTGCCAGACCCAATACCGCGTCAGGCCGCGCGCCAAGTAGCTCACTCACCAACTCGGCACCGGTTGCAGCAACCCTCTCAGCGTTTTTCAGAATGATGATTTCCATGGTTTTACACGCTATGCGCCCACCTCTCCATCAATCCAGGTACGGTAGAGATTCAAGTCTTCATCGATCTCAATGAAACTTGCCCTGAAACCCGGTTGTATGCGGCCAAGCTCTTCTCCAAGACCCAATGCCTGCGCTGGATAACTCGATGCCATTCTCAGTGCTTCATAGGGGCTGAGACCTGCAAAGCTGGAGGCGTTGCGCACGGCTGTGATCATGTCCAGATCGGAACCAGCCAGTTGTCCGGAAACGGTCCGGCAACTGCCATCTTTTATGATGATTCTATTCCCGTCAAAATCAAATGCTTTCATATCGGAGCCGACGCTCGCCATCGCGTCGGTCACCAGTAACGAACGGCCCTTCGGTTTGGCCGCAACCGCGACCGCAAAAGTCGCAGGATGCACATGCTGCCCGTCGGCGATGATTCCACACCAGCTATTGCCGTCGTGCAGGGCTGCACCCACCATTCCTGGTGAACGACTCTCAAAAGAACTCATTGCATTGAACAGATGAGTAAATCCACGCAAACCAGCCCTCAAGGCTACCTGCACCTGCTCAAACGTCGCTGCGCTGTGGCCACCGAAAACCAGCACACCCTGCTCTGTCAGCATGGCAATTGAATCAGCACTGACCAACTCTGGTGCCAGCGTCACCAGGGTGCGACCTTCCCTAACTGAGGTGAGCAACTCAAACTCACGATCACCAGGCTGACAGAACCGGTCAGCATGATGGATACCGCATTTCTCTGCATTGAGAAACGGGCCTTCCAGGTGAACGCCCAAAATACCAGGAACCCCGGCAGCAATGGCCTGTTCTACTGCATCGACCGCACGCTTCATGGTGTCAAAATCGCTGCTGATCAGCGTAGGAAGAAAGCCGGTTGTTCCGAAACGACGGTGAGCCATACCGATACGCCGGATGGTATCCACTGTTGGTGCATCATTGAACATGACTCCACCGCCGCCATTGACCTGGATATCGATCAGGCCGGGTGCAAGGATATGGCCTTCCAAATCACAGCGGTCAGATACTGACGCCGGTATATTTTCCTCTGGCAGCAAAGCAGAAACCCTGTCGCCGTCAAGCAGAACAGCCTTGTCGGTATGCAATTTCTGGCCGTCAAAAACACGGCAATTGATAAGAGCTTTTATCATGACAGCTGATCTTCAACCGATTCATTGTCCCGCTTCATACCGCCAGGGGAAAGCAACTGGATCACCCAACCTGCGAAAAAGGTCAGCAGGGAGCCCACAGCGGCATACCACGGCCAGTACAGGTTAGTACCTATGGCAACCAGTGACAAACCGGTTACGCCCACGACAAAACCCATAAGAGCAGCTGGCTGCCTGACCCGAGGACCGGCCACTGCCAGCAGGAACAGACCCAACACGGGTCCGCTGGCAAAGCCGGCAATTTTCAATACATTGAATACCGTGCTTTCCGTTGTACCGATAGCACCGACCAGAACGGCAATAGATATCTGCAATATGCCAAATGTGGCAGTCGCGATACGGCCAGCACGCAGTTGCAATGGCTGAGAAAGCTCGGACTTACGCATGGGCAGCCAGATATCGCTTATAAACGCCGTCGCCGATGAGTTCAGTGAACTGGACAGTGTTGACATGGCGGCTGCAAAAACTGCTGCCAGCGTCAGTCCTGCGAGGCCGACAGGCATGTAGTTAACAATGAAAAAAGCAAACAGACGGTCGCCGTGACCCTCTGCCAACGGATTTGGCTGCGCAATTTCGGTAAAGAATCCGGCCAGCGCGATACCAATCAACAAAAACACCGCAAACTGCAGAAATACGATCAGTCCACTGAACCCAAGACTGAGAGATGCGTCCCTCTGGCTTTTGGCGGACAGATATCGCTGCACCATCAACTGATCCGTTCCATGTGTGGCTGCGGTAAGGAAAGCTCCGCCCACCAGTCCTGACCAGAATGTCATGCTGGGCCTGGTCAAACTGAAGTCAAAGTCGAGCATGCGAAGCTTGTCGTTTTGCTCAGCAAACTGCAGCAGACCTGACAAGCCGCCCGCTGAGCCATTGATGATTATGGTGAATGCCGCGACTGCACCCAGCATATATATAACAAACTGAACCCCATCATTCCATATCACCGATTTCGCGCCGCCTACCAGGGTATAAATAATCGTGATCAATCCGAGTAATATCACCGAAACGGTTAGATCCAGACCCAATACGATTTGTAAAACCAGCGCGGTGAGGAAAAGCCTCAATGCGTCACTCAAATTGCGTGTGAACAGAAACAGGACCGAGGTCAGCCTGCGGCTCAGTTTACCGAACCGTGATTCAAGCACCTCGTAGGCGGTGAAATTCTCACTGCGAAAATAGACCGGTAACAAAATATAGATAATCAACAATCGCCCGACGATATAGCCAATCGCAATCTGAAGAAAGGTAAGGTTCCCATTTATGGCCGCCGGTATACCCGGTAAGCTGAGAAACGTGACCGTACTGGTTTCAGTGGCAACAATCGAAAGCAGCAATACACCCCATGGCATCGACCGGCCACCGAGAAAATAGTCAGCCGAAGTCCGCTGACCACGTCCAACCCACAAACCAAACGCCAGTACCGCCAACAGGTAGACGATAACGATCGTGGCATCAACCGGGTGTATGTTCATGGAGAAATTCATGGAATGAAAATTAGCCTCCAAAACCGAAATCGGCCCGGTATTCCGGGCCGATCACAAACAAGTAAAAACTACAAACCAGGCAATTCAGCCCATCCGGCTCAGAAGATGAACTTGGCCATCAACTGCAGACGTCTTGGATTGAACCATTGCCTCGGATCACCATAGCCAGCGCTATTGACCTTGGGCTGAATGTCATAGCCAGTCTGTGAGTCGAAGACATTGAATATGTCCGCACGTAACTGGATGACATATTGATCAGCACCGCCCAGGTAGAAATTCTGGGTGTAGTTGAGATCTAACTGAGTGTGTCCACTGGTTCGATGTGAACCGGCTTTCTCAGAGTAACGGATAGTGTCACTGGTGCTGCCGCTTCCGTTTGCGCTCAACTGATCCCGATAATACTCAACATCCCAGGATTCCCATGGCTGACCGGACTGGATGACAAAATAGGCACCAATACTGCCGTCCCAGCTAAACAGGTAATTACCATAAAGTTTGAACTGGTGTGGACGATCACCACGAAGTGTACCGTCTTTCAAATCCCACAACTGTCTACCGATGTTATCAGCAATATTGGATGAGCCAATAAAGATATTCTGATCATTATCAGTGGTCGAGTTATCCTGATCAAAGTTACCGGTGTAGTCACTGTAGACATACGAACCCTGCAGGTAATAATTGTCGCCTACCCACTCGGCCTCAAGGTTCAGTTCCCAGTAATCAGTGTACGAATTATCAAGCTGCGCGATAACATAACTGGAACCACCAATCTCACTTCTGATTCTGGCCAAATCTTCAACATAAAGTTCTTTCGGAATGTTGTCCGGCGCACCATAGTTTGGGTTAATCCGGGCAGTGTTATTGGTGTCTTCCCAGAAGTCCCTGGCTGCACGGTAACGTACATGTGCCCGGCCGGTCAGACGATCGGTAAACTGGTAAGTTACACCCAGCAGGTATTCGTCAATATGGCGGGGATCAATACCTTCCTGGAAGACTTTACCGGAAGATGACCTGACTGGATCAACATCGATAAAGGTACCATCTTCATTGAAGTAGGCACGTATGGACCTTCTCAGGTTACGACCCCATGAGGCTGCCCTTGACAGGGAACTGGCAGAAGGATAATAACGCGCATAGTTTGCAAACATTGATGTCCTGTCATTGATATCCCAGATGGCGCCTAGACGTGGCTGAATCATATCGCCAAACTTGATTTTCTTCATCATGTAGCGATTACCCAATGCCTGTTCAAAACCTGAATAGTTAAGCGGGTTTCTCTTCAGGCCTTCACCGTAAAGCTTGTCCTGGCTGAATAACAGGCCGATATTGAATGTCCAGTCACCGACATACATGGTGTCATTGATTTCAATATTCTGTGACCTGGTTTCAGAATGAATTGGTGGAATCATATTACCTGATTCATCAAGAAGGCTCATCTGCTCGAACCTGGCCTCGTAATAAATGGGGACATCATTGAAATCAGTGCGACCACCCGGTGCCGTGATACTGCCCCAGCCATTTGATGTCCTGGATAAATCCTCTTCAATTTTCTCTGTGTGGTAACCAACGTGCATCTCGTGTGAGACAGAGCCTGTATCAAACTGGATGTCATAACCAAGTTCGAAACTTTCACGGTAGAAGTCCTGGCTATTGATTGTGCTGCCACCACCTACTGCACCACCACCCATCTTCATGCCGTTTTCGACAAAACCGTACTTGTCAATCAATGGCTGGGCGAACGCATTGTAATCATCTTCACCTTCGCGAAAGACAGGAACATTGAACCTGCCCTGCTGATCAAGATTGTTGACATCGAGTGAATCGCCGACGGCAATATCAAAATCGAATAAAGTATCAGGCAGGGAGCCTGTTTTGTTTTCGAAATTGGTATATTTGAAGTAGGAACTGCTACGGTCGCTGATAATCCACGAAGCTTCCACAATACCGATACGCAGTTTGGCCTCATCACCCTCGGAGAGCGTGGCCGCTTCGAATTCATCTACTCCGTCGTTTTCAACAGTGCGTTTGGAGGTCCGGTAACTGGCATCAAGCAGGAAGTTGTCAGTCGGTGCATAGGTCAGCTTGGCAAAGTACTCGTTTCTGACACTCTTATAATTGGGTACATCACCATAGGCATTGGAAGCATTATCACGTTTGACTTCCGGGCGGTAATAGGAACCGTAGAAATACAGTTTTTCTTTGATAATCGGTCCACCAATATTGGCCGTGATCCATGACCTGTCCTGGTCAAAATCTTCAGCGCTGTCATTTTTCCGGTCACTGGTCATACCTGACGTCTGCGTCTGGTAACTGGCTGAACCATGAAACTCGTCTGTACCGGACTTACTGATCGTATTAACGGTAACACCACCGGAACGGTTAAAACCGATGGCCTTGGCACCACCGCGGATTATGGAAACCTGGTCAATATCATGAGTGGACGGCTCGGCTGACAGCGTACCAAACATGGGTAGTGATACATCAACACCATCAAACTGGTAGGTATTGTCCTGACCACTACCACCGGCACTCGGGCCACGTGTGGTGTCTTCTGTGTATTGAACGCCCGGAATCAGTTTAATCAGGTCACGGTATTCCTGTCCCACAGGCAAGGCCTCGAACAGGTCATTGCTAATAGCCGCAGTAATGGCTGCTCCACCGGTATTCGAATCCAGGGTACTGGTCCCCACTACGATTACCTCTTCGAGCATGGATTCATCAACGCTATAATCGATAGCAAGATCGATGATTGCACGTTGTTGCAACAGAACCTCTGTCTGGCGAATACGGGTACTTCCATCTTTAAGCGTATAAGTCACGGTATACACACCCGGCGGTAACAACGGCAGCAAATAGTCACCATTGGCCGAAGTGGTTGCGGAGCGCGTACCCGGCAAAGTCGGGCTTGTCGCACTGATACTGACATCTGCGATGGCTGTACCATCTGCTGCGTCAGTTATGCGACCGGCAATATCACCTGATTGTTGTGCCATCAATGGCATACTGATCAAGGTGGCAAGAACAAAAAGTAACAGTATCCAGGTCGCTTTCAAGCTTGTAGATACCGGTCTTATCAACACATTTTGTTTCATCATTTTGAAATCCCCAACAGGATGATTAAGTTAAGAAATTGTTATTATCTGCGCTAAAGTATCACTACCAACGAGAAAGTAAAGAATTATTTATTCCTTTGTGCTATTTTTTTCCCGCCCTCAGTTTTAAGGGGTATCGCTCCCAGCCGGTTTTTTCTGAACCGTACGAGCAGAAGCTGGTTTATCCATGGAAAAACAATGACTGAAATCAAGACACGCACGCTCCACCTGACCCGGTGGCTTACGCCTCGCTGCATTAAAGCCATAAGCCTGCTGATAGCCTGCATAGTGGTGCTAACGGGGTGTGCCACGCAGGACACACGAAGCAGCAAAGACACCGTTGTAATCGAATCGGCCAACCAGGACACACGTGTCAGGATCGTGGTCATCCATCATACAACTGGCAATTTTCAGGGCTCACTTGATATCCTGACCAAGGACTCAGGAAACCCGGTCAGTTCACATTACTTAATCCCGGAACCTGGCGACGCGAGTTATACAGGAAAGAAATTAAAACTGTATTCACTGGTGCCGGAGGAAGGACGGGCCTGGCACGCCGGACGAAGCTACTGGGCAGGTAAAACCTCTCTCAATGATATGTCAGTAGGAATAGAGTTGGTCAATCAAACCTACTGCCGTAACACAGAGCAGCCCGTTCAGCCTGAACAGGCAGACCAGGAACCGGCGAGAATTTGTTTTTACCCTGATTTCGCCGACTCTCAACTGGAAATACTAACCGACCTGCTCGAGGATATCCTTTCACGACATACGGAAGTAAAACCAACCGACATCATCGGTCACTCTGACATCGCCCCGCAAAGAAAAATTGATCCAGGACCACGGTTTCCATGGCAAAGGCTTTATCGGCTGGGCTATGGCGCGTGGTTTGACGACGATACGGTGTTTAAGTACTGGGAGCAATTCAGATTGGAGCTACCGCCTGTCCTCACGTTGCAAACCGCACTTCATTCTTACGGTTATGATATCGAACTCAGCGGCGAACATGACCAGCAGTCCAGAAACGTGGTACGGGCGTTCCAGATGCACTTCCTGCCGTGGCAGGTTAGCAGCGAATTCAATGATGAGACCGTCGCTGTTCTTTACGCATTGCTGGAGAAATATCGACCGGAGAAACTTGAGCTCCTGTCGTCAGCAAGCAGCACCGAAACCGATAATGAATAATGGGCATCAGGAAAGAGCGAATTTTATATTCAGCTAAAACACAGTGCGTTCGAGAGAAAAGAAGCTTGTTGTGCTAATGTTAATACCCGTCAGGAATAATTTATTCTTGAATGGATAAACAAAGATTGTGATACATAAATTCTGACAATGGCAACCATGACATGAAAATTCAAAGCATCCGTTTCGGTATGTTAAACGTACCGTTGAAAACACCTTTTAAAACAGCCATGAGGACGGTTAAGGAAATCGAGGATGTGGTGGTCATCGTTGAAACCGATACTGGCCACACCGGTTATGGCAGCGCACCGGCAACGGCGGTGATCACAGGCGATACCCACGGGTCCATCATTGAAGCCATCAGCAAAGTAATGTCGCCGGTGTTGATCGGACGGGACATAGCGGACCTGAACAACCTGATTAACACGGTGCAGAACTCCATTGTCCGGAATTTCAGCGCCAAGGCCGCAATAGAGATCGCAATTTACGATCTATTCGGTCAGCTTTACAATGCACCGTTGTATCAATTACTTGGCGGTGGCGACAACGTTATATCTACCGATATCACGATAAGCGTCGATTACATAGATAAAATGGTAGAGGACACCCTCAACGCAATTGAACAGGGGTTTGAAACCCTCAAAATCAAGGTTGGAAAAGACCCTGCCCTTGATATTGAGCGCATCAAGGCCATTTATGCCGCAGTCAACGAACGTGCCCTTATCAGGCTGGATGCCAACCAGGGCTGGACACCCAAACAGACCGTTTCTGTTTTGCAAACCCTCGAAGACAGCGGAGTCCAGCTTGAACTGGTGGAACAGCCGGTCAGAGGGGATGATATTGAGGGCATGAAGTACGTCACCGAGCGGATTCACACACCCGTTATGGCTGACGAAAGTTCATTTGGACCCAAGGAGGCCATCGAGTTAATCCGGACTCGTGCTGCAGACATAATCAATATAAAACTGATGAAGACCGGTGGCATATCCAACGCCGTCAAGATCGCCGATATTGCCGGAATCTATGGCGTCAACTGTATGATCGGTTGCATGCTGGAATCAAGTATTGGTGTCGCCGCCGCAGCCCATATTGCAGTCGCCAAAGCCTCGGTCATTACCAAGGTTGATCTGGACACACCCGCGCTGGGCAAATACGACCCCGTTACCAGTGGCGTGCAGTTCAATAACTCGGAAATCAAAATCACTGATCTGCCTGGGCTTGGTATTAGCAAGATTGATAATCTGACGATGCTGGATATCTGAGCACCTCAAAGTTTTTGTTGGAGTTTTCTTATTTGCTGTAGTGCGGGGCGCTGGGATGGGAATTGTCTACCAGGACACGCCACAAGTACGTCCGTGTAGGCTTTTCCTCGACCTCCTGTCTCGTAAAGTCCTGGTAGACAATTCCCACCCCAGCTTCAGCGGAAGCAGAGTTCATCATCCTGAAAAAAGACTGGCAGTACCATACAAGCGACACATGGACGTGTTTAAGCGAGTCCTGAAGTAAGGCACTGTGCGGCCTTGGCGCCCCAACTGAAGTTATCTTTGCTTGGGTGTGTTACGACTAGCACGCCCTGCAGCTAGCCTATAAGCAGCTTACAAATATACACAGCACTCAGCGCACCCACCGCATCGGCCGTCAAACCAGCAACCAATGCATGGCGACTGCGGGTAATTCCTACGGAACCAAAATAGACCGCCAGCACATAAAAGGTAGTTTCCGAAGACCCGAACATGGTGGCACCGATTTTCGCATAAAGTGAATCAGCACCATGTTCATTGACGAGATCAGTCAGCAGTCCAAGTGATCCGCTTCCGGACAGCGGGCGCATCAGTGCCAGTGGAAGATTCTCAGGCGGAAAGCCAATGAAGTTCAATACAGGAGCCAGAAAATTAAGTAACAATTCCAACGCCCCCGATGCCCGGAACATGCCAACGGCGACCAGGATGGCTACCAGGTATGGAATGATCCGCACGGCAATGGTGAACCCATCTTTGGCTCCTTCAACGAATACCTCGTAGACCTTGATTTTTTTGACGGTAATTGCGTACATCGGTATGCCCACCAGCAAAAGCGGAATGATGTACTTCGCACCGGCGTTCAGGCCACCAACAATTGACTCAATCATGATGCACTCTCAACTGAGAATCTTTTCATTTTCTCAAGCAGTTTGACCATGACGATAGCCGTAATTGTTGAGGCCAGTGTGGCCAGTATGGTGGTAATAAAAATCTGGCTGGCTGCTGCACCCATCAATGCGACAACGGTAGCCGGGATGATCAACTGGACACTGGAAGTATTAATTGCCAGGAACATCACCATGGCATTGGTAGCGGTATCCTTTTTGGGGTTGAGTTCCTGCAGTTCCTCCATGGCCTTGAGACCCAGGGGTGTAGCGGCATTCCCCAGTCCGAGCATATTGGCTGACATATTGAGCACTATCGACCCGATCGCAGGGTGATCCGCTGGCACATCGGGGAATAACCGAATCGTAATTGGCTTCAATCCCCTGGCTATGATTCTTATCAGACCCGAGGCCTCGGCGATTTTCATAATGCCAAGCCACAGCGCCATGATTCCAATCAGCCCGATCGAAATTTCGACTGCGACTTTTGACATGTTTATAGCCGCTTCGGTCACCGCATCAATTCTGCCGGTGAAGATTCCGGCAACCACACTGATGGCCATCATTCCAAACCAGATGTAATTAAGCATTTATTTTCCTCTCAAAATACCGGTGAGCCATATTGCTGCAGGGCCACCGGTCAATAAACAGGTGATTCGGAGATCAAAATATGAGGATTTTTTTCATCCGCATGTATTTCCACTTGATGGGAAATGGGAAGAGTGGCCTGGTAGTCACCATGCCCACAGGGGAAGTTACTGATGATGGGAATATTCAGGTCGCCACAAACATCCAGCACGATTTCATCAGTGGTCTTACCGAAAGGAGTAGAACTATCTCCCATCTCCAGCATCTCACCAACAATTAGCCCCTTGATCCTGTCCAGACTTCCACTGGCCCTCAAATGCAGCATCATGCGTTCAAAGGCATACAGTTTTTCATCGATGTCCTCTATCAGCAGAACTGATCCCGCAGTGTCAATCTGATCATTGGTCGCCAGTCTTTCCATGACCAGGGTGAGGTTACCGCCCCATAGCGGACCGCTGGCAATACCGGGTTTCAGGCAACGTGCCCGACATTCCGCAATAGATTCAATTTTTACGTTGTCCTGACCTGATAATACCCGTTGGAAAACATCCAGGTTGTATTGGACCGTCTTTTTTCCATAGGTGGAAAGCATGGGGCCATGGAAGGTGATCAGGCCCGACTGTTGGGAGATTGAACTCAATAAACCGGTTATATCACTGTAACCGACAAATATTTTGGGATTGGCACGAATGACGTCGTAGTCCAGCAATGGCAGAACCCGGTTGCCACCGTAACCGCCCCTTGCACAAATGATTGCCTCAATCGAATTATCCTCGAACATGGCCATAATATCTTCGGCTCTTTCCCAGGGTGAGCCGGCACACTGATTTTCCTGTAGGCAGGTGCTCTTTCCGAGGACCACTTCGTATCCGAGGTTTTCGAAAACCTTTATGGCACGTTGCAGGCGTTCCTCCTCCAACCAATAGGACGGATTGACAACACCAATCCTGGCACCTGCTTTCAATTTCCGGGGCTTTATCTGATCCGTCATCTGGATGGGCTCTCTTGTTGTTCCTGGCTGGAGTATAAATTTGCAGTGACAATCCTGCACCTTTAGAATGAATTTCTCCCCTCACTCTTCAGGCGTTCCATTTCATGTTCAGCAATAATCATGGACGGTTACAGCTTGCATTCACCCGCGCCAACCCGTCAACCCAAAGCAGCGGTTGGGGAAACATTATCACATACCGCAATTCACTACCGATGCAGATGTTCGCTCTTGTTTTATGCGGCCTGATTTTCAGCGCATGCAGAGCCGATGGTTCAACACATGGCGATACCATGCAGCCCGGAACCTGGTCCACTGATGTCATTGGAATCAGCGAAAAGCACCTGTCCGCAAACTATTGGGTCAAGCAAACAGAGAATGCTGGCCAGATACTTAAGGATCAAAGGGAAATTGCGGAATTCAATACAAAACTGTTTTCCACTAACACCAATATGGTGGACCTGAAGGCTTTCCCACAACAACTGGCAGGTGAAGATGTAAGGGCAAGAATCCGGGCAATCAGCAAACCAAACAGATCCGAATTGTATAGCCCGGCTGGTGCAGCACTCGGCTCAGAGGGATATAAAATATACGGAGCCAATCTTGGCCTGGAAAATATTTCTGAAACGGTTGAGGTCCGATTTGCCCTTGTCGTCAAACGAGCCGATATGCGAACTTACCCGACCAACAACCGCTATTACAAATCTCGAGACGACCAAAACCTTGATCGCTTTCAGGAAAACGCTCTGTTTCCAGGTGATGCCGTGGCCGTTCTGCATGTCAGCGCGGATAAGGAGTGGGTCTTTGTCCAATCATATAACTATGCGGCCTGGGTCAGGAACGAAAACATCGCCATCGGCGAACGTAAGTTGATTGAGCAATACAAAAATGCCAATCGCTTTCTCGTGACAACAGGAGACAAGGTACAGACCTCTTTTAACCCCGAGGTCCCCGCCCTCTCCGAGCTTCAACTCGATATGGGCACTCGCATACCACTGGCGGATCCCGAAACTGTTAAAAACAGCCTGTATGGTCAAAACCCTTATGCGAGTTACGTGGTCTTGTTACCACTGCGGAACCACCAGGGAAATCTCGAAATCAAACCGGCACTGATTGCCCGGAACAAGGATGTCAGCCTGGGGTTCATCCCATTCACCCGCGAAAATATCATCCGGCAGGCATTCAAATTCCTGGGGGAGCGTTATGGCTGGGGCCATTCCTATAACGGACGCGACTGCACCGGATTCTTGATAGAGATCTATAAGACATTCGGCATTGTCATGCCTCGCAATTCCGGGCAGCAGGGTTCCGGCAACTACGGAGACAACACCCGTTTCACACCCCAAAGCAGTCGGGAAGACAAACTGAAGGCGTTAGAATCATTGGATGTTGGAGATTTGATATATGTTCCCGGCCACGTGCTGATGTATATCGGAGATGTAGATGGCGAACCGTATGTGATTCACGATGTTTCAGTATTCCGTTACATCGATGAAAACGGTGAGTTATATAGAGGCACACTCAATGGTGTTTCAGTGACTCCTCTTTTGCCATTATACGGTTCTGAAGAGTCGACTTATGTTGACCTGATGTACAACATCAAGCGGGTTCCATGAGACAGATTACTGTTAACTATTGGCGGAAGTTGAGCGGAACCCGACCAGTCAACCCGGCAAGGATTTCGTAGCCGATCGTACCGGCAAATGAAGCGACCTCGTTAACACTGAGGTTCTGACCCCAGAGTTCTACCGGATCACCAACCTCAACCTTTTCAAGATCGGTGAGATCAACACTGATCGCATCCATCGAAACCCTGCCCGTCAACGGTACACGCTCACCGTTAACCAACACAGGTGTGCCGCTGGGCGCGTGACGTGGATAGCCGTCACCATAACCAATCGCAATTGTGCCAATTCGGGAAGCCCTTTTAGCCACCCAGTCACGGCCATAACCTACACCCTCACCTGCCTTCAGTTCCCTGATGGCAATAACTTCAGAGTTCATGGTCATGGCTGGTCTGAGACCGTTAGAATCACCGGTAAACGAACCCGTTGGACACAAACCATAAAGCATATAACCCGGCCTGTTCCACTCGGCATGGCTCTCTGGCCAATACATGATGCCAGCCGAATTCGCGATACTCGTGGCGAGCCTGTATTTTGCGGCACATGACCGGATCACCCTCACCTGTTCCCGGGTCATTTGGTTATCACGGTCGTCAGCACAAGCGAGGTGAGTACAAAGAACAAGCTCTTGCTGTACATTAAGTGACTTGTGCAGGTCGACACAAAGCCGGTCGAGCGCTTGGGGTGCAAATCCAAGACGATGCATACCAGTGTCCACCTTTAACCAGACCCTGACTGGACTGGAAAGCGTTGCAGCGATCACCCTGTCAACCTGTTGCTGATTATGCAGCAACAACCAGAAGTCGCTTTTCACCGCCTCGGCTGCATCCGAATTCTGATTGATACCCTGTAAAACCAGTATCGGTTTGACAATACCTGCATCTCTCAATTGCAACGCTTCTTCCATCACGGCAACGGCAAATACCGGCACCATCGGCTCAAGTATTCGGGCAAGTTCTACCATGCCATGCCCATAGGCATTCGCCTTGATCACTGCAATGCTTTTTGAGTCCGGTGCGAAGTCACAGGCCAATTGATAATTGCTGGCGATATCACCAAACCGGATGGTTGCTATGGTCGGACGCATCAGAGTTGCTACTCCTGACCCTTATCACTGGTGAGAACTATTACTTTCATCAATCGACCTTCTTCAGGTTCAAATCCTCAAAATCGTAGTCACCATCATCCATCTTTGTCATGGATATGCCGTTGACCCGCCCGCTTCTATCCATTTCGAATAAGACGTAGGCATCAGCCTCAAGCGTCCTGTCCGTCCAACGGACAACAAAACGGTTGCCATCATGGTGACTCATCACACCCTTAAATTTCGGTGATTTGACTGCTGAAAAAACCAAGTGTCCATTCTCCAAATCAATATTTATATCACCAAACCATGGATCCCGATAGAGCCCGGCAAATACGGCCAGGCCGGGGGCATCGCCTGATTCCCTGTCTGTATCCGCCAGCGTTTCTTCAATCGGCTCAAGCTCTTCTTTTTGTTGTGCAGCTTCAGTTTCATCCAGAACCATCTGAATCCAGTCCA
Source organism: Lysobacterales bacterium (assembly GCA_029859505.1). Taxonomy (GTDB): domain Bacteria; phylum Pseudomonadota; class Gammaproteobacteria; order Xanthomonadales; family SZUA-36; genus SZUA-36. Next base: position 11,046 of record JAOUCZ010000018.1, on the reverse strand, counting down.
CCTGCTCAACCGGCATAAATGAACGGACAATGGTATTCATGACTGACGAACGGGCAGAAGAACTCGAACCGTTGGTCAGGAGCACCACGCCCAATTTCAACTCTGGGATCAGAACGACGTAGGACCTCCATCCCGAAATCGATCCGGTATGCGACACCTCCTTAAAGCCATGTACATCAGCCAACCGCCACCCAAGGCCATAGGCTTTAAAATGTGTCCTGTTCTTTTCGTAATCACGTTCACTGACTCCAAGCATTATCTGAGGCTTCCACATTTCCCTGCTTTGCGCTTTACTAAAAAGTTCGAGTCCTTTGGGCGTGGTTCCCTGCTTCAATTGTGTCCTGGCCCAGGTCAGCATATCTTCCAGGCTGCAAATAACCCCGCCGGCGGCCGCGTAAATGGGTGGTTGTGATGAAATACGCGAGCGGTCAATAACACTTAATTGCCCCTCGATAACACCGTGCGGAGTGGCGAGATTACGCATTTTTCTTTTTGGGATTCTATCGGCAAAACAGTGCTTCATGCCTGCCGGACGCATGATCCGGTTTTCTACAAACTCACCCCAGGACTGACCGGTGACACGTGGAATGATTTCACCGGCAACGATGTACAACTGGTTGTCGTAGGCATATTTTGTACGGAAACTGCTGACAGGTTCATAAAAGCGCAGCGCATAGATTATATCTTCAACAGTAAACGCGTTAGGTTCCGGCCACAGCAACATATCACCGACAAACGGTGCCAGGCCGCTGCGGTGTGTCAGCAGGTCCTTCACGGTGAAGTTGGCGGTTACCCAGGGGTCTTTCATGCGAAACTCCGGCAGGTAATCGATCACCAGGCCATCCCATGAAATCAGTCCATCATCCACCAGCACAGCCAGTGCAGCAGTTGTGAACGCCTTGCTGTTTGAAGCAATTTTGAAGAGTGTCTTTGAATCAATCTTTTCCTGCTTTCCTAATTCCCGGACACCAAAACCCTTCGAAAACAGGACCTGATCTCGCTTGACGATTCCGATCGCCATACCCGGCACATTGAACTCAGACATCGCACGGTTTACCAGCGCCGTTACCTCATCGTCACTGATACCCTTACTCTCCTGCGCCCCAACCACTGAGACCCAAAGCAGTAACAACAAATAAAGTGATTTTTTGAACAATTGCCCAAGCGGATATTGATCCCGGCGTTTGGCAAAGCTTCTTATTTCAATGTCAGTCATCTGAAACGATTTCATCCTCAAGACGGGTAAAGATTTAACAAGCCAACTATTCCTGAAAACACCCCTGCCCCGCTTACAGGTAAATGACGCTCACCACAAAGTACATCACAACTGTGACACCTCCGGCAAAGAGCGCATAGGGCAACTGCGTTCTGACATGCTCGAGCAGGTCGCAACCGGATGCAATCGCAGAGACTGCGGTGGTATCCGATATGGGTGAGCAATGATCTCCAAAAATTCCCCCGCCCAGGATGGCTGCAAGTACCAGTGACGGCGGCAGGCCAAGTGCCTGTATCAGTGGAACACCAATGGGTATAAGTATCGCGAATGTTCCCCAGGACGTTCCGGTAGAAAAGGAAATCAGGGCCCCGGCCAGGAACATCATTGGAACAATCAGGTAGACAGGCAGAAACTCTCCAACCAGCCCGGCGATAAATATTCCGGTTCCCAGTTCTTTCAGGCTGGCGCCAAGTGCCAGCGAGAACAGCACAATGGTCACCAATGGTAGCAGTTCGCCCATACCCTCAAAACCGATCTTAACCAGCTTGATATGGGTAAAATTACCACTCGACAACATCATCACGTAAGCCACAAGGCAGGCGAGTGCAACCGAATAAAGTACAGAACGTGAACCGCTGCCATTGGCCATGACACCGTCACCGGTCCAGAACATGAAGGCAACCATACCGCCCACCATCACCAATAGCGGTACAAACATATAACTCGGATGGGTTGCCTCTACCGGCAGGTCTTCCGCACTGTCCTCGTGTTTGAGTGTTGCACTGCTCGCCATCGGTCCGAAATACTTACCGGTCCAGGCTGAAAACACCACGATCACCAGTGTAACGAGCGCATAAAAATTCAATGGTACCGTGCCCCATAGTATCTGTGCTGCCGGAACTTCCAGTTCGTAACTACCCAGTAAGGCCAGGATATAAGCACCCCAGGCATTTAAAAGTATAAGGATACAAATCGGTGCCGATGTACTATCGATAATGTAAGCCAGTTTGGCCCGGCTGAGCCCAAAGCGATCAAAAAGTCCTCGCGACAAAATACCTGCGGTCAGGACGCTGAGGTTTGATTCAACAAAAACCGCTGCCCCAACCCCGCTTGTCAACATGGCTGCCTGCCGCCCGTTACGTGCAACACCACGTTTGATGATGGAACTGACCATCGCAGACACCCCGCCCGATTGGCGAATGTAGGCCAGCAGGGCGCCAATCATAAGGCTGAAGATAAGAATACGTGCGTTGTCCTTGTCCTCGAACACGCCAACGATTCTTTCCAATGTAAACATGCCCGCCATTGGAACGCTGCTCAGCAATGATGATTGTTGAAGTAATTCAGCGGTAAAGATCGAAAGAAAAAGCGCAAGAATAACCTCGCGCCGCCACAGTACGACCGCTATTGCAACAACGGGTGGAAGAACCGATAACCATTCAGCGGACATTATTTTTCTGTGACTCCTGGAGATTCGATTTAAATTCTGGATTTTGTAATTTTATATTCCAGCAAAACGCGTCCGTAATAATATATTATTTTCATCCGCGGCAGACGATATTGAAACCATGAGTTTTTCAGAGTGTATTTTTAGCTAGCGAAACTGAATATCCCGAAATAGCCGTTCGTTTTCAATCAACGGCCGAGTGGTTTTATCGGCTTGCCGCCAGGCCTGGCGAACTCGATTTTCGCGATCAGCTTCCCCCAGAAGCACACTTGCCTGGGCACGTTTGTACAGCGCCATGGCATAGGCCGGATGCTGGCGGGAGACACGGTCGAGACTTGATGCTGCTTCATCAAATCGCTGGTCGGCCATGTACAGGATGCCCAGTTCCATGTGGAATCTGAATTGATCGGCCTGCATTTTTCGAGCGGCTTCGAATGCGCGAATTGCCCCCTTGGTGTCATGCAGGGTCATTCGAATCTGACCGATTCGTGCCCATTCCAACCCAGGTGAGTCCTTTATTTTTACGATTCTTTGCAGCATCAACAAAGATTTTTTCAACTCACCCTGATGTTTATAAACCGCTGCCAGCCCTGCAAGAGCGGGGATACGATCCGGCGACTCCGCCAACACGGACTCGAACAACGGTGCAGCCAGATCCCATTGCCGGTATTTCAGGTAATGCATCGCCTGGTATTGACGAAGATCAATGGAGGAAGGGTCAATGGCCCTGGCCCGGTCAAAATAAGTCTGTGCCTGGTCCTTGTCGCCAGTCACCGAGTACGCCACTGCCAGGCGAAGGGCAGCCATAAAGTTATGTGGATCTGCTTCAAGAATCCGCGTAAATACCGGAATTGCAGCTGCATATTCCTGACGGATAAACAGCCCCGCCCCAATATCCATGTCACGGAAGAGATGGACCATATCCCTGGGATTGGGTGCATCATCCCGTATCCTGGAGCTACCGGTTGAGCCGATGTATCCAAGGCTGGCCAGTTTGTCCAGGGTCTCCTGACTGAGGGTTTGTTGTTCTTCGGTCTGTTCCGCAAGAGACCGGATTGAATAGGCCTCGAGCGCATCCCAGAGTACCGGGTCCGGTTCCACCTTGCTGTCCAGGTTATTGGTTTCTTCGGGGTCTGTACGAACATCATAAATTTCAGTATCACCGGAACTGATCACCTTGATACCATCGAGAACTGCCATGAATTGCGGCTGCCAACCGTATTGCATATAGGGCTTTAGTGCCTCCGCGAGCACGGGTTCGGCTTTCTTTCCAGACAAACTGTTTGCCCGGCTTTCACCGGACCATTCAAGCACGGTGTCGAACACCTGCCTGACACTCACGGCCAGGTCTGAGGTTCCAGCCTCGACCCCGGACCCGGCTACAATAAGCGGAACCCGCATCGTACCCTGGTAAAGCAAATTTCCATGCAACGCCTCACCATGGTCACCCAGTCCTTCACCATGGTCACCAACAACGATGATCTTCCAGGATCGGCCCTCGTTGCGCTCCTTAAACGCCGTGACCAGTCGACCCAATTCCTGATCCATGTAAGCAATTTCACCCAGGTAAGGGTCGTTGGGGTGCTGCGAGACAAAAGGCTCGGGTGGTTCGTAGGGCTCATGAGGATCGAAATAGTGAACCCACATGAAATGCGGGCTTGTCTTACCCTTGAGCCAGGCCACCGCCGGGTCGGTTGTGCCGCTTGCGATGCGTTCGGTGTCGTCGTTATCAAAGGCGTCATCGTAGTGATCGAAACCCCGTGACAGACCGAACTGGCTGGCGAGGGGAAAGCCCGAAACAAAGGCCGCAGTATCGTAACCGCGGGCTTTTAACAATTCTGGCAACAGGCTCAGCTCATTATCAATCACACGACCATTTTCACGAACCCGGTGATCCGCCGGGTAGAGACCTGTCAACATCGAGGTATGCGATGGCAGGGTTGTGGGTGTGACCGAATAGGCCTGCTTGTAATACACACCTTGTTCTGCCAGTGCCTCCAGGTTTGGTGTGGCAACCTGGTCTGTCTCGATACCGAGGCTATCGGCACGGGTGGTGTCCAGAGTGATCAACAATATGGAAGGAGTTAACGATTTTGGCTCGACGGATACGCGAGCGTCATCGGACTCCTGTGAGCAAGCCGTCACGAAAAGCGTCAAAATGCATAGCAATACAACGGTCAAAGCAGCGTGTTTTGAGTCCCGATTTCTCATGGGAAGTCTTTTTAGCACACTCCGGAAGAATTAATAAGGAGTTTCTTAATTCAGACGCAAAAGGAACTTGAAACCAAAAGACGAGAGAAGAAAACTCATGAAAAAACTGAACATCCAGCCTCGCATCCAGGCGGGGCCCGACTCGATTATAACCACCTCCGGCAATCCGATATGAATGACCTCCGTTTCTCCGTCTTTCGGGAGATAGCCTAGCGGGTTAGCCATCAGGAAATTCCACCATTTTTTCTTGTGAATGATCGGGATATCGTGCGCCATTGGCAGGATCAGGATTGGTTGACTCCCATTCATCCCTCCCTCCATCATTGTCAAAGTCTGATCCTGTGAAGGCCAGTTGATTACCCAGCCACCTTCGTTGTTTGTGACTTGTGCTGTTGAAGACCAGTGGATGTCACCGCTTACTGGTTCGGCACTTAAATACACCTCGCTCCCTGCGGCCGGGGAAACATGGCCAAATTCACCCGCAACCCAAATGACGATAAACAACACCGGTACCGTTGCAATCAACGCCGGACCCAGTGAGAGACCCAACTGCCTGATGCCCAGGGCGAGTGTATGGCGGATCATGGGCATTAGTTCTGCAAACTCTCCATCGAATTCAGCGATATTTTTTTGCTGACCTTTCTGCAGTGTTTTCAGGCTGCCGATCTTTTCCTGATCAGAAAAGCGCTGGTAGGTGATCATCGTGAGCCAACCCGCCAGCCCCCCCCAGATGACCAGGCGCAGCACCGGCGGCATGGCCATTCCGAGTACGCCGTCAATCATGCTGAATATTGGCGCAGGGAGGTCCAACAAGCCCATGGGCAGCCCTACCCTAAGTGGTCTTCATCTGGTTCAGTAATTCCTGTACCAGCAGGGATTTCACGTCGCGTCTTTCGACGCTTTAAATATTTCCGCAGCGGCCAGATGATGATGGCACCGATGGCTACAACGATGGTGGCAAGGATACTCAGTAACGAACCAAGCACGCTGATGCCAGCACCTGGTCCAACATAGGCAGTCGCGGTATTGATTTGCACCAGCAGCAAAAGCGTCAGTAGTATCAGGGTTGTTATTTTTGACATGCCAGGCTGCCTTGAACAAAAACGTAATCACGCATTTTGGCAGAACTCTGACAGCTTTTCATTGACCGCATCGCAATGATGGATGATTTGTTGCTGTTCATCCGGACTAAAGTCCACCTCGTAATAATCCGGTGGTGTGAGTCGGGTGATGTATTCCGTCCGGGTGGTTTCAAACCCATTTTCCGACAATTCACAATGCGTCAGAATGGATTCAATCAGGCTGGCGGAGTGAGTGCATAAATCCTCGTAGCGGAACAACAGGCAGGCCTCGCGTACTTCCGGGAACTTCTCCAGTTGGCATAGTATATGTTGATAGGTTTCCGCCCAGTAGCGCGCCCAACCCTCTACTTCACGCCCCAGCTTCCAGCAATCAATAATGGTTTGCGTGGCCTCTGGATTGTCAAAGTTGACAGGAACACGTTCCGGGCCGAACTCAAAGTGGCCGGACATGGCCATTTGCAGTGAAACCCTCGGGTCCTCCTGGCTGGCCCGGGTGAAAAGCGCTTGTTGTTTTGCCAGCGATGCAACCTGATGAACAGGATCCCTTACGGGGATAAGAAATTTTGCATCCGGATAAAGTGAAAGAATGTAGCGAATTCGTGAAACGTTGTAGTTGCCTTTTGCCAGGTAGCGATCGGCCTTTCGAACCGCCAGTAACTTGAGAATATTTTCGTTATAAAATAAGTCGAATTTGCTATTGCGTGACTGTCCGTCCTTGACCTGATTCACCGTGGCATCATGCAGGGAAGGAAAGAAAGACATCCACAGCACTTCCTCAACAGCCTCGGGGCTGTCATTGTTCACCTCTATCCGGTCTTTGTGGGCCCTCTCTTCCATTGCTGGTGCATGAACCCTGCTTCTCTTTAACAGGTAGTTGCGCCAGTAAGGTGTCCAGACATTGGGGAAATCACTGTAGCGATGGCAGGTCAGATCGGGATGCTTCTCCAGCATCTCTGTAAGAATAGTCGTTCCACACCGGGGCAGAGCCGTGATGTAAACCGGGCGGTCAACACGCCGTTGGTGAGCTTCCTGACGAACAATAATGGATTCGAGATCAGCCAGGCGCTTCCAAATTTTGCGTGTTGCCGCAAAAAATCGAGATTGAAAATACAGGCCGGAAGGAACACGCACCGAGCTCACGGCGACTTCCTCCAGGTTTCCCTGGCGTAACGGGCTACACCTGCGATCGAATCCAGCGGCGTATCCATTTTGAAAGAGGTAAACAGAACACCGGGAACGGCAGCAGGCGTAATACAATGATCCCCACTCCACTTCTTTCTGTTGTCATCAATCAAAGAGCCGGGAACCCCGCCCAGGGTAGTTTGCCAGGAAGCCCTATAGCCTGGTTCATAGCCTACAACGAGGTCTGGTGCATCGTTATTTGCATTACCCGGGTAGAGCAACTCACCGTCGAATACATCCCTGACTGCCGCCGAGCCGGTTTGCGGATCGAGCAGGCGGGGAAGACTGGAAATGATCTGTTGCTTGATCTGTGCAGCTGCAATTTCATCGACAATTCCGTGAGCCTCCCGACCGGACCTGTTGATATACAGCCCATTGAGCCCCAGTGCATAGGCACTGGTGCGGGACCAGTCCACAGCCGCGAAACCGACAGCAGAATCCTGGTGTCCATCTTTTAATACCAGCAGTCCCTGCTCAACCAGCCAGGTATTCAGATTGACCGCCCTTCTGAAAGGTGCAAAGCCATGGTCGCTGAGTACAATAAGACGGTCATCAAGACCCATGCGTTGCATGGTTTCACCCAGCACGCGATCTGCTTCACGGTAAATCCAGTGGATCGCCTCACGTGACCTGGCACCGGTTTCTTCATACAGTGGGTGCTGCGGGTCAATCCCGCGATAAAACATGTGTGAAACACGGTCAGTCTGGACGAATACAGACACTACAAGATCGCTGTCATGACGATCCAGTGCATCGTAGAACATATCTTCCTGTTCACCCAGGGTTTCGCGCACCACTTCGAGGAATGCCTGATCCGTCATATGGCCATCGTTGAGTGACCAGGTCTCCTCCGGCATACCTATGGTGTGGTACAAACCAAATCGTTCTTCCATCTCGGCGGCATAGTCCGGTGGTGAGGACAGTGGAATCACCGGATCGCGTGGGTCGATGTGAATGGGGGAGACATAGAGTTGAACACGCGGATAGGCGCTGACCAGGTAAGCGCGGACAATTCCTGTTACCGAAGCCGGGCCAAAGAACTTAAAGTTAACCGTAATCCAGTCAGACCATTCGCCTGGTGATAATTGAATATCTGCATCACCCAGCCGTATCCGGACCTTTTCTCCCGCAGGGTCAAGTTGCAGACTGGTATTCAAGGCAGGCGCATCCGGTTTCAACGGGTGGGCCGGACCTTCAAGCAGGGAATCGATGTGACCCCCACGATCAGGACGCATACGCACCGTGCGGGAGCTACTGGTATCGGCGGAGAGTGTTGGCCGGGTGGAATAGACCGTATAAGTGCCCTGGGTACCCAGCAGGTCGGGCACACCCATGCCTGCCATCATGCGGTGTATGGGATCAGGAGGAAAGGTAACAGGAACCCTTAAGACTGTGGAGCGACCACCCTGCCCTTCAACCGCACTCCAGAAAGGGGTGCCGATACGACGGTTGATGATCTCACCATCTTCCAGGGGAAGCTCCATACCAAACAGCGAGAGAAAATCCTGTGGTGGAACAATTTCAGATATGGAAAAAGCCGGTGAATAGGTTTCCGGGTCACGACGTAGAAAGTCGTAAATACCATGCTCACCCGGACCGGTACCGGTGGCAAAATCTGACCAGGCCACGGGTGACTGGGGCGGATTACTGGTAGGAAGGGAGTGAAACCCGCCCATTGTCGCGAGCTTCTGGAAGTTGGGTAAGGAGCCATCTTCCATCCATTTGCTGGTCAACACCGGATCCATGCCATCGAACCCAAGAATTATCAGGCGTTGGGTCGTTGGTGCTTCCTTGCTACACGACACCAACAGAAAAACCAGCGGGATCAGAAGTACCGAAACCATAGTCTTCATGCCAGGGATCCAAAGCATTCAGTCACCACCACAACGAGCAGCCTTTTCAAATTTGTATTTAAGCAAGAAGGCCACGAATTATTACCAACCCGAAATGTTCAACCCTGTGATTAGCAGACATTAAAAAGATTTATGATTCTTGTAATTAAATTTGAGTGAAACGCGCCTATAATCATATATTATTTTTTCCATCGCAGACGAGATTATATCCATGGTGTTTCCAGACTATCGTGAAGGGCGTCTTTACGCCGAAGATGTGCCGGTCGACGAGATCGCCGAAGAGGTGAAGACACCTGTGTATTGCTACTCGGCAACTGCCCTGCGTCAAAATTATTTGTCTTACGCAGAACAGTTTGAAGCCGGGAATTCGCTCATCTGTTTTGCCGTCAAAGCAAATTCCAACCAGGCTGTTATCAGGGCGTTGGGGAAAATGGGTGCCGGCGCTGATGTGGTCTCGGAAGGTGAACTCAGGAGGGCACTGCTAGCCGGTATCCCCGCCAGCAGGATAGTCTACTCGGGTGTTGCCAAAACACCCGATGAGATGCGCTTCGCATTACAGCAGGATATTCATCAGTTCAATGTTGAATCTGAACCTGAAATGGAACTATTGAACGAGGTTGCCCTTTCCGAAGGAAAACAGGCCCCCATCGCATTTCGTATCAATCCCGATATTGATGCGAGAACGCATGAGAAAATCTCCACAGGCAAGGCCAGCAATAAGTTTGGCATCCCATGGACCAGGGCACATGAAGCCTATGCGAGTGCCGCTGAACTTCCGGGTATCAAGGTACAGGGGATCGATATGCATATCGGTTCACAACTGACACAACTGGAACCATTCGAGGCGGCATTTCGTTGCCTGGCGGATCTGACCACCGAACTGCGTGGTCTCGGCCATAACATCTCGGTTCTCGATATCGGTGGTGGTTTGGGTATCGACTATGCCGATGGAAATCAACTGCCGCCCGCTATTACCACCTACGCTACCCTTGCGAACAATATTCTGGGACACCTCGATTGCCAGATCATCGTTGAACCCGGCCGCTCGCTGGTCGGCAATGTTGGCATTCTTATTTCACGTGTTATTTATATCAAGGAAGGGGAACGGGATCGTTTTCTTATTATTGATGCCGGTATGAATGATCTCCTCAGACCCAGCATGTACGACGCCTTTCATGAAATCGTACCCTGTGAACTACGTGGTGGCGAGCCTGTTTCATACCAGGTCGTTGGCCCGATCTGTGAGACCGGGGATACCTTTGCACGCAACAGACTATTGCCGCCATTGCTTGGTGGTGATCTGGTTGCGATCAAAAACGCAGGCGCCTACGGTGCGGTCATGGCATCCACCTACAATACCCGGCCACTGGTACCCGAGGTAATGGTAGAGGGCAGTGAACTGACCGTTATCCGCCCGCGTCGGGTTTATGATGAACTGATCGGTCTTGATACACCGGATGGAGTCCCTGAATTGGTAATACAGACAGCTGAGAATAAACATCGCAACTCCTAAGCTGTTGCGTTCTAACCGGCAACTGGACAACGGGTCCACCACTTGCCGTTGTTGAGTGGTTTTTCGCCAGGCAAGAATACTTATGTCTGGGCAAGCGCCCTCACCAGCGTCTGCGCCTTCTTTCTCTGCTCTTCGGCAAGCTCCATGTATTGCGAATGGCTGGCTTCCTGGAAGTAATTCACAACCTCATCAAAATCATTCAGCGCCATCAGGGCAATATCCGCACTCTCCGTCATTTCAGCCAGCATCAAGCGGGCGGCGCCCAGGTTTGCCATCGTCATGGCCCAACCCATTGCGGTACGCTCCCGGGTGACTTCCTTGAGCGCGTTTTCATACGCTGTAATTGACTGTTGCAGAAACTGTGGGTCCCCCTGGCGTTGACCGAGTGATTGAAGCGCCGCACCGAGATTGTTTTGTGTCAACGCCCACTCCTGCGGCACCCGCTCCCGGTTTCGTTCCGCCAAAGCATTCTGAAACGCGGCAACGGACTGCTCCAGTGTACGTGGACCTTTGCGGGTCTCTCCAAGCAGCCGTAGCACCGT
>JAOUCZ010000346.1 GCA_029859505.1 Lysobacterales bacterium | reverse complement strand
ATCTTCTCACGTGTTACCAAGCGGGTGGTTCGCGCCGCAAGCGATCGCTCTTCTCTCGACTTGTCGGATTTACTTAAAAACATGCTTGTTTCTATTTCCGGTGGAGCTGTAATGGCAACCGGTATTCTCATGGCATTGTCACAAATTGGAATATCCCTGGCACCGATGCTTGCCGGTCTGGGCGTTGCAGGATTTATCATTGGCTTTGCGTTGCAGGATTCTCTCGGTAACTTCGCGGCAGGCGCTATGATTCTTATCTACCGGCCCTATGACGTGGATGATTTTGTCGAAGTAACGGGCGCATCCGGCCTGGTCAAAAAAATGAACCTGGTATCCACCACGATTGTCACTTTTGATAACCAGACCCTGGTGGTTCCCAATAGCAAAATCTGGGGTGATGTCATTAAAAATGTTACCGCACAGAAAGTGCGGCGAGTCGATCTGGTGTTTGGTATCGGCTACGGCGATGATATTGAGCAAGCCGAGCGGGTTTTACATGAAATCGTGTTAGCAAACGAAAAAGTCCTGAAACAACCGGAGCCCAACATCCGCTTGCATACCCTCGCCGACTCGTCGGTTAATTTCGTCGTAAGACCATGGACCAAGACAGATGATTACTGGGATGTTTATTGGGAAATCACGCGGGAAGTTAAAGTGCGTTTTGACCGTGAAGGTATCAGCATACCCTTCCCGCAAAGTGACGTTCACCTCTATACGGAAAAGGAAAGCTAGTTTGAATAATACATATGACCGTTTTATATCACTCTGAACCATATGTACTATTCGACATATAGTATCAGGCCAGCTACATGCCGGTAAAAAAAATTGCCGTCGCCCTATTGATTGCCACCGTCATCGCCGTTTATTTCGTTGGTGACGGTGACAGGTTCTTGAGCATTGACATGTTTCAGGACCTGTTCGAGCACGCGCCTGTCACCACGGCAGCCGTTTTCTTTACCGTTTTTTTCATTGGTACCAGCTGTTCACTGCCCGTGACCGCTGCACTTGCAGTTGGCGGTGGTATTGTATTTGGTACGATAACCGGGTTTTGCCTGTCACTGCTGGCTACAACACTGGGCGGAACGCTTGCACTTTACAGTACACGTTTTCTTTTCCACGACGTGGTCAAGCGGAGATTTACCGGTCAGATAGAAATGGTTAACAAGGGCGTTGAGAAAGAAGGCGCATTCTACGTTTTCGGACTGAGGATGATTCCGGTGATCCCGTTCTGGTTGCTCAACCTGGTGATGGGCCTGACTTCAATGCGTGTGCCAGTGTTCATGGCCACAACCTTCTTCGGAATGATGCCTGTATTGCTGATACTTTCTTATACCGGTAACGAACTAGGTGATATAAGCAGTTTTAGCATTGCCGAAGTTTTTACACCCGGCCTCATCCTTGCATTGTGTTTGCTGGCCTCTTTTCCGCTGTTGGCAAAAACTCTTGTCAAAATTGTGCAGCGTTATGCCAACAGGTAGCTACGCCTGTAACTACTATCCTGTTCTGCTACTAAATCCGAAAATGTCATTCCGCCAGTATGGAAGTCAGCTTCTGCAATTCCAGTATAAGTTCTGTTGCATGTGTAACGGCAAGCTCAGTTTCCCCGGCTTTCACAGCCTGCTCCAAAACCCTTGAACGGGCGGAAAGTCCAGAAGCATTCAAAATATCTGATGACCCCCGAAATCGATGAGCGATATTTCCAAGCTTGCTTACGTCACCCTTATCTACTGCCTGCTGGAGATCTTCAAGAACCTTCGGCACCTCTTCGAGGAACTTATCGATCACCGTGTCCAGAAACTCATCATCCCAGAGTTTCTGTTTAATTTTTTCAGGCTGGTCCGTTGCCGGGTCCATGTCACCATGTCCAGCGAGGCATTGTTCAATCTCTGAAATGAGCGTCTGCGCAGTAAACGGTTTGCTTATTACTTTTTGCATTCCGGCATCCAGACAACGTTGCTGGTCTACATCTTCCGTTAACCCGGTCATCGCAATGACGGGAATTTCCGAGTCAAATCGTGTGGAAACGGAATCACGAATCAAACGGGTCGTTTCAATACCGTTCATTCGGGGCATAAAAAAATCCATCAGCACCAGGTCGTAATGCTTGGCCTCCAACGCAGCAACAGCATCCTGCCCATCACCAGCCAGGTCCATCGTATAGCCGGCATCCTCGAGAATTTTTCTCACGACCATTTGCACAACGACATCGTCTTCGGCAACAAGAATATGGCGTTTTTCCTGTTCTTCAGGTTTATCAGACTTTTGACTCACAAGGTTCATCCTGGTTTTATAATATTCAATTCATGGACTGCATTGAGGTAACTTGCCCCAAACCGAATGTTAACAGGCTCCGGATTCATCCGGTACCCGGATATTAGTGATGCAGTAGTTGTCTCAAAATGGCATAGTATAGATACCTTGGTAAAGTATAGGGATTATTAATAATGCGGGCACGCATATTTCTCGCAGACGACCACTCTCTTCTACTCGACGCGTTCAGCAAACTGCTTGAACCCGAATACGATATTGTGGGTACAGCAACCGATGGCCGGATGATGCTGAAAATGGTAGCAAAACTGGCACCAGACCTGGTCTTGTTGGATATTGCCATGCCAAACCTGAATGGTTTTGACGCGGGCGAGAAGCTAAAAAAGATCCTGCCGGATGTAAAACTCGTCTTTTTAACGGTCAATGAAGACCCTGACATGGTTAATGAAGCGTTCAGGATCGGAGCTAGTGGTTATCTGCTCAAGAGTTCTGCAGCTTCAGAATTGTTTCAGGCCATTGATGCGGTCCTGAATTCCAAAACTTATGTATCCCCGAAAATCGCCGAAAGCATGTCTGGCGCATTCATCAAAAACCCTTTGGCCCACAAGGTGCACGGTGATCTTTCACTTCGGCAGCGTGAGGTTTTACAGTTGCTTGCGGAAGGTAATACCATGAAACAGGTTGCTGCGGTTCTCAACATCACACCAAGAACTGTCGCTTTCCATAAGTATCAGATCATGGAAACCCTCGATGTCAAAACCAATTCAGAGTTGATTCAATACGCCGTTAAGCACGGTTTTGTTTCCTGAAGCGAAACTCCCTGAACAACTCTTAAGCCACTTATTAAATTTCCACCGGCGGCGTAAGGCTCGGTACGCTAGTAAGCTCAACACTGATATTCAGATACTTCACAACAAGCACCACGGTATTGGGAGCTTCCATTGCCTTGCGCATACAATGATTGATCGCACCGGTCACCGCTTCAAACTCACCACTC
>JAOUCZ010000345.1 GCA_029859505.1 Lysobacterales bacterium | reverse complement strand
GTTGCTTTCAGGTATTAGTGCCTTTTCAGTACCCTGGGTGGAACTGGACCCGGCATTCAACGATATTCGTAACGAACCCGATTTCATAGCCATGCTGGAGCGGCACCGGTGAGCCCCCGCACTCAATTCATGAACGACCATGCACTCACCGCTGTTGGGTGCGTAACTCATTACACACCCCATGGGGGGGCTTGAATGAGTATTTTTAACGAACTCAAGCGTCGCAATGTCTTCAAGGTGGCTATCGCCTATGCGATCGTGGCGTGGTTATTACTGCAGGTATCCGACACGCTGGTCCCTGCCCTTCATCTGCCCGAATGGTTTAACTCCGGTGTCGCCTTCGTGCTGATCATTGGTTTTCCGATCGCCGTGATTTTTGCATGGGCCTTCGAGATGACACCTGAAGGTATCAAAAAGGAAAAGGATGTTGACCGGTCACAATCGGTCACAATGGTAACCAGCCAGAAATTGAACAACGCCATAATTGGTCTGCTGGTGGTAGCACTGGGATATTTTGCGATCGACAAATTTGTGATTGATCCAAAACGGGATGCAGTTGAAATCGCTACCGCTATCGAAGATTCAAGAGAGCAGATACCTGAGCCCGCTGAGTCCCCGGCAACTGGAAAATCCATCGCCGTGCTGCCCTTTGTCAATATGAGTTCTGATAAAGAGCAGGAATATTTTTCTGACGGGCTTTCCGAAGAACTGCTTAACCTGTTGGCCAAGATACCGGAACTACATGTAGCCGCAAGAACTTCATCCTTTTCTTTTAAAGGTCAAAGTATTGAAATACCTGAAATAGCAGCACGTCTGAAAGTCGACCACGTTCTTGAAGGCAGTGTGCGTAAATCCGGTAACCAGCTTCGGATTACGGCCCAGCTGATCCAGGCGGATAACGGTTACCACCTCTGGTCAGAAACCTACGATCGGCAAATGGATAATGTCTTTCAAATTCAGGATGAGATTGCCACCGCCGTAGTCCAAGCGCTGAAAATCACCTTGTTGGGAGAAGCTCCGAGGGTACGGGAAACCACACCAGAGGCTTACCAGCTCTACCTGGAAGGCCAGCATATTAGACGCCAGCTTTCAGCGCCGACCTTACCCAAGGCCATCAGTCTCCTAAAGCAAGCGGTTGAAATTGACCCTGAATATGCCCCGGCATGGGTGGAACTCTCGTACGCCTATATGTGGGAATCAGGTATCGGTGCAACCCCCATCGATGTGGCATTCCCGCTTGCAGACCAGGCCATCGAACGCGCCCTTGAGGCTGACCCTGGATATTCACAGGCATATTCAACCAGGGGTATATCGAATTTGTACAACAAGTTCAATTTCCAGGCTGGTTTCCAGGACCTCCAACTCGCCTTACAGTTTGAGCCGGGAAATGCCTATCTGATTGGTTCAAATGCCACTGCGACCCGGATCTTGGGCCGGCTGGATGAGTCGATAAGGCTCTATGAAACAGCACTTGAACTCGACCCATTGATGACGGAAATGCGCTCATGGCAAGGTCTGGCCTACCTGTATGCAGGCCAACTCGACGAGGCCGAGGCTGCTTTTCTCACTACACTGAACCTGAGTTCCGAGCTTTCAGGTGGGCATTTTCGCCTGGGTAGAGTCCTGCTTCGTAAAGGCAGGCTTGATGCGGCCCTGGCCGAAATGGAGCTGGAAGCACAGGGTGTCTACCGTTCGACCGGTCTGTCTATGGTGCACCACGCGCTGGGAAACTTTGATGCATCCCAATCCATGCTTGATGAATTGATTGAAATTGGCTCAAGCAGTGCGGCTTATCAAATCGCGGAAGTCTATGGCTTCCGCAATGAGCCAGACAAAGCATTCGAATGGCTCGAAGAAGCGCTGGTCATCAGGGATAGTGGAATCACCTCGATACTCGGCGACCCAGCTTTACGTGGCTTAAGAACCGATCCCCGCTGGCAACCGTTCCTTGAGAAACTCGGGTTGCTTGAATTCTGGCTTGAGATGCCTCCGGAACATGGAGGGCCTGTCCAATGAGCCTTTTTGACGAACTCAAACGTCGCAATGTTTTCCGCGTGGGGATTGCCTACGCTGTTACGTCTTGGCTGCTGATCCAGGTCTCCGATATTCTTCTTGAATCTATCGGAGCACCGCCCTGGGTCATGCAGACCATGTTTGTGGTGTTGGCGGTTGGTTTTGTGATTACGCTGTTTTTTGCCTGGGCATTTGAGATGACCCCCGAGGGCGTCAAGCGCGAAGCTGATGTTGATCGCAGCCAATCGATCACCCATCACACAGGTCAGAAACTGAACTACACGATCATTGCCCTGCTGGTGCTTGCGCTTGGTTACTTTGCCTGGGACAAATTTGTAACACAGCCACGCGATGTGACAGCAGCAGCAAATGCTTCGGCCGCACTTGAGTCAGAATCGCTTAACGAAACCCACTCCATCGCCGTGCTGCCATTCGTCAACATGAGCGAAGACAGCTCAAACGAATATTTCTCAGATGGCCTGACCGAGGAACTACTCAACATACTTGCCAAGATCAAGAAAATGCGAGTCGCCGGGCGTACCTCGTCATTTGCATTCAAGGGCAAGGATGACGACCTGCGCACCATCGGTGAAAAGCTGAATGTACAGTCCATCCTGGAAGGAAGTGTACGCAAAGACGAAACACGTAACCGCGTTCGCATCACCGCCCAACTGGTCAATGTCGAGGATGGCTATCACCTGTGGTCGGAAACCTATGACCGTGATCTGGATGACATTTTCGCGATCCAGGAGGAAATAGCCCGCAAGGTTGCTGATGCACTTAAGGTCACCCTGCTCGGTGAAGACGAACAGCGTATCGCTGTCCAGGCCACAACCGATTTGAGTGCCTATGACCTTTACCTGCGAGGCTTGCAACAAGTGAACACCGATTCATTTGCTTCGCTAAATGAAGCCGTGGACTCCTTTGAACAAGCTATCGAGCAGGATCCAAACTTCCAGGCTGCGCAGCTGAAGTTGGCTCAAACGTGGCTTGATATGGCATTTACCGGTGCTGTTACAAGGGCCGAAGCGGTTGAAAAATCTCAACCTATACTGGCATCTATCCTTGAACAGGACACTGCAAATGCCGAAGCGCATGTGCTGATGGCCAGGGTCATGTGGGCCACTCAAAATGACCAGAACAGGGAACAGGAGTTAATACTGGCCCTTGATAGTAACCCTCGTAATGTTGAAGCATTGCGGGAAACCGGAAGATTTTATTATTTTAGTGTTAGTGATGTCTCAAAGGGACTT
>JAOUCZ010000108.1 GCA_029859505.1 Lysobacterales bacterium | reverse complement strand
ATCAAAAACACCGTTCCAGCCAGTGTACTTGACGCACTGTTTGCATTTGTAAATAGCCGGCTCTGTCTCTTGTGCTTCGGTCGCCGGACTTTGTACGCTCAACAATAAAACCGGTAGAAGAGTTGACATGCTGAAACCGAATTTTCTGGAAAGTCTTTTCATTGTTCCTGATACCTCTTGTTCAACATTCATTACCGTAGTCCTGTTACGCCAGAGGGATGGTTGGAACCATGGACCTGTGAATGACAATTAGCGCAAGACTGTGCAAGCAGAAATCTGTTCTGGAAGGAGTTTTCCGCAGATTCGCTGGTATAGGCGGTTGCCGGGTGGCCGCCAGGTGAATGACATTGCTGACACAATAAAGGTGAGCGCTGAGTCAACAGGGCATCGTGATTGCTGCCATGCGCACGGTGACACAGGGTACAGTCTTCACTGACCGGTGCGTGTTCAAAAAGGAAAGGACCGCGTTTTTCGGCATGACAGGTATAACACGTGTCGTTTACCGTCGAACGGACCAAAAGGAAATCATTGGCACCATCGTGCGGGTTGTGACAATCGGTGCAGGTCATCTGACCAAAACGAAGCGGATGGCTACTGGCCCTGAATGTTTCCGCACGGGTACGTGGGTGACATGCAAAACACTTTTCCTGCTGTCCCAGTTTATCCATAACCGGATCCTGCTGCGCATGCACGTCGTGACAACTGGTGCATGCAACCTCTTCTTCTTCATGTACGCTGCCAAACCAGTGAATCATATTTCCATCACTGTGACAGGCAAGACAGATTTCATTTTGCGGACCTGTAGGCGTTCCTTCAGCGAAAGAAACCTGTGGGGACGGACGTGTGCCATCTTTCAGTTTCTTGCGGTGAGATGCGCTTGGACCGTGACAGGTTTCACAGTCGTGGGCACCATCTGCAAATGGTGACTTTTCTGCACCACTGATACCCATGGGGCCCAGAAACACCTCGTGAGCCGCAGGCTCTCTGCCTTCCCTGTGACAGCTCATACATTGACTTGCACCTTTTGAGTATTCGGCGGTTGCCTGAACATTTTCATCCCCGATAGCCAGGGAGATGTTACAAAGCAATAAAAGGAAAACGAATACGCTACTCAATCTGTGCCGGGGGTCCGGTTTTATTAACATGATCTTGCACACTCCTTGATCAATTGAATTAATGCATCAAAGTTTAACCAATTATTCAGGTCGAAGTTGCAGCCATTAGCCGCAAAACACGCCTGATTGTCCAAGAGCTATCGTTTTTTACAAGTTAACAGCCGGTGTTACCCCGGTCTTTAGTTATTTTTTGCGCCCTGTCCGATCCAGGAACGTATAGTCTGAATATCTTCTTTGGGAACCGGTTCATTCTGACCATGGGGCATGCTGATAGATGGATCGGCGCGACCCTCTATCAAAACAAGCAGATTACTGCCCTCTACATCACCGGCGATCACCATCGGGCCCGCATTCGTGCCCTTCATCACATCCTCCCAGGAGGTCAGGTTTAGCCCGCTCGCAACCTCTCCCTGGCCGCCCACCGCATGGCATTCAATGCAGTGCTGGTTAATGATTGGTTGTACATCCTGGGAAAAACTGACTGCAGGTTCACCCCCGCATGCCGCCATTACAAGTGGGAGCAGACAAAGAAAGGCAATATTTCCAGCGGTTTTCTTATGAATCATCATAATATCCATCTCCAATTACAACACCAATCCGGCACAGGCAACTACCTGGATTCTAGCGGGTACAAAATTACGCTTTCATTGATGTTCCGTTCATGACTTATGTCAACATAACTAAAAGTATTACAGCAACATGGTCCAAAAAAGGGTTTAATTCCTCTTCGTAATTTTGAATACTGGTTTTGCAGGCATTAATTGCCAATGCAATGAGGACCCATGAAGATAAGTATAGTCGGTGCAGGAATTTCGGGGTTAGCCACCGCCCAGGCGATATTGGCCCGGAAACCGGGCGCAGAAATCACCATTTTTGAATCCGGTGAGCGTATCGGAGGCAAGGTCTGGACGGAGTCCAGTGCCGATGGATATCTCTGTGAAGGCGGCGTCAACGGCTTCCTCGATAAAATACCCAGAACACTGGAGTTATGCCAGGAAGCGGGCGTTTCACCGGTACGGGCGGATGCCTCTGCACAGAAACGCTATGTCTTCAGCCGGGGCGAATTGCACAAGCTGCCGGAAAAGCCACCGGAGTTTCTGAAATCCCGGTTACTCAGCGTGCCCGGACGCTTAAGGGTCATTTACGAGACCATTGCTGGCGGCACTGACAACCCCGATGAAACCCTGGGTCAGTTTGCGACCCGGCGCCTGGGTAAAGAAGCGTACGAGCGCCTGATAGACCCGATGGCCTCCGGTGTTTTTGCGGGTGATGCGAGCAAGCTCAGCCTCAAAAGCTGTTTTCCTCGTATTCATGAAATAGAAACGGAATACGGCAGCCTGATACGCGGTTTGATCAGGCTACAAATGAAAGCAAAACGCGAGGGCAAGCAAAACACACCCGGCCCCGGCCCCGGCGGAACCCTGACATCCTTTGCAAATGGCATGAGCGCTTTGACCGATAGCCTCGCTGAACAATTGGGTTCTCGAATTCGCATTTCCACTGCAGTTAAAGACATCAGCCGCAATGGCAACCGTTACCAGCTGCAACTTGAGAATAACGAGGTGGAGGAAAGCGATGTTCTGATCCTTGCCGCACCGGCTCACGCCCAAGCTAACATGTTGCAGGCAATGGATTCAGACCTCGCAGGGCTGCTTGGAGAAATACAGTACCCTGCACTTTCCGTTTGCTGTCTTGGTTACCGTAAAAGCCAGGTGGGACAGGTACTTGACGGCTTTGGCTTTTTAATCCCCTCAAAAGAACAGCGCGCCATACTCGGCACCATCGTTGATTCCAACGTATTTCCAGGGCGCGCACCGGAAGATTCGATCCTGTTGCGCTCCATGGTAGGCGGCGCCAGGACACCCGAACTGGCCCTGTTGCCCGATGAACAGCTGATCGATAAGGTCAGGTCCGACCTCCAGGATATTGTTGGCCTCACGGCAGAACCTGATTTCATACGCATCTTCCGGCATACAAGGGCCATTCCACAGTACCTGGTTGGTCATGCCGCCAGGTTGAGAACCATCGATGAAAAGCTGCAACGGCATCCCGGGCTGGTGCTCACGGGTAACGCTTTCAAGGGCGTGAGCCTGAATGATTGTGTGGTCAACGCCTGGAAAACAGCAGAAGCACTGGTTCCTCAACCGTAGGGGGTGTTTTGACATGACCGGCTTTAAAAACAGCCTGAAAATTAAGGTCGCATTCTATGTTGTTCTTGCACTGACGCTCGCGGTGATGGTGTTTTCGCTGGTACTTGTAAAGAACAACCGTGCAGAGTTACTGCACCAGGTCATCACCAACAATGCACAATTGTCTGCGGTTGTGATGAAAAGCACCCGCTTTGCGATGCTGCAAAATCAGCCATCGCATGTGAACCAGATCCTGCGTGACGTAGGCGCGCTTCCGGACATAGAAAAGGTCAGGATTCTCAGCAAAGAAGGCATCATTGTCCACTCTACCCTGGAGGGTGAAATTGGCACCATGGTCGACCAGGAGGCCGAGGACTGCCTGGGTTGTCACATGGATGAGAAGTCTCTCCGGGAAGCCCCCCTGGTAGGCAGAACGCGGTTTTTTTCGAACTCGAAAGGAAAACGATTGCTGGGCAGCACGGCCGTCATTCGAAACGAGCCTAACTGTGGCGGCAGCGGCTGCCACGCCCAAACAGATGAAAATTCGGTGCTGGGCGTGCTGGATATTATTTCTCCCCTGGAAAGTATTGAACACACCCTGACATCCAACACCTTTACGATATTCAGTTTGTCAGCCGGCTTCATCCTGCTGGCCGGTTTCCTGGTGAGCTACCTTGTCCATCGTATGATTTACCTGCCGCTTACCGACCTGGAGGAAGGTTCGGCGCGGCTTGCAGCAGGAGACCTTGAGAACAAAATACCGGTACGCAGCAAGGATGAGTTCGGTCAACTGGCCGCATCTTTCAACAGCATGACCATGGCGCTGCGAGAGTCTCACGTTGACCTGGAAGATTGGGGACATACCCTTGAGCAGAAAGTGGAAGAGGCAACACTGGAACTTCACAAGGCCCAGGCTGAATCTGCACGGAGCGAGAAACTGGCCTCGGTGGGCTTACTAGCTGCCGGTATTGCCCATGAGCTCAACAACCCTTTAACCGGTGTGCTTACCTTTGCCCACCTTGTCAGAAAAAACCTGCCGGATAACAGCCGCGATGCTGAAGACCTCGACCTGGTTATTCGCGAAACCAAGAGGTGTGCCGTCATTATCCGCAGATTGCTTGATTTTTCACGTGAAAAAACGCCGGAAAAATCTTACACCAACCTGAACGTGATGATAGAAGAAATCATGAAGCTCACCGCGCAGGCTGCGCAGGTCAATGATATCGAAATCGAAACGGAACTGGACGAGAACCTACCGGCAATCTGGCTTGATGAAAACCTGATCAAGCAAGTCATTATGAATATGCTGGTTAATGCGCAACATGCAATCGAAGGTGCAGGAAGCATCCGGATCAAGACCCGGTATTGTGCCGCTCAGGATTGTCCGGAATCCATCAATGCCACCTCGGATATGGCTGAAATAACAATTACTGATTCCGGTTGCGGAATTCCGGAAGACGTTCTACAAAAAGTTTTTGACCCCTTCTTTACCACCAAGGGGGTCGGCAAAGGTACCGGACTGGGCTTATCGGTCAGCCACGGCACCATTGAAGCTCATGGTGGAACAATCGAGGTAGACAGTACAGTGGGTAAGGGTACAGAGTTTCGCATTTATCTTCCGATAGACGAGCCGCATGATAAAGGGAGTGATGCATGAAAAAGCAGATACTGATCGCTGATGACGAGGAGATCGTCGTAAGAAGTTGCCTGCGTATTCTGTCGGACAAGAATTACGACATCGATGTCGCAAGCAACGGTCTGGAAGCAATTGCCAGCGTGGCTGAAAAAGACTACGACATGCTTATTCTCGATATCATGATGCCAAAAATGAATGGTATCGAAGTGCTTCAGCGGGTTAAAGAAACCCATCCTGACATAGACGTCATCATGATCACCGGCCTGAATGAAATAGACACCGCAGTAAAGGCCATGAAGCTGGGTGCACTCGACTACCTGCCCAAACCGTTCGACCCAGAGGAGTTCGAACTGGTGGTGACGAGGGCTTTTGAGCGCCGGCAACTATTGCAGGAAAACCTCAACCTTAAAAGTGAAGTCAGTGCCCGCTATAGCTTTGAAAATATCATTGGATCCAGTCAGCCGATGCAGACCGTCTTCCGAATGGTTGCCCGTTGCGCACCCACCAATAGCACGGTGATGCTCAGGGGTGACAGCGGCACGGGTAAGGAGTTGATAGCACGGGCGATACATTTCAACAGCCTGCGTAAAGACCAGCCTTTTGTGGCTGTGGACTGCGCCTCTCTTAGCGAAAACCTGCTCGAAAGTGAGTTATTTGGCCATGTAAAGGGATCATTTACCGGTGCGGTAACGAACAAAAAAGGACTACTTGAGGAAGCCAATGGCGGCACCTTGTTCCTTGATGAAATTGGCAATATTTCAATGTCCACCCAGGCAAAACTGCTGCGCTTCATCGAAGAAAGAGAGTTCAAAGCAGTTGGAGATACACAATCGAAATCCGTCAACATCCGTTTGGTCACAGCGACCAACAAGGATCTGGAAGCGATGATTGCTGAAGGAACTTTCCGCGAAGACCTGTATTACCGGATCAATATCTTTCCGATCGAAATTCCGTCATTGAACAAGCGCCGTGACGATATCCCGGCGCTGGCCTTTCATTTCCTGAACGTCTTCAGCAAGGATATGGGTCGTGAGGTCAAAGAGTTTTCCGCAGGCGCAATGAACCTGTTAATGAACCATGAATGGCCGGGAAATGTACGGGAGCTTGAAAACGTCATACACCGCGCTGTCATTCTCACCAGTGATGAAACAATCCGTCAGGGCCACCTGGTCGATATTCTCGAAACTCATCCGCTGACCGACATGAATGTGCCGCAAACGAGCGAGGAACTCAAAAGTATAAAGAAAATTACACGACAAAAATCAGTAGAAAATATCGAAAAACTTTTTATCCTTGGTGCGCTCAAAAGAAATTGCTGGAGCGTGACCGCGAGTGCTGAACAAACCGGTATGCAGCGTAGTAATTTCCAGGCCCTGATGAAAAAATATGATATTCGGATTCGTGGGAATATCACGGATAAAGAAAACAAGACATCCGGGGACTACTGAAGTCGTAGTGCCGGGATAAAAAAGAAGGCTCCATTTAAAAGTATGGAGCCTTCAATCCCCCACGCAAGCAAGCAAACCTCTCAAATCTCATTGGGGTGGATAAACCACGACCCTGGCACCATCACCTGAAGTCACAATAGGCTGGTCCATTTCTGAAATCACAAGACCGTAAGGAACCCTCAAATAACCCGGCCCTTCTCCGAATTGACCATATTCACCCAGGTAATCACCCGTGAGGGGGTCAAGTATGGATACCACCGCCTCAAAATTATCCAGCACGTGCAGCCTGCCGTAAGCATCTACATCCAGGGCCTGCAGATTGGCCAGCAACGGCGGTTCACAGCCCGACATCCCACATTCACCGGGTTCTATGCGACCCAGAAAATAACCGTTTGTATCAAAGATCTGTATACGCTCATTACCCTGGTCTGCAACGAACACCTGCTGTATGGGTTCACCACCCAGATCGAGCGTAATAACCTCGGTATCAACCGGAAAATAGAGCTCATTTTCGCCTTCACCCGGTGAACCGATGCTCCTTATAAAGTTATAGTCGGCATCAAAAACCCAGACCCTGTGGCTACGGCTATCGGTGACATAAATATTTCCATCAGGGCCGGTGGTAACAGAATTTGGCATGATGATAAGACCCTGGCCAAACAGCGCCAGCATGTTACCGTTATAGGGGTCGTAGACCTCTACATTATCCCGGCCATCATTACCGACCAGTATGTATCCACCGGAATCGACCGCGACGCCCAGGGGTTTATCCAGGTCTTTCAACTCGGCCACCAGGTTCATGCTCGCGTCGTAGATAAACAACGAACCGACCAGCGGGTCAGTGATATATATCTCGCCACTGCCGTCAGTGGCACTGGCGAGACGCAGTAATAGCCTCGGATTATGTTCGACCCCCAGCATGTCCGGGTCATGTTCCCAATCCGCCTCACAGTTGTTATCGTCATTGATAAATGTGAGCAGCAACTTGAAGTGTTTTCTGTAAAACGTCGCCGATTGGCCGTTGACCAGTTTGTCCCTGTTTGTTTCGCCCTTCTTGGGCTGAGTATAAAAATTCAAACCCTCCACCGTGGCGTCGTAAAAGCCGCACCAGTCGATTTCCGTCCAGTCCCGCAGGAGATATTTATAGCTGAATTCCTGAAGATCGGCCGAATCAACAATGCCATCCTTGGTCATGTCGCTTTTTTCATACTGGTCAGGTGGATCGGCTTCCTCGGAAGTGGCCTGGGCGAAAGGAACCCAAAGCAATGTAAATATCGCGAATATAGATATTAGACTGAATGTCCTCCAGTACTTGTACATGAAAATTACCTCCCATAGTCATCCCTCATTTCTGAGGTTTTAAAAGCAACGACTGGCCCGGCAAACGGGGTTTGGGTAATTGTTATTATTGGTATTGAAACTTAAGCCGTTACATACAATTCTTCAGCGATTTCAGTTTCATTGAGGCGAATACACCTCAATTCTGCTGCCGTCGCCGGAAGTCACAATTGATTGGTCTGTATCTGAAATCGCAAGTCCGAGGGGTACACCTAAAAACCCGGGCCCCTCACCATACTCACCGTAGGCACCTAAATAGGCACCGCTGGCCAGGTCGAACATCGATACGGTTGCGGAAAAATTATCCAATGCATGCAACCTGCCCTGGGAATCGATATCCAGTGAGTGCAAATTGGCCAGCACCGGTGGCCTGCACCCCATCATTCCACACCGGCCCTGAGAGATACGTCCTAACAGGTTGCCCCCGGTGTCATAAATCTGGATCCGTTTATTACCCTGGTCGGCCACATAAATTTCCTGAACCTGGCTGCCATCTACGATGTGCGTAATGACCTCGGTATCGACCGGGAAACTGAGTTCGTTTTCAGCTTTACCCGGGGAGCCGATACTCCTGATAAAGCTATAGTCTGCATCGAACACCCTGACGCTGTGATTGAGACTGTCAGTGACATAGATATTGCCGTCAGGACCCACGGAAATGGAATTCGGCATCATGACCAGGCCATCTCCAAAAATCGCCACCATGTTGCCGTTGACCGGATCAAAAACTTCCACGTTGTCGCGTCCGTCATTACCAACCAGCAGGTAACCCAACGAATCGACGGCGACCCCCAATGGCTTGTCCAGGTCTTTCAGTTCACCTTTGAGCACCAGCTCGGAGTCATAAATAAACAACGAGCCGACCTTCGGGTCCGTTATGTATATATCACCACTGCCATCGGTGGCCTTGGCCGTCCTTAACAACAGCTTTGGTGCATTCTCGATACCGAGCATATCCGGGTCGTCCTGTGAGTCTTCATCACAGGCGTAGAAATCATTGATAAATGTGAGCAGCATTTTGAAGTGCTTTTTATAGTAGACCGTGGGTTTGGCCTTGCTCTTGTTCTTGTTGTCCTTGCTTTTTTTCGCATGACTGTCAAACGCCAGGCCCGTGACCGTGGCATCGTAAAATGCACACCAGTCAAGCACCGTCCAGTGATTTTGCATATACCTCGCACTGAACATAACAAGGTCATAAACATCCACAGCCCGGTCATGGTTCAGGTCACTTTTCTCCATTGAAGAAATTGGAGGCGCCTTCTTCGAATCGGCCTGGGTCAATGGCATCCAGACCAGCACTGTGAACAAAAGCACCGATAAAAAAACGGGGGTCTTCGATCTTGATTTTCTTAACATGAAAAGAAACTCCTTTGGTCTTTTCCTATTGCTGCGGGCTTGTCGTCAGAGCCCGTCCGCAAGCCGGAGTCCGGTTGGGTAACGGGTTGTTTTCAGCCGCGTAATACAATGGATTAATCATTTACCAATAATTGTTGTTCGCTTAATTCATCGGGTAAAAACCGCAAGAAAAGCCGGCCGGATTCGCTACCCTCGTTAATCGCTTCGGTGCGATCAAAAACATGCACCGAAAACTGTACAAGCCGGTTAAACAAGGTATCGAAAATAGCCCGGGCGGGTGTCAGGCGGTCACGCCGGAACTCGACCGTCCAGTAACCATCCTGCCAGTGGCCCTTCGCGCTGACTTCACCTGCACCACCTTCCAGCTTTAACGGGCTGAATTGCGGGTAGGTTTGTGTCTTGTCCTGTGGTATGCCCCGGGGAGCAGGTAGTTGCCTGTCAAAACTCGGGTAATTGGGGCCACCGTCAGGCACTGCGCGCAGGTATAGCACCGGGGTCACTGCCTGCTTCATGTAAACGCGATCAATTTCATCCCATGGTGCGTTGAAATCGACGTCATGATTTTCGGTGAACTTCATCACCCAGTCATCTTCCTGCACCCGGCTTTCGAAACGATGGAAATCCGGGTTTCTCATCTTGCGGTCCTGGACATTGCCGTAAAGATCCACGGCCTGGCCCAGCGGATCAGACCTGGCAGCCAACCAGTGCCAGGCATCAAAGTCATACATGTAGCCGCCCAGCAGTGACGGGGTCCACTCACAACCGGCCTCAAAACTCAGCATCAACGAGTCTTCGACCTGTGAACCCGCTACGTATCCCTGACGTGCTTCGTCCCACACCCAGGGGTGGTGCTCACGGTCCTGGGTCGCATCGGGCCAACGCACGCGAATATAGACTTCATCGTCCGTATACAGGGCTTTTATGGATGCCGTTTTTACCTCGCCATACGAAAGCGGTACATCCACCTCAAGTGCTTTAGCCCATTGAGGTTCGTCTTCTTTTCCATCCAGGTTGATATCCACACCGGTGACATAGCTTGCCGGAATCGTCGTTCCCGGGACGAAATCCTCGGGCTCCCAAGATTCATTCGAAACAAAGGAAATCTTGCTCAGGCTATTGGCCTCGCGGTGTATGACCTCGGCTTGTAAGGGCTGTGTGGCCGAAGCCAGCAAAACGAGTATTAATCCAGTGATACAGTTTTTTTGATTGTTCATTTTCATCTCCTAGTGACTGCCGCCACCGTGCATGTGTCCGCCGGTGCAGGCATCGAGTTCTACTTTGCCGGGGTGCGCATCGACCTTGTGACAGAAAGTGCACCAGGCACCCCAGTAATGGTCGACCTGCTCACCACCGATCAACGGAAATTCGTAGGACGTATTTCCGTCGTAGTGGGC
This sequence comes from Lysobacterales bacterium, assembly GCA_029859505.1. GTDB lineage: Bacteria > Pseudomonadota > Gammaproteobacteria > Xanthomonadales > SZUA-36 > SZUA-36. Next base: position 932 of record JAOUCZ010000108.1, on the reverse strand, counting down.
CTCGTTGAGGGTGGTCGTGCCACCAACCGTCAATTGCACTCCAGCGATGGTGATCTCGGACTTCAGGTTAAAAATATTGTTGCTGCCATGCGAACCGTGACAATCGCTGCAATTCATCGCCGCGTAAGGCTGGCTGGCATCATTATCGGCAGCATCGTCGGAGGCGGTCACGTAGGGAGCCTTGAGACCGCCCTTGCCTGTCCTGGAACCGGAGGTTCCTTCCGCCACGCCATGCTGGTCGTCCAGCCAGGCATCCGCCATGTTTACCATGCCGCCCGGGATTGTCACGCCGGGTGGTGAGGTGCCGTCATGACAGGCCAGGCAATACTGGATATAGTCAGGCTCGGTATAACCGGGTGTACACCCGGCGTCAGCACAGCCCTCGGGGTAAGACGGATTCAGGTTGCCACCGGGGTCATAGGCGAAGTTGTAGCCATCATCCGTGTAACTGCTGTTGGGGCTGTAGTCGGGTAAGGCCGACCCGGTGTCCGGATCCACAACCGGGTTGCTGCTGCTGTCGGCGTGAACATCGTGACAGTTTGCGCAACTGACCACACCACCGGAATAGGTCTGGTCGGCCGTTGAAATGTCATGCCTCTGGTTGACCGGCGCTCCGCTCATTGATGTCACGCGGTAACCGGGGTCGGCCGGGAAAACACTCTGCGTGTCAAACACGCTGGGACCATCTGAATCGTGGCATTCAAAGCAATAATCCGCCGGCTCGAGCGGTCCGGTGTCCGCCGGGGCTAACAGTGCCAGTTTTTCAGAGCCGTGCCCGCTGCCGTGACAGCCATTGACGCCATTGCCGACACAGGTCACCGGTGACGACGGGTATGTCGCGGAATCCCTGTTGTGGGCCGAATTGTTCCAGATATTTACATCGATGACCGGCGGGGCACCGCTGCCATTGAAGGGTGAGTGTGGTGAAGACT
>JAOUCZ010000107.1 GCA_029859505.1 Lysobacterales bacterium | reverse complement strand
CCGTTGCAAAGATTTGCCACCCAGACCCTGGCGGTGCCTTTGGGCAATAAATGCTCGAATATGGTGTTGAGTGACACTTGAAGGCTGGTCGATTTCCTCTGCTTCCAGGTACTGCAACAACAGATCAAGATCACGCTGGTAAGCTGTCAGGGTACGCGCAGACAGGCCACGTTCATTCTTAAGGTAAGTAAAGAAATTGTCGACGTGCTTTTTCATGCACGGTCAGCTTACACCAGATTTCCGGGTAGTGGAGGCTTTGCTGATTTTTACGCGTGAAGGCGTATGCCGGGTTGAAACTCAGACTAGCCGGGGGATCTGCGTCGTCAGGCTGATTTACGTTGTTTTTGTGGAACTTCCAGTGCCAGGCGACTGGTAACAACGTTCGCGAGCAAATCAAGGAAAAGCGTTCCCATTCCGGGGTAAAAACGTGCCGGATCGCTACTGCCGATGGCCAGCATGCCATCCTTGCCCAACGGCACCAATGCCATGGATTCCACCCACTGGGCGCGCGCGCCGAACAGGAAATCGCGCTTGTTTCGGGTTAGCCGGCCACAGACGCTTTGACCCTTGTCAAGGTGGTCCTGAAACTGTTGTAAGTCCGGATCATCATGACGGGTATGATAGAGGGGTGTTTTTGGCCCCGCTTCAATTTTTAACTCAAACAGGGTGATGTTGAGAATATCTGCTTTGAACTCAGTTAACAGGGCATCGCCAAGCATATCAAAGAACGATGGCAGATCACCCATGGACATTAACTCCAGCGTCAACTGGTGTAAACGGGACATGAGTTTTTCGTTTTCTGCCGCGATTTGTATCAGCTGATTATACTGTTGTTCAAGTGACTCATTTTGCTGACGCAGGTATTGCACCTGTCTTTCGATCAGGGAAATAGCCGGTCCACTGGCATGATTCAGTTCTAAATATTTCAGCAACGAAGGTTGCCGCTCCAGAAAATCAGGATTCTGGTGAAGGTATTTTGAAACGATATCTTCAATTGTCCTGGAGTTGTCACTCATGCAATTTTCCTTCATAAACGTGAGTTGCAGGTCCCGTCATAATGACGGAATCTAGCCCCCCCGTCCATGTTATTGTAAGGCTTCCGCCGTTCTGAGTCACGTTCACTGTTCGATCAACCAGATCGGCCCGGCGCAAAATGCTCATTGCAGCGCAGGCGCCGGAGCCACAGGCGTTGGTTTCAGCAGCTCCGCGTTCGAATACCCGAAGGCGTATGTTGCACCGGTCAATGATCTCTGCGAAACCCGCGTTGCAGCCCTGTGGAAAGGCCGGATTCGAACTGATGGCGGCACCCAGCTGGGTAACATCAATTGTATCGAGGTCATCTGCTACCAGTAACGCATGGGGATTACCCATAGAGACAGCGCCCAGCCTGTAAGTTTTCCCGTCCAAATGCAGTGGGTACCAGCCATCAACCGGCTCCAGTAAAACCGGGACCTTTTGTTGATCAAAAACGGGCTGTCCCATTTCGACGCGCACCATGTCGTCGTCCAGGCATTCTATTCTTATCACGCCAGCAGGGCCGGCCAATTCAAATTGGCCGTCTGGTGTTTCCCCAAGCATTTGCAGATAGAAACCCAGGCAACGAACCCCGTTTCCACATTGCTCGGCACGGCTTCCGTCTGTATTCCAGATCTCAAATGATGCCAGGTGCCGGTCATTTGATGGTTGACGAAGAATCAGAATCTGGTCGCAACCAATGCCGGTGTGGCGGTTCGACAGGCTTCTTGCTATGTCTCCATCAATGACACAATCCTGATGACGTAAATCCAGCACGATAAAGTCATTGCCGAGCCCATGCATTTTTTGAAATGTAACAGACATACTTAGTGTAGTGATGATTTCTTCTTGTCTTCGTTTTCTTCTTTCTTGTCGGCATCAGTAGTTAAGCCTTGTTCTGTTGTTGCTTCTTCCTCGGGCAGGTAAAGCGGACCCTTGTTACCACAGGCGCCCAACAGAACAATACATATCAATATAATTAAAGTGGTTTTTACAGTTTGCATCAGTGCGCAAATCCAGATTGAATGACTGCTACACTATACGCCATGGACAGCAGCAAATCAGCATACAGCAAAGAAGGCGGGGAACTGCTTGAATACGTAGAAGTGACTACGGCCGACAATCCGGAATACTCAGTTATCTGGTTGCATGGTTTAGGTGCCGACGGTCATGACTTTGAACCCATCGTTCCATATCTTGGTTTGTCTCCAGCAACCAGGGTCCGTTTTATCTTTCCGCATGCATTGATGCGGCCGGTGACGGTCAATGGCGGAGCAGTTATGCGTGCCTGGTACGACATCATCGAGATCAGTACCAGCAAGGGCCAGGATGAAGCGGGTATCAACCATAGCGCCGACAAGGTTCGTGCGTTGATTGAGTTTGAAATTTCGCGGGGCATTCCTGCATCAAAAATTATATTGGCTGGCTTTTCCCAGGGCGGTGCGATGGCATTGAATGTCGGCTTGCGTTATGGGGAGAAACTGGCTGGCATCATGGCCCTGTCTGCTTACCTGTTGTTTCCCGAGCGTCTGCAAAGCGAGTTTTCAAAGGCCAATTCTGAAACACCGGTATTTCTCGGGCACGGAACCCATGACCCCGTGGTGCCTTACTTTCTGGGACAGGAAGTCGAATCAGCACTTCAAGCCGGGCAGTGGCCGGTTGAATGGCACAGCTACCCCATTCCACACTCTGTGTCACAACCGGAGATTGCGGATATCGGGCGCTGGATGCAGGGCTGTTTTAGCTGACCGGTCAGTTTAAGATTCAATGAATGACTCTAGGGAAACCGTAAGCAGCAGGCAGAATGAAACTGCGTCGCGTGGGGTCTATCCGCCTTCGTTTTGCCGTTGGAGATTATTGCTGGCCGTGATGCTCATGACACAGATATCTGTGTTGCTCATGGCTGTTGCCACCCTGGGGCAATTCAGCCTGGTTTGGCTGGGTATCACATCACTGTATGCGCAGGCACTGGCGCTGGTGACAGCTTTGGGAGTGTGTATTGCGCGGGCCTGGCTTGGCCGGCTTTCAGCACGCGGTGCGTGGCTGGGCAGCTGGTTGATTGCGGTGGCGGTCGCACTGGCATTCAGTTATACGGCAGGTATCATTGGTACCGTGCTTGCCATGGGGCCAGGCAGAGAGGGTTTTACGGTATTTGTGTGGCAGAGTGTTTTGGCCGTTGCGCTGGTTGGCGTGGCTCTTTTACGTTACCTGTTCATACGGGCGCAATGGCGTGCACAGGTACTGGCACAGTCAGAGGCGCGCGTACAGGCATTACAAGCCCGGATACGGCCGCATTTCCTGTTCAACAGTCTCAATACCATTGCCAGTCTTATTCCCGAAGAGCCCATTGCTGCGGAACGTGCCATCGAGGACCTGGCCGACCTGTTTCGTGGCAGCATGCGACGGGCTGACAGTTTGATCAGTCTTACGGAAGAGTTGGACCTGGCAAGAAGATATCTTCAGATGGAGCAACGCCGTTTGGGTGACCGGATAGCTGTCGATTGGCAGGTGAGCGAGTTACCGGAAGATGCATCGGTGCTGCCTTTGACCTTGCAGCCATTACTCGAGAACGCCGTTGCACATGGTATCCAGTCACGTGCGGATGGCGGCGAAATCCGGGTTTACGGGCGTGCTGAGAAGGATAATGTTGTCATTACCATCTCCAACCCGCTGGGTTTGGACGGGTATGACAACAGGGGGCATGGCATGGCCCTGCTAAATATTCGCGAGCGCCTGGAATTGGCCTTCGGACCAAACGCCAGCCTGATTACACACCAGAATGACGAAAAGTTCTTTGCCGTCTTAAGTTTGCCGTATGTTAAGAATACTGATAATTGATGACGAAGCACCGGCTCGAAACCGCCTGCGACGGATGCTGGCGGACGCACCTGCAGTGCATGTGGCAGGTGAAGCTGCTACCGGGCAGGAAGCGTTACAGCTGATTCCGTTAAAGGAACCTGATGTCTTGTTGCTGGATATCTCGATGCCGGGATTGAGTGGAATGATGCTGGCAAAGATGCTGCAACAGGAACGTCAGGCACCTGCTATCATTTTTTGCACAGCCTGGTCAGACCAGGCGGTAGAAGCCTTTGAGTGTGATGCGGTCGATTACCTGGTCAAACCCGTCCGTGCCGAGCGGTTAATGCTCGCATTGGACAAAGCCAGGCGGTTCCTGGCAAAACCTGACGGTGCTGCAAGCGGTTCCTTTCTTCGGTCTACATTGGGCGGTAAGGTCAAACTGATACCGATGAACGAGGTGATTTACCTGCGTTCGGAGGATAAATACACCACGGCGGTGCATGTGGGCGGTAAAATGGTGATTAACCAGTCGTTGGCGGAACTTGAACATGAATACGCGGATATGCTCGTGCGTGTTCACCGCAGCGCACTGGTGATAAAAAAGTGTATCCGGGGGCTGGAAAAATCTCCTGATGGTCACCATTTCCTTCAGTTGGATGGTTGTGAGGACTGTCCACAGGTGAGTCGTCGTAACCTCCCTGCAATAAGAAAACTCATTCGGGAATTAACATGAAAAAAACTCTAAGAATCGCAACACGCAAGAGCGCGTTGGCCTTGTGGCAGGCAAACCATGTGCAGGACCTGTTAATAGAATCTCATCCTGGCATTGAAATTGAACTGGTAAAAATTGTTACCCAGGGTGACCGTATCCTTGACCGGCCGTTAGCAGAGATTGGCGGAAAAGGCTTGTTTCTGAAAGAACTGGAACGTGCGATGCTGGATGGGGAAGCCGATTTGGCCGTGCACTCCATGAAAGACGTGCCAGCTGAGATGGCAGAGGGCCTGGTACTTGATGCGGTTTTGCCCAGAGCCAATCCCTATGACGCACTGGTGAGCCGAAATGGTCAGTTGTTGGGCGATCTGCCCGCTGGCAGCCGTATTGGCACCTCGAGCTTGCGTCGCAAGTCACAGTTGCTGGCATTAAGGCCTGACCTTGAAGTCGACGATCTGCGCGGTAACGTCGATACGCGGCTGAGAAAGCTGGATGAAGGGCAATATGATGCGATTATCCTGGCCTGCGCTGGCTTGCAGCGTCTCGGCCTTGGGGAACGAATTACTGAAACACTCCAGATGCCCGACTGGTTGCCTGCATCAACACAGGGCATCATCGGTCTGCAGTGCAGGCAGGATGATAGTGAAACGCGCTCATTAATCGAACCACTGGCTGATTCAGACACGATGGTCGTGGCCAGTGCGGAAAGGGCAGTTGCCCGGGTTCTGGAAGCCACTTGCCAGGTACCGTTGGCAGCTCATGCGGTATTGATGAGCGGTACGGTTCACCTGAAATCAATCGTCAGTTCGATAGACGGCAAGGAGGCGATCCGGGCTTCGGGAGAATCGCCGGCTTCAGATGCCGTTGCCCTGGGCGAGCGGGTGGCCGCGGATCTTCTGAGCAATGGTGCCGGAAAAATTATTGCAGGTCTGTAAGGATAATCAGGCCTGAAGCCTGAATTTATGACACACGTTCTTATCACACGCCCATATGATGCATCGCAGCAACTGGCTGATCAGCTTGTTGCCCGGGGTTTGTCTCCCGTTGTCATACCGTTCTATACCTTCAAGGCACGCGATCCGGATATTGATATAGGCTCGGTCTGGTCTGCAAGTAGTTCACGTAAGCTGGCGGTTTTCACCAGCCCGCGTGCAGTCGAATTCGGACTTCCTGTTATTCTCCGCCAGCATCTTATCGATGACCTGGAGATCGCGGTTGTTGGCTCAGCCACACGGGCATGTCTTGAAACTGCCGGCTATGCGGTGCATTTACAAGCGACAACCGGGTTTACCAGTGAAGACCTGCTGCAGATAACAAATCTGGCGGAAAATGCTGGTGTGGCTATCGTTTTTTGTGCGCCCGGTGGACGGGAAACACTTGTAGAGGGCTTAACCGGTCTGGGCTGGAATACCCTCAAGGCAATGGTCTATGAGCGTGTTCCATTGCAACCGGATTCCGGGAATATTGATCGTTTGCGCGATTCCGATGATTTAATCAGTGTCTGGACCAGTATTTCGGCACTGAAACTCGCCGAGGAATACCTGCCGCGGGATCTGTGGGGTAAAATACTTGATTCACCTGCGCTGGTGATCTCCTCTCGCATCCAGCATTATTTGAGTCAACGTGGTGCGAGCAGTGTTGAACTGGCCGATGGTCCGGGAAATCCCGATTTGTTAAAGTCAGTATTACGCCTGACGCAACAGCAAACGGCTGGTTGATACCGATGCAGGACCTTTAACAGGTGCCAAACCGGGCGGATTTAGTTAGCATCAGCAGCTAACAACCTGGCAAAACAAATTCAGACTTCAGGATGGAAAGAGAACAATTGAACGAAGAAATTGATAGCTTGACGACTGACCCGGTGGACAGACTCCTGAAGGAGAAGAAACCTGCTTCGTCCGGAACGGCCATAGCGATATTGGCATTATTGGTGGCTATGGCCGCAGTCAGTGCATCCGCCTGGCAATGGTGGCAAACCCGTCAAACGGACCCGGCCGAGGCCAATCATAAAGAGACATTGTCACAACTGCAGGAATCCCAGCAGCAACTTGCCAAATCAGTCGCCTCTTTTGAAGAGCGCCTGGGTGCGACACAACCTGCCATTGATCCGAATGAGCAATTACGCAGGGATGAGCGCCTCAAGACCGTTGAGAATCAACTGGCAGGTTTGCAGGGTCAGACAGGTGAAGACCAGGCTTCAATCAGTGCAGTACAGGGTAGTGTTCGCTCACTGGAACAGCGTCTCTCGGCAACAGAGTCAGGTCTTGTCACGGTTGCTGCTGCCAGTCAAAACAGCAGTGTGGCCCTGGATATCGCAGAAATAGATTTTCTGTTACGAGCCTCAAGTGAACGATTACAGTTATTTGCGGACCCGGTCGCGGCTGATCTCGCATTGCAGGCAGCAGATGTTCAAATTGAGGCACTGGATGACCCGATGTTCCTGAGTGTGCGCCAGCGCATTGCTGCGGCGCGGCAGGCTCTGGCACAGGTACCTGAAATTGACCACGTGCAACTCACGTCACAGATTAATGATTTGCAGTCCAAGGTCTCCGGTTTGCCATTTCGGGGTGAAGCCACGGCACAGCCTGAGACCGAATTACCGGATGATGCGGGTTGGTGGCAGAGTTTCAAACACACCTTGTCTTCACTGGTAACTGTAAGACGCAGGGTTCCGGAAGATCAGTCCCTGTTAAGTCTTGATGACAAGGATTACCTGCGCCAGGGGCTGTGGTTACAGTTTGAGTCTGTGCGACTGGCAGTGATGCGAAATGACAGCAGTGTTTATAACGGATCACTTGACAGGGTTAATTCCACAGTAGAAAAGTTTTTCGAGAACGGCTCATCCCAGGTGCAGGCACTGTTGCTTGGAGTTGCGGCATTGAAGCAGGTCGATATCGCACCTGAAATGCCGGACATCAGCGGTCCATGGACACAGCTACGCCAGTTGCGGGATAGCCGCAGACTGTTGCAGTCCGCAACACCCGTTGAAATCGTGGAACCTGAAGAAAGCATGGAACCTGAAGAAAGCATGGAACCTGAAGAATGAAACGCAGTTTTCTTCTGTTGTTGATATTGGCGCTGTTGTTGCTGGCGAGTGCACTGGCACCATTGCTCAAATCCGATCCGGGTCATGTACTAATCAATGTTGGTAGCTGGACGATTGAAACCAGCGTCCTGGTCCTGGTTTCTGCCCTGCTTATATTATGGTTTGCGGTACAGATGGCCGTCTGGATCTGGCGTATGCCGGTTGAGGCTGCACATAAGATGCGTGAACAACGTGCCTTCAATCAACTCGAAAAGGGTCTGCTTGCACTGACGGAAGGGGATTGGAGAACGGCAGAAAAGGCATTGGAGAAATCCGCCAGCAAGCAGGGAAAAACCACGGCACATTACCTGGCAGCGGCACAGGCAGCGGATAGTCAGGATGCCGATGACCGACGCGAATACTATCTTGAGCAGGCTGACAGTGGCGGCTCAAAAAAACGTTTCCTCGTTGAGTTGACAAGGGCGCGTATGTTGCTGGCCAATGGCAGTAGAGCCGCTGCGCTGCCTATCCTGCAGGATCTGTATAAACGCCGTCGCAAGCATCCACAGGTACTTGAACTATTGTCCCGTTGCTACAGAGAACTGGGTGACTGGGATCAGTTACAGGGCTTACTACCTGCATTGCGTAAGGCCGGGGTGCTGGATGAAGAGCAATCACAACAGTGGGAGGAAGAGGTCGCGGTTAACAAGCTGCGCTCGGTTTCAACAACTGAAGAGTTGCAGTCCTCATGGAAGAAATTACCTCGTGCCATGCGCCAGCATGCACCGGTTGTCGAGGCGTTCGCCCTCGGTGCGGCCAAGCTGAAACGAGCCGACCTTGCTGAGCCGGTAATCGTTACAAGTCTGAAACATGAATGGAATCCAACGCTGGTTTTACGTTATGGCGATCCAGCTGCTGATGACAGGATCAAGCGCCTGAAACAATGTGAGAAATGGTTGCAAAAACACCCCGAAGACGCCGGACTGTACCTGGCACTGGGACGCTTGTGCGCCGGAGAATCACTGTGGGGCAAAGCGCGTGAGTACATGGTGAAAAGTCTCGAACTGGAGCCAAGCAGCCTTGGTTATGATGCCTTTGGTCAGCTACTCGAACGCCAGGGTGAACTGGAGCCCGCAATGGCGTGTTTTCGAAATGCACTGCGCATGAATCAGGGCCAGGAGCCAAAACCACTGCCGACAGGTTTAGCGCGACTCACTTCAACCTGATGTTGATAAACGCGGTGACTTTGAACGCATTCCGTTGGATTCAGCTTAAACACGGGGCTTGAGCAACAAATGACTGATAAAGACTTTTCACAAACGGCCTTTCTCAAGTTTCTCAGAGAGAGCGCCGTTTCCGGGGTTACCAGTCCGGCGACAGCGCGATCGCGTAAACTTGCGGCGGAACACTTGCTGATTCAGCTGAAACCGCATGAGCGTGCCGATTTGCGCTTACTGGATGTTGATGAATTGTGTTCACGGTTTCATAAGCTGCAGGGCTCGACCATCCGTCCGGAAAACATTCAGCTCTACAACGAGCGTCTTTGTAGCGCCTTGAAAGATTTCATATCCTGGACTTTGGATCCGGCCGGTTTTCAGTCGGTGGAGGGAGAAAAGCCGGATGCAGTCCTGGTAGCTGCCCGTGATGATGCAGGGCAGGCACAGGCCCGTGAGGAACTTGCGCTCAACCCGCCTCGCAGCCCTCATGAGATCTTTCCCGTACCCATTAGGGAAGACCTGGTGGTTTATCTGCAAAACATTCCCCTGGATATGACGCAGGACGAAGCCCGCAAGATTGCTGCCGTGGTTCAAGCCCTGGCGTTGCCTGAAAAGGATCAATGAGTTGAAACGGTTATTAGTACTGGCGCCGTTGATTCTGTTTGGTATTGCCGGGTCTTTATTGCTGTTCTTTTTCCTCAGAGCCGGTACTGAAGGGGCATTTCAAAATAACCTGTTGCCCGAATTGATCGGGTTCTGTCTTGAGGGTTTTTTTCTGGTTGGCTTATTTTCGTTAATTCAGCTTCGGCTCGAAAGAGAGCGAAAGAACGAATTGCGATTGAGCCTGCGTGGGGCGCTACGGGAAATATTGAGTCATATGGATCTCGCGCTTCTTGAGGAAAATGCTGAACCCGCAGACTCTCAATCATTGGATGAAGACCCGAAACTGGTAAGGGCTCTGTTTGCAAAGTTGCACAAAAGCGACCTTGATATCAGGAGCTTGCTCAACATCAAGGAAGCAGCATCACGTAATATCAATACGATGCATGATCTCATTCCGGTGGCAGCCCAGCTTAGCGCAGATCATATGCGCTGGTGGTTGGCGCTTGCTGAAAGTGTGCGAAGGTTATCGGAGGCTACAGACAAGCCTGGTGTTGATTTTGCCGCACAAAAATTTCTGATGAATCTCGGTGAGTTCGATATGTTGTCGCTCTAGGCGGTTTCCAGCCCTGCGCGATATGGGAGTCTAGTGAGACTTAGCCAGTACCCTGATTGGTACATCCAGCCCGAATTCAAACGAATCAAAAAATATCCGCCGTTTTTCAGCGCCATTTTCCAAAAAGGCGCTGCGGCTTGCATCAATCATTGCCGGCGGGCCGCTCATGTAAATATCGAAACCGGAAACATCCTCATACTGCTGTAACACGGCTTGATGAACAAAGCCGTTAAAGCTGCCCGAGGCTTCAGCATCTGCTGTTTCAATCAAGGCGGTGGAATACTGAATATGCTCATGTTGTTCCGCCCACTCTTTGGCCTGCTCGTGCATGTAGAGATCGGCAAGGCTGTTTGCTCCCCAGAACAGGTGGAGCGGGCGTTTATCATTTTGGGCCAACAGATCTTCGAGCATTGATTTCAGGGGAGCGAAGCCCGTGCCGCCGCCCATTAATATCATCGGGCGATCGAGTCTGTCATTGCGGACAAAGAAGGTGCCCAGCGGTGCTTCGAGACGCAAAATATCGCGTTCCTTTAGCTCGTCAAAAACCCAGCCGGTGAAACCGCCTCCATCGACATGGCGGATATGCAGCTCAATCTCGTCTTCGGATTGCGGTGGACTGGCGATGGAAAATGCCCGCCGTTTGCCGTCGGGCAGTAGTATTTCCAGGTATTGCCCGGCCAGAAACTGCAGTCGCTGAGCATTGGGCAGCTTGATTTTTATGCACATGACATCGGGTGCAAGCAGTGTTTTTTTAGTCACACGTGCCGGCATTTTCCGGATATGAATATCCCGTACAGCCTCTATTTCACGGGCGCGGATAACCAGGTCGCCAATTGGCTCGGCCTGGCAAAACAGAGCCTGGCCCTCACCAATTTCTTCGCGGCTCAATGCCAATGGCGGATGGAAGGGGTAGTGAACTTCACCCGATTCCAGGTGGCCTTTACAACTGCCGCAGGTGCCGTTTTTGCAACTGTAAGGCAGCATCACGCCCTGACGCAGCGCCGCATTCAATACTGATTCACCCTCATTGACGGTGAAAATCGCACCGCTATTGATATTTTTGACCTGATATTGCTTCATAACACCTGTTGACCGAATGACTCATGGGAACTAAAAATAGCAGCGGCGCATTGTCGCCGATGTGGTAACCTTTGCGCCACTTTTCTAACAGTTCGGAGCTGTTTAGACCGGATAATGATATCAACATTTACTTCAATTCTGCGGTTTATCTTCCGATCTCTGTTGCTCATCGGTTTTCTACTGTTCTTTCTGGCACCATCATTGATGCGGGTAAACTATTACCGACGGCTGGGAACGGCGGAGGGCTCACGCAAAGCGGACAGGGCTGGCGTCAGGCTGTCAAATAAGCTGGCATGGTTATTTGGACTCAGGGTACAGGTTAGCGGTCAAGCGCAGGACGGGCC
>JAOUCZ010000106.1 GCA_029859505.1 Lysobacterales bacterium | reverse complement strand
TTGGCGATTACGCGACACGTCAAGTACACCAATGCCGGGACCGTTGAGTTCCTGGTCGACAAGCAGGAAAACATCTTTTTTATCGAGGTCAATCCACGTATCCAGGTGGAACATACGATCACCGAGCAGATAACCGGTATCGATATTGTTCGCAGCCAGATTCAAATTGCACGTGGATGTTTGCTGAGTGATCCGGAGATCAGGATCAAAACCCAGGACGATGTCCATTGTCACGGGTATTCCATTCAATGCCGGATAACCACCGAAGACCCGGCAAACGGCTTTCAACCCGATTATGGCACGCTAATCGCCTATCGCAGCGCGGCGGGTTTTGGTATTCGTCTGGATGTAGGCGCGGCCTATACCGGTGCCAGGGTTTCACCATTTTTTGATTCGATGCTGGTCAAGGTGACATCGTGGGGAAGGACTTTGAGTGGCGCGATCGCACGTAATCATCGTGCCTTGCGTGAATTCCGAATCAGGGGTGTAAAAACCAATATTGGTTTTCTGCAAAACGTCCTTCGTCACCCGACCTTTGCTTCAGGTGATGCCACGGTGGCTTTTATCGACAATCATCCTGAGTTATTTGAGATATCGGAACGCTTTGATCGCGCAACCAAAACGCTTCGATATATCGCCAACCTGACGGTAAATGGTAATCCTGATATTGGCTCGATCGACCCAAAACGCGTGTTCCGCAAACCCGCAGTACCGCATGTCGACCGTTTGGCGGAATTTCCGCCGGGAACCAAGAATAAGCTAGATGAGCACGGCCCGGAGGCGTTTTGCAATTGGGTCAGACAGCAAAAAAACATCATGTACACCGACACCACTTTACGTGATGCACATCAATCCTTGTTGGCGACGCGTGTACGAAGCCTGGACATTCTGGCGGTGGCAGAGGGCTTTGCCAAGAGCAACCCCCAGGTGTTTTCACTGGAAATGTGGGGCGGAGCAACGTTTGATGTTTCGCTGCGGTTTTTGCGTGAATGTCCATGGCAGCGTTTGCAGCAAATACGCGAGGCAGTGCCCAATATACTTCTACAGATGTTGTTCCGGGGATCAAATGCGGTCGGTTACAAGGCTTACCCGGACAATGTAATCGAAAAATTCATAGAAAAGTCCTGGGAAAACGGCATCGACGTATTCCGGATTTTCGATTCACTGAACTGGATTGAAGGTATGAAACGCTCGATTCAGATTGTAAGGGAGAGAACGGGTGGTATTGCCGAGGCGACCATCTGTTATACCGGCGATGTATTGAATACCAGTCCGGAGAATCGTTATAGCATGCAGTATTACCTGGACATGGCCCGGCGCCTTGAAGATGAAGGCGCACATATGCTCGCCCTCAAGGACATGGCCGGCCTGTTGAAACCCTATGCCGCTGAACAGTTGATTCCGGCATTGCGGGCGGCTGTCGATATCCCCATACATCTGCATACCCACGACACTTCTTCCATGCAAAGCGCGACCTTACTCAAGGCAATAGAAGCGGACGTGGATGTTGTGGATGTGTGTCTGAGTTCGATGTCAGGTCTGACCTCCCAGGTCAATATGAATTCGCTCATCGCAGTCATGCAGGGTCACAAACGTGAACAGCCGTTTGATCTCGCCTCGCTGAATGAATATGCCAATTACTGGGAGGCCGTACGTGAGTATTACTATCCCTTTGAGTCCGGGCTGAAGGCTGGTACAGCGGAAGTCTATGAGCACGAAATTCCGGGTGGGCAGTATTCAAACCTGCGTCCACAGGCCATTGCGTTGGGTCTTGAGCATCGTTTTGAACAGATCAAGAAAAACTATGCGGCCGTAAATCGGATGTTTGGTGATATTGTCAAGGTCACTCCTTCCTCCAAGGTGGTCGGTGACATGGCAATGTTCATGACGGCCAATGGCCTGAATGAGAAGGACGTAATGGCCCAGGGAGACACGCTGGCTTTTCCAGATTCGGTCATCGATCTGTTTTCAGGCAAACTCGGCCAGATGGACGGTGGGTTTCCGACTGAGCTTTCTGCATTGATACTAAAGGGTAGAAAGCCTTTGGACGGCCCGCCGGGTGCTGCGCTGGATCCGGTTGATTTCGAAAAAGGTTTCGCTGCTTTTAAAGATGAGTTCGATGATAGCCTGACGGAGCTCGATTTTCTGTCCTACGAAATGTACCCGAATGTATTTCGCGGTTTCTATGAGCATCAGAAAGAGTTTGGCGATGTGCATTACCTGCCCACGCAGACATTTTTTTATGGCTTGAAACAGGGTGATGAAATTCTCGTCAAGTTACAGCGTGGAAAGACTATTGTTATTCGTTATGTCTATCGTTCGCATACTGACGAAAATGGCTTTTGCCGTGTCACCTTCGATCTCAACGGACAGGCGCGCAGTGTGCAGATTAGAGATGAAACGGTTGTTCCCAAGACCGCCGCCCATCGCAAAGCCGTGGAACGTAATGAAATTGGCTCACCCCTGATGGGAAGGCTGGCGTCGATTCTGGTTGTGGAGGGTGAAGTGGTTGATAAGGACATGCCCGTGTTTGTGATCGAGGCGATGAAAATGGAGACCACCATCACGGCACCGTTTGAGAGTACGATCAAAGCCATACATCTGCAGCCCGGAGAGCTGGTGGGACAGGGTGACCTGGTCATTGAGCTGGAATAACCAGCCGGGCCGCAGTACTCAATAAGGTCGCCGGCTCTTGATCGATATCATCAAAAGTCCAGCTTTTAACCCCAATTTCTCGGTTTTGATGGAATTTATTCGCCTGAACTGCTTAAATTGAAGTGAACGCAGACTCTTTCGCATGGCCATGGGCGAAAGTAGGAGTTGTTGAAGATGGGCATGTTCTTCCATGCCTACGTCAAGATGAAGAATATCTGGATTTGCTTCCTGATGGCCTTCTTCATGCCCGCGCTCAGCAATGCCCAGGATGAGCAAGCCAATTTACCCCAAGAAGATATCCTGTCCATAGCTGTAGAACGGCAGGCCATAGTGCTGAATATCCAGGGCCCGATCGGGCCTGCCACTGCTGAATACCTTATCAATTCGCTGGAAAAATCGATAGAACGTAATGCCGAACTGGTGATTATTCGCATGGATACACCGGGCGGCCTGGATGCCTCCACCCGGGACATCATCAAGGCCATTCTTAATTCGCCAGTTCCGGTGGCCACGTTTGTTACGCCAGGGGGTGCACGCGCGGCCAGCGCCGGTATGTATATTCTCTATGCCAGTCATATAGCCGCAATGAGCCCCGCGACCAATGTCGGGGCGGCCACACCGGTTTCCATTATCGGCGGTGAACAGCCGGGCCAAAAACCGACGCGTGGTGATGACGGTGAAGATACCAAGCCGGAGGCCGATACGGGCAATACCATGACACGTAAAGCGGTGAACGACGCCGTAGCCTACGCTCGTGGGCTGGCAAATATTCACGGTCGAAACGCAGACTGGGCAGAACTGGCGGTGCGGGAGGCCGCAAGCATTACCGCTAAAAAGGCATTGGAAACCGATGTGATTGATCTTATTGCGACAGACATCGGTGACCTGCTGAATCAGATAGACAGTAAAACCATCACTGTTCGGAACCGTGACTGGGTTCTTGATACCGCTTCATTGAAGATTGAGGAACTGGAACCTGACTGGAAAGCCGAGTTGCTGGGCGTCATCACCAGTCCGACAGTTGCCTACCTGCTTTTATTGATCGGGATTTACGGTCTCTTCTTTGAAGGCTATAACCCGGGTGCCATATTTCCCGGTGTGATCGGGGCCATCTGTCTGATCATCGCGCTTTATGCATTCCAGATGCTGCCTGTGAACTACGCGGGGTTTGCGCTTATCGCTCTTGGCATCATCCTGATGATTGGTGAGGCCGTGGTCCCCAGTTTTGGGGTATTGGGTATCGGTGGCGTTATTTCACTGATCATTGGTTCGATCATCCTGATTGATACCGATATTCCTGGCCTTACGGTTTCCAGGCCACTGATCGGTGCACTGGCCCTGGTCAGTTCATTTGGCCTGATGGGTATTATTGGTATTGCCTTGAAGGCCAGGCTCAGACCCGTGGTCTCTGGAAGGGAACAACTCATCGGTGCTTCGGGTAGTGCGTTGACTGATTTTTATCATGAGGGGGAGGTTTTTGTTCACAGCGAACGCTGGAGTGCTGAAAGCGATTCACCCTTGCGCGAAGGGCAAGCTGTCATCGTGACCGGTATTGATGGGCTCACTCTGAAAGTGCGTCCCGTTGATGAGTGAGCGCCGGTCTTTGAATAGTTGAAGGAGTAGGGTCATGTTCGAATATACAATTGGCGTTGTATTGTTCTTTGTCTTTGGTCTGGTTTTCAGCGCGATCAGGATATTACGTGAATATCAACGCGGTGTAATTTTTCAGCTTGGACGGTTCTGGAAGGTCAAGGGTCCGGGGTTGGTTATCGTCATTCCCATAGTTCAGCAAATGGTTCGGGTTGACCTGAGGGTCATCGTGATGGATGTGCCTACACAGGATGTCATTTCACGCGATAATGTTTCGGTAAAGGTCAACGCGGTGGTTTACTTTCGGGTCATTGATCCGGAGAAAGCGATCATCCAGGTGGAGAAGTACCTGGATGCAGTCAGTCAGTTGGCGCAGACAACCCTTCGCTCAGTGCTGGGGCAGCATGAACTGGATGAGATGCTGGCTGAACGCGACACACTGAACAAGGACATCCAGGCGATTCTGGATCGTCAGACCGACGCCTGGGGCATTAAGGTCGCAAATGTCGAGATCAAGCATGTCGATCTGGACGAAAGCATGGTTCGCGCCATCGCCGCACAGGCCGAGGCAGAGCGGCAACGGCGTGCCAAGGTCATTCATGCCACCGGCGAAAAGCAGGCCGCGACTGAATTGGTGGAAGCAGCGAAAACACTCAGTGCCGAACCCAATGCGATCCAGTTACGTTACCTGCAAACCCTGACAGAAATTGCTGGCGACAAAAGCTCCACCATCGTGTTCCCCCTGGATTTGATTAAAAAGCTCGGTGGGGCTTCAAGTACTAGTTGAAACTACTTCGGTACCTTTCGACTCAAAATTATTATAGGGGGAGTTTATGTGAGCCGGGTGAACCGCTTCACCCGACAGGAGTTGAACATATGAAAATGATCTGGATTCTGGTTGCAAACCAGGCAGAGGCGCAGATTTACTCGAGCGACCAACTTCCCGGAAGTCTTGCACTGGTCGAAGTGTTGGCAAACAAGGAGGGAACATCCCATCCAAGAGACCTGGTTTCAGATGCGCCGGGCAGAGCTTTTGACAGTAGCGGCTCGGGCCGGCACGCAATGGAACCGAATACCGGTGTTAAAGAGGAGCAACGAAGAAGGTTTGTAAAAGTAATGGCTGATAAGCTCCAGACCGCGTATTTAAAGGGTGACTTTACCCAATTAGTTTTACTGGCTGCCCCTGCCGTCTTGGGTGTCATACGTAAATCCCTGACCGCTGACATTAAAAAGATAGTGATCAAGGAGATACCTAAAGACGTGATTGGCCAGGATGTTGACAAGATACAGTCACAGCTTGCGCGGGCATTCGCCTTACGCTAAAAAATCAAAGAAATTTCCCGAACCTCGTGGGTGTGATAGTACGGGTATGGATAATGGGAATGGGGTCAACCAGCGGATTCATTGACATGATTCTGGAGTTGCCTGACCAGGCAAACAGGACACTCGAGGTGTTTTAGTAGTACTCTAAGGGTCTCGGGTTTCAACAATTCTTCTGAGGCTCCAAGTACAAGCATATCGGCGCGTTCTGCACGCACTGCAGCCACCAGGTTCTGTATGCCTTTGTCCTGTAACAACAACAGGTGATCCGGACCGGTCGGCAACAAATCATTGATCAACCGATTCATTGCGTCCTCTTCAACCGGAGTTTTTACTCTCAGGATGACTGTAATCCTGTGCGTTCGGCCCTTAGCAAGCAGGGTTGCGGTGAGCAGTGCTTTGTCACAGGTATCTGTATCATCAATCACTACGACTATGTGTCGGGGCGAACTCCGGACTTGTAGGGGCTGGCTGATGGTTGAGGCTGCAAGTTTCCGTGATGGCTCGAAAACCGTAATGTTGGAGGTATGCACCGTTTCCCGCAATAAGCTAACGGTAGAACCCCGGGCTTTGCGAAAAGTGTGGGATACGCCCATACGCCGGGCGAGTCCTTCAACCGCACTGCGGGCGGTGCGTACACGTAATGCAATGATGCGATCGAACCGGGTGCTGTGGATTTCGCGGACATTCAGAGTAAGCCGGCTCAATTCTTTTACAAATGGTAGTGCTGCTACCCGCTGTAATTCGTCATCCTCAATGAACACACCGTGTAATTGGGTTTCTGTATCCTCGCCCAGCAGTTGCTGCAAAATATTCAGTAATGGCCGGCCTGAGCCGCTGGTGTTCAGAATCACGGCAACCTGTTGGGTGGTGGTATCAGGATTGTTTGGAAGCATTGCTGTCGTCTTTCATCGTTTTTCCAGCTTCACTGAACGCCTGAAGCTGGCTGGCAAAACCGAGTAACCGTTCACGGATCCTGCGATTGATACTCCCGTGGGGAAACTCACCGTTTTTATCGCGTTTGCCTGCTGGAACACCGGTGAGAATCTCAAGGCATTGATCGACATGCTCAACCGGGTAGACCTGAAACTGTCCGTGCTCAACCGCTTCGATGACATCGCCACGCAACATCAGGTGCCTGACGTTGGCCAACGGTATCAAGACCCCCTGTTCGCCGCTTAAACCGCGTTTACGACAAATGTCAAAGAATCCCTCTATTTTCTCGTTGACACCACCGATCGCCTGAATTTTGCCGTGTTGGTCAAGTGAGCCAGTTATCGCCAGCGATTGCTTGATCGGGATCTCTGCCAGAGCCGAACCGAGTACACAAAGTTCCGCTGCAGAGGCACTGTCTCCGTCCACCCCGCCGTAAGATTGTTCGAATACGAGACTTGCGGACAGGGACAGGGGGCGGTCCGTAACGTAATGCGAACTCAGAAACCCGGTCAGGATAAGGACACCCTTGGAGTGCAGTGGACCACCCAGTTCCACCTCGCGCTCGATATCGATCACCTTACCTGAGCCGAGAGATACCGTCGCTGTTATACGCTGTGGGCGTCCGAATGCAAACCCGCCAAGCTGCATGACAGCCAGGCCATTGACCTGGCCGATACTGGCGCCTGCGGTCTCGATCATCAGCGTGTTATGCAGAATACCTTCCTGCATTTGATCGCGATAACGGCTTGCACGGTGAACACGGGCGTCGATCGCCTGTTGCACTTCCTTAGCACCGATCAAATTATTGCCATTGTGACTTGCCCTGTAATGGGCTTCGCGCAGGATGTCTGCCGACTGCCGGATATCAGATGAGAGCCATTCGTTGTCACCTGCATGCCGTGTGCTCTCTTCTACCAGGCGTGCAACACCGCTGCGATCCAGATGCTTCAGATTTTCCTGGCGTACAACGGTTGCGAGCATGCGCGCCCGATATTCAATATTTTGTTTGTTGCGGTCAATCCGGTCTTCGAAATCTGCTGCGATCTTGAAAAGTTCCGAGAACTCGGGATCGTAACGATCAAGCAAATAGTAGTGAAGACGCTCACCGATCAGGATTACTTTCAACTCCAATGGAATGGGTTGTGGCTCGAGTGAAACCGTGTTGACCAGGCCAATGTCATCGCCGATGGAACGCACCTGCAATTGACGTGATTTAACCGCTCGTTTCAGTCCTTCCCAGGCAAGAGGGAAAGTCAGTACCTTGGCTGCGTCAAGCACCAGGAAACCGCCATTTGCCCGGTGTAGTGCACCGGAGCGGATCAGGTTGAAGTTGGTAACCAGAGAGCCGAACTCTGTCTCATATTCGATCTTACCTATCAATTCGGCAAAACTGGGTTTGTCTTCGAACACCACGGGCGCACCCTCGGATTCACTATGGTCGACAAGCAGGTTGATCGCGTATCGTCGCATTGTGGAGGAACCTTTCGAACGAAGTAGTTCCCGCATCTGGGTGGGTAGTCCATGACCATCAGGGGGAGTAAGGAATAGTCCCACGTTATCAATGATATCGGCTTGCATGTCGACCAGATGCTCTACCACAGCAGGGATATCATTGTATTTTTGCCTGAGCTCATCAATCAGGCCGGTTACAGCGAGGCCTGCGACATCATGTTCGAGCTTCCGAAGCCTTTGCCGCATTTCACGGGCGTGCTTGGGTGCAGTTCGTATCACGCGCTGCATTTGTCCGGTTAGTTCTTCTATGTCTTTATGTATTTTGTCCTGCTTTTCCTTGGGCAGTTTTTCGAACTCCTCAGGCTTGATGACCTCATTGTCTTGCATTGGGATGAATGCGAAACCATTTGGTGTCTGGATAAGGTTGATGTCATGTTCCTTTGCCGCCTCTTCAATGGCCATGAAATCCTGTTCCTGCTGTTCCTTGAACTCCTCGACAATGGCTTCGTTCTGAAGTTGGAAATCCTCGCTTTCGAAAGCAGCAGGAATTGCGGTCTGGGCATCTTCGATAAAACTTTCTACATCAATACGAAGGCCTTTGCCGACCCCTGCTGGCAGTCTGAGTGTTTTAGATTGACGCGGATCATCGAAATTGTAGACATAACACCAATCAGAAGGAGTGGCGCGTTCGGAAGCTTTCTTTTCCAGAAACTGACGAACAAAGGTATGGCGTCCGGTACCTGGGGGGCCGAGCACGAATACATTGTGCCCGTCGACATTTATCCCGGTTGCAAAGTGAATGGCCTCAACAGCCCGTTCCTGGCCGGGAACCTCATTGAGGTCTTTGAGGTTCTCGGTCGTTTTAAAGGTCAGTTGCCCGGGGTCGCAAAAACGATACAGTGCCTTGGCGGGCAACGGTTTTCCCGATTCTATATCCATCTCTATCCAGCCTTCTTCATCAGTCAATAAGAAAAATGCATTAAGAGTTCATAATTTATCATCTCATGTGTAAATAGCTAAATAAACAGGTAAAGGCATTGATGATGATCTATATCACGATCTGGCAAGCTTCAGCGCGATTGATGCCATAATGTAAAAACGATGACTGCGAAATTCTGGCAAGAAAAAACCTTGAATCAAATGACCAACGCTGAATGGGAGTCACTCTGTGATGGTTGTGCCCTGTGTTGCATGAACAAGATTGAGGATGAGGATGACGGCGAGATTTTCTATACAAACACCGCTTGCCAGTTATTGGACCTGTCATCCTGCCGTTGCTCGGATTATGCAAATCGTTTGGCTAAGGTCCCCGACTGTCTGCAACTGACGGTGGCCAATGTTGGTTCTTATGAATGGTTGCCCGGCAGCTGTGCGTATAGGCGGTTGGCAAATGGACAGGGGCTGCCCGACTGGCACCCGCTTTTAAGCGGACGGCCCGAATCAGTCCACGAGGCGGGTATATCCATGCTCGGTCATATGGTCCCCGATGAGGACCATGAAGATTTCAATATTTTCCAGTTGCTGGAATCAGACTGAAAAACTCCGCCTCAATCGATTTCCAGTATCTTTAACACCTCGTCGGCAAGTTCTTCAGCTGATCTATCACCGGCATCAAGGTGGATATCTGCTCTTTCAGGTGGCTCATAAGGTGAACTGATACCCGTGAAATTGGGGATTTCTCCCTTGCGGGCCCGGGCGTACATACCCTTGGGGTCGCGCGCTTCACACACTTCAAGCGGTGTATCCACGTAAACCTCGATAAAATCGATGTCTCCGACAATATCCCTGGCCATTCTTCGTTCGCGCCGAAAGGGCGAGATAAAGGCGGTCATCACGATCAAACCCGAATCGGCCATCAGGCGGGCAACTTCAGCAACCCGGCGTATGTTTTCAACACGGTCGGCATCGGTAAAGCCCAGATCCTTATTGAGCCCATGGCGAAAATTGTCGCCATCGAGCAGATAGGTGTGCCGGTTTTGTGCGGCAAGCTTTTGTTCGACGATATCAGCGATGGAGGATTTTCCCGATGCTGATAAACCCGTGAACCAGATAACACGAGGTTTCTGGCTCTTCATTCGCGCACGGGACTCACGATTGATTTCAAAAGACTGCCAAGACAGGTTTTGTCCACGGTGCAGACCGAAATCGATCATGCCGGCGCCGACTGTATTGTTGCTAATACGGTCAATCAATATGAACGCGCCGGTCTCCGGGTTATCTGCATAAGAATCAAAGGCGATGGGCTGTGCGCTGGCGAAATTGCACACTGCGATTCCATTCAGATCAACCTTGGTCGCGGGCATGTGTTCCGAGGTATTGATGTTAATGGCATATTTCAGATCGGTGATTTGTACCGAGGTGTCCTGCGTGCCGATCCTCATCAGGTAACTACGTTCCGGCAACATCGGGTCTTCATGCATCCAGATGAGATGAGCCTGGAACTGGTTGCTGCGTTCAGGTGGCTCGCCGGGTCTATGCAATACGTCACCCTTGGAGATATCAATCTCATCTTCCAGTGTCACGGTTACAGCATCGCCTTTGACGGCACGTGGCAGGTCACCGTCCATCGTCACGATCGACCTGACACGACTGCGCTTTAACGAGGCGGCCACCATGACTTCATCACCCACTGCAATCTCACCGCCAACCACGGTGCCGGCATAACCACGAAAATCCAGGTTCGGGCGTGTGACACGCTGAACCGGGTAACGGAATAGTTTTGAATCGTCCCTTTTGGGATCCAGTTCTTCAAGGTAAGTCAGCAGGGGCATGCCCTTAAACCAGGGCATGCGTTCACTGTGCGTGGTTATGTTGTCGCCCTTGAGGGCTGATATCGGAATTGCATAAACACTGCTAAAGCCGAGGTCTTTTGAAAAGCTATCGAAATCCGCGCAAATATCTTCGAACAACTGGCGTGAATAATCCTTGAGGTCAATCTTGTTAATCGCCAGCATGATGTGTTTAACACCAACAAGCGAAAGGATATAGGCGTGCCGGCGTGTCTGGGTGGATACACCAAGACGGGCATCTATCAGCAACACCGCTGCCTCTGCCGTTGATGCACCGGTGGCCATGTTACGTGTGTATTGTTCATGACCGGGCGTGTCAGCGACGATGAATTTTCGTTTCGATGTAGAGAAAAAGCGATAGGCAACATCAATGGTGATGCCCTGTTCGCGTTCCGCTGCAAGGCCATCGACGAGCAATGAAAAATCAATATCCTCTTCGGTGGAGAGTCGGCCCTTGCTGTCCCGTATTAGCTCCTCCAACTGGTCATCGTAGAGTAGCTGGGAGTCATAAAGCAGGCGGCCGATCAATGTGCTTTTTCCGTCATCCACGCTTCCGCAGGTGATAAATTTCAGCATGCTTTTCGAGCTTTCCATCTCGATAAATTGCTGCATGTCGAGGTGTGCTTTGTTGGCAGCAGACATCAGAAGTACCCTTCCTTTTTCTTCTTTTCCATGGAGGCGGACTGATCTTTGTCGATCAG
>JAOUCZ010000105.1 GCA_029859505.1 Lysobacterales bacterium | reverse complement strand
CGGGGCTGCGATATCAAGCCGGCTGGCACATCGTTGGCCCGCACAGAAAACCATTTCGGTTGGACTGCTGGTGATGATGATCGCCACAGTCCTCAATCTCGTTTCGGTGCACCTGAGCACTGCAGGAATTATTACCGTGGTTGGCCCGCTGGTACTCTACGTCACCGGGCTCTCAGTGATGATGCCGGCGATCACCGTACTTTCGCTTGATTGCCTGCCCACACACCGTGGAACGGCGGCTTCAATGCAAGGGTTTCTGCAATCGATAATCAATGCCGCTGTGGCAAGTCTTGCAGTACCGTTACTGCATACGAGTTGGCTAAATTTTGTAATGGGTCAGCTTGTGTTTTTTTTGCTGGCAGCAAGCTTGTGGTATCACCTCAGGAAGGGTGAATGAAAGCGCAAAGAGAGAAAACACAACGGCTTATCGGGATACTGGCGGTGGTGGGTCCCTTTGTACTGATTGCAGTGGCGTATCGTTTTGCCGCAACGAGGGAGATCAGCCTTCCCGATATTTACATGGATGCAGGCAAACTTTGCCTGGGGAACCTATGACAAAACAATCAAAGTCCAATCCGGCCCTGCGCCGGGCAATCAGCAAGACCGGCTACAGCGCCATGACACTCAACGGTGTCATTGGCGCCGGTATATTTGGTTTACCTGCGGTAGCTGCGGCGAAAACCGGAGCTTTCAGCCCCTGGTTGTTTGTCATCGCCGGAATACTGATTTTCAGCGTGGTGCTATCCTTTGCACGCGCTTCCAGCATGTTTCGTCATACCGGTGGCGCAATTCTCTATGCAAATCACGCTTTCGGCCCATTTGTTGGTTTCCAGGCAGGCTGGCTTGCGTATCTTGGCCGCGTCACCTCCATGGGCGCCAACGCAAACCTGTTGCTGACTTATGCCAGTTGGTTCTGGTCACCGCTCGCGGATGATCTTAACCGTTGGATATTGATGTCGATAGTGATAATGGGCCTAACCTGGCTCAATGTCCGTGGGGTCAGACATAGTATCGGGATCATCTATATATTCACCATCCTGAAACTGCTGCCTCTGTCCCTGCTGGTGTTGTTTGGCATGGGGCATATAGATCTGCAAATGCTCGGGGGAGCCGACTTTCCCGAGTTTGGTCAACTCAGTGAGGCCGTACTAATAGTGCTGTATGCCTATGTTGGCTTTGAAGGAACCGTTGTGGCAGCCGGAGAAGGGCGTAACCCCCGCCGCGACCTGCCAAGGGCGATGATTAACACCATTCTCATCACCGGACTGATCTATGTGCTGGTACAAATAATTGCCACCTCAAGCCTTCCGGGCCTCGCGGACAGCTCGACAGCACTGGCGGATGTTGCTGTTGTACTGTTGGGGCCCGCCGGTGCTGCCCTGTTGACACTCGGGGCAGTATTTTCAATTGGCGGAAACCTACAATCTACATTCTTGTCAGCACCCCGGATGACTTACGCACTAGCCCTAGACGGGAGCTTACCCTCCTGGTTTGCAAAAGTGCATCACAGGTACCAGACACCACATATCTCGCTATGGATTTATGGCGGTCTTTGCCTGGCTCTCGCCTTGAGTGGAAGCTTTATATGGCTGGCGGTTATGAGCACCCTGGCGAGGCTATTAACCTATATTGTCTGCATCGCTGCTTTGCCGCGACTGGAGAAGACAACTGAACCGGTGGAGAACCAGTTTAGATTACCGGGTGGATTACTGATCCCTGCTATCGCCCTGATTTTGTGTATTTGGCTGATAAGCTACGCATCCGTCCAGGCGTGGATGACTTGCCTGGCGTTCATGGCTGTTGGTACCGTTTTGTATATCCTGTCTCGACGGATGTCCAAAAATTCCGGCTAGGCTGATGTTGGGTCGCGTTTCTCATGCTGTGTGCTTTCACACTGGTTCTCGGGGTTGCCTGCTGTCATAATTCCAACGCTCATTTCACATCGGAGTTTTCCATGTCCACATTGATCGAACAGGCACACTCAAGGGAGTGGTTTTATTCCTACGATTTGCCTGATGGCAGTTCAACCAGTACCTATCATGATGCAGAGATCCATGCGATTCATAATACACGCTGGCAAATGCTGCAATCCTATCTGGACAGAAACCTGGGGGCCGATCGAAGTGGTTTAACAGCACTGGACCTGGCGTCCCACCAGGGTTGGTTCGCCGTCAATATGGTACGCGCCGGTTTTGCGTCCGTTCTGGGTGTCGATGCCCGTCAGTCGCATGTGGATGACAGTACGCTGATCTCAGATATTTTTCAGATGGATCAACTTTCCTTTCAGCAGGGGGATATACATGATCAGAGCCCGGATCAACTTGGACAGTTCGACGTCGTATTGATGCTTGGGCTGCTCTATCACCTGGAAAACCCGGTCGGCGCCCTGCGTATTTGCCGGAGTCTGTGTAAGGACCTCTGTATCATTGAAACCCAGATCGTACCGGGAATGACCGGCTTTGTAGATTACGGCAGTTACCAGTATGTACGACCGCTTAAAGGTAGTTTCGGCATCATCGACGAGATGGATGATACCCATGGGCCAGAGGCCAGTGTCACCGGAATTTGCATGGTACCCAGCCTTGACGCCCTGTTGTGGATATTGGAGAAAGTCGGCTTCTCCAAAGCGACCGTACTAGAACCGCCTGCGGATGCCTACGAGCAATTGCGTTACCACAAACGTGTCATGGTTGCGGCGCACGTTTAAAGAACGCCACAAATGAAGATTGCATCACAGCTAATCGAGGCGACCTGTCCGGAGACCGAGGTCTACCATCGTCTGTTACCTTTGGATAACAGTCACATACTGGAACTGGGTTGCGGTGCTGCTGAAAAGACACGGGATATTGCCACATCTGGAGCCAATCGCGAAGTTACAGCCCTGGAAGTTGATGTTCTGGCACACCAGAAAAACCTGCAAATTACCGACTTACCCAATGTGAAATTCGGCCTTGCCGGTGCACAGGACATACCACTGGATAATGAGTCGGTCGACATTGTATTGATGTTCAAATCACTGCATCACGTACCGGTGGAATTGATGGACGTCTCACTGAAGGAGATCAGGCGGGTATTGAAGCCCGCGGGTTTAGCTTATATTTCTGAACCAATTTTTGCTGGAGATTTCAATGAGATATTGCGCATATTTCATAATGAACAACATGTACGGGAAGCAGCATTTAATAGCTTGAAAGAAGCAGTAGACAAAGGGTGGTTTAACTTGGTTGAAGAAACGTTTTTCAACACACCGGGGTTTTACAGGGATTTTGCTGATTTTGAAAACACCATTATCAACGCCACTCATAGCCAGCACAGTCTCAATGCTGGCTTGCTGGAACTGGTCAGACAAAAATTCGAAAGACACCTGGATGACGATGGTGCGCACTTTCTAACACCAATCCGTGTTGATCTGCTACAGAAGAAATAAAGCCGGCTTTTAAACCTGTCCGCTGATCCAGACAGCCTCGACAAACTCGCTCAGACCGGCATCCCGGTATTTTGGTGGCATATTCTTAAGCGCATTCAAGCCACCTGCCCTTTGGAGCCCGGGCCAATACTTTTTCACTTCATCCGGCAGTACGGAAAATGGTGGTCCATTTACTTTTTGCTGATCGTACTCAAGCGTAATCAGTAACTGCGTAGCGTTCGCTTTCAAAAGTGATTTAGTATGTTTCACATAGGCCGGACGCAACGAAGGAGGCAAAGCAACCAATGCCGCTCTGTCATATAGGGCATCGTATGGCTCATCCAAAAACTCAAAATAGTCGCCGCAGACAATGGTCAGTTGGTGTTCAACACTCCGAAACGCACAGAGACCACCGTGAGTCCCGGTTTCAAAGCGGATATCAGCCTCGTTAAAAAAAGCCCGGGCAGCAATTGCAGAGAGTTCAACGCCGGTAACATCACAGCCTTGTTGTGAAAGCCATAGGAGGTCGGGCGACTTACCGCATAGAGGCACCAGTACACGGCTGCCACCAGTGAGCCCAGGCCAGAACTTGCGAAGTGCGCGGTTACCCTTGGCTTCATGCCAACCGATGTGCCCGCTCTCCCATCGGGCCAGCCACTCATCAGCCAAGGCAGTTCATCCGCTTAACGGGCTTGAGCACAAATTGGGTCAAGCGACTGCTCAGAACTGCTCTGCATCCAGGGCCATCATGCTTTCACTACCTGACTTAACCGTGGCAAGGTAACTTAATGTGCGTGGCAACAGGTGTTCAAAATAGAACTGCGCGGTCACCTGTTTGGCCTGCAGGAAGGACTCATCGTCACTACCGGCATCCAGCATCTGCGTCGCTTTGAGTGCCGATGCACCCATAACCCAGCCGCCACAGAGGTATCCCATCAGCATCATGAAGTTCACACTGGCTCCACCAACCGCATTCCGGTCCTTCGATCCGTTCTCCAGTAGCCACTGCCGCGCCTCTTCACCGCACTGAACCGCATTTTTCAATGCATCGCCCATCACTTCGAGACTATCAACAGCAGACATTGCTTCTGCTATCGTGAGAATCTCCTCAAGCAGGACCTGCAACGCTTCACCATTATCACCTAGCGTTTTACGACCGGCCAGGTCGAGCCCCTGAATTCCGGTTGTTCCCTCATAGATGGTCATTATGCGTGCATCACGGTAAAGCTGCGCACTGCCGGTTTCCTCGACATAGCCCATTCCGCCATGCACCTGGGTGCCCAGGTATGTGATCTCCTGGGACAATTCGGTCAGCCAACCCTTCACAATGGGCGTGTACAGACCTACACGAGAGGCGTGCTTGCGTGCCTGCTCGGGATCCTTCGCGGTATGCTCCCGGTCACTCTCGGCCGCAGCAATATAGGCCAGGCCACGCATGGCCTCGGTTGCCGACTTCATCACCATCAGCATGCGCCGCACATCCGGAAACTCGATTATCGGATAGCGCGAACCGTCACTTCGTGTTCCCTGCAAACGTTCCTTCGCATACGGAACTGCCTGTTGATAGGAGCGCTCGGCAACACCAAGACCCTGGATACCCACACCCTGGCGGGCCTCGTTCATCATGGTAAACATGGCCATCAAGCCCTGGTTTGGCTGACCCACCATGTAAGCAATTGCACCACCACTATCACCAAAGTTAAGGGTACAAGTCGGACTACCATGAATACCGAGTTTGTGTTCAATACCCGTACAAAAAGCATCATTGCGTTCACCGGGCCGGCCATTCTCATCCAGCAGAAACTTCGGCACCACGAAAAGCGAGATGCCCCTGACACCGGCGGGTGCATCGGGTAAGCGTGCCAACACCAGGTGGATGATATTTTCCGTCATCTGGTGATCTCCCCAGGTGATAAATATTTTCTGACCGCTGACCAGGTAGTGATCACCTTCAGGTACGGCCTTGCAAGCCACTGCCGCCAGGTCAGATCCTGCCGCAGGCTCCGTCAGACACATTGAAGCTGTCCAATTCCCACTGATCAAGTCTGGCAGATAGGCGCTTTTCAGTTCCTCTGTGCCATGTTTTTCAATTGCCTCGACAGCACCTGTAGTGAGCAAAGGGCATAGTGATAGAGCTGCGCAGGAGGTATACCAGATTTCCGTAGCCGCAGCTCCCAACACCCTTGGCATGGCTGAACCGCCATACTCCTCGCCAGCAGTCAATGCGGCCCAGCCATTGTCAGCATATTGGCGGTACGCCTCCGCAAAGCCCGGGGTTTCATGTACTCCGTCTTCTTCCAAAGTGGCGCCTGACTTATCACCAACTTCATTCAGAGGTGCAAAAACCTCACTGCCCAGTCGTCCCGCCTCCTCCAGAATGGCGGTCGCCAATTCGCTATTCACGTCCTCAAAACCGGCATCAAGGCACAGTTTGTCAAAATCGAGAATATGATTGATTACAAAAGAAGCATCTTTATAGGGGAATTGATAGTCGCTCATCGGATACAATCCTTGTGTTCAAATAGTGTGATATAACTTAGGTATATTATGATCATTTTCGGTCTTCGGGGATACCACGAGTGCATGAAAAAATGAGGTTTGACCTTGCAATTATTGGCGGCGGACTGGCTGGAATAAGTGCAGCTATCGAATTACTCGACCAGGGACTAAAAATCGCCATCATCGACCGGGATTCCGAACAGAATTTTGGCGGTCTGGCGATGAAATCCCTGGGTGGTATGACCCTGGTTGATACACCTGTTCAGCGCCTGAACCGTATCCATGACAGCCCTGAAATCGCTCTGCGGGACTGGCACTCCTGTGCTCAGTTCTCAGCGGATGATCAGTGGCCAAGGCGATGGGCGGAGCTTTATGTTAACCGCAGCGTTGATGATATTTATAACTGGCTCAAACCCAGGGGGATCAAGTTTTTCCCTGTCCCCCACTGGGTGGAAAGAGGTGAGTTTGGCGATGGTAACTCACTACCCCGCTACCATATTATCTGGGGCACCGGGCGCCACCTGATGCTCACACTCATCAATGAGCTCAAAGATCATGTTAATTCTAGAAATATAACATATCTATTTGATCATAAAGTGGAATCACTTCTAATAAACAATCAGTCTATTTGCGGGCTGCGGGGAACCCAAGAGAAAAACGGACAGGCATTCGAGGTGGAGGCCGCCATCGTCCTGGTGGCCAGTGGCGGCATCAATGGCGATATAGAACGTGTAAAACAGGAGTGGGATCAAACCTGGGGCGCACCCCCGGAACATATACTCAACGGCGCACACCAGTATGCGGATGGAACACTACACGATGCGGTCAAACACATAGACGGCAAGGTCACCCATTTACACCAGATGTGGAATTATGCAGCAGGTATTCACCACCCCCAACCTAACATCCCCGGAGAAGGACTGAGTCTGATACCGCCCAAATCCGCATTATGGCTGGATGCGACCGGTAAACGCTTTGGCCCGCTCCCGCTGGTGACCGGCTTTGACACACACAATATATGCAAGCGTATTGCCCGGGACCGGTACGGGTATAGCTGGCAACTGATGAACTGGAAGATCGCATTAAAAGAAATCGCCGTTTCAGGGGCTGAAGCGAACACCGCATTTCGAGACCGGCGCATAATACAACTGGCCCGGGATATCCTCCTCGGCAACCGTAAGCTGCTTGAATACCTCGTCAACGAATGTGAAGACGTTGTGACCGGCAACAGCCTTGAAGAACTGGTTGAGAAAATGAACGCGCTCAACGCCAGCAGTCAAACCGTCGGCAGGGGCACCGTTGAGGTTGAGAATATCAAACAGGCCGTCCAACACTACGATGCACAGATAGAACTCGGCGAGGAGTTTCATAACGATGACCAGCTAAGGCGTATCGCCCAGGTCAGGCACTGGCGCGGGGATCGGTCAAGAACCTGTAAATTCGAGAAGATACTTGCGAAGAAGTCCATGCCGCTGGTTGCCTTCAGGGAATTCATCGTCAGCCGCAAGAGTATGGGTGGTATTCAAACAGACCTGGAAAGCCGGGTGCTTTCAAATAGCGGGCAAGTCATTCCCGGTTTGTATGCCGCCGGGGAAGCAGCCGGTTTCGGCGGTGGTGGTATCAATGGGCTAAAATCACTCGAAGGCACCTTTATATCCAACTGTATTTTGAATGCCCGAATGGCCGTGCGCTCCATTACCGGCCAGGCATTAACCCCATAACTTAACGGATTTTAACCCACAGAGAACATCATGAAAAAAACAGGCGCATGGCTGGTACGCTTCGCTCTTGAGCAAATTGGCATCAAGTACACCTTCGGCATTCCCGGTGTTCACAACACTGAAATATATGATGAACTGAATAAATCCGATTCGATTCAACCGGTTCTGGTAACACATGAAGGCGGCGCGGCTTTTATGGCTGATGCCATCAGCAGGACCTCCAGTCACATCGGTACCCTGCTCATTGTCCCGGCTGCCGGGGTCACCCACGCCGCCAGCGGTATTGGCGAAGCATTTCTGGATGGTATACCGATGCTGGTGATTTCCGGTGGAATACGTACCGACAGTGGTAAAACCTACCAATTACACGAAATGGATCAGCACGCCCTACTCGCTCCGATCACAAAGAAAACCTATAAAGTCGAAACCTATGAGCAGATCATTCCCGCTATCTACGAGGCGTACCAGGTAGCCACCAGCGGCGAACCCGGTCCTGTTTTTGTAGAGGTTCCTGTCAATTTTCAACTGTTCCCGGGCGAGGTGTCAGAGATACCTGAATTTGTAGCGACACTCTCCGAAAATCAACTTGATCTCAAGGCCATTCAACGTGCTGCAGAAAGTCTTTATGAAGCTGCTTCACCGGGTCTGTTTTTGGGGTGGGGAGCAATGGGTGCCAGTGAAGAGGCCGTCAGCATCGCCGAATTTCTCGGTGCTCCGGTCGCGACAACCTTACAGGGCTTGAGCGCGTTTCCGGCCAATCACCCATTGCATACCGGCATGGGCATCGGTCCGGCGGCCGTGCCTGCTGCTGAAAATGCCTTCAAGAAATGTGATTGCCTGCTGGCAGTAGGCAATCGATTTGGCGAAATTGCGACGGCCAGTTACGGGGTAAAACCACCTCAGAGCCTGATTCACATAGACATCAACAAGGATGTCTTCAATGCCAACTACCCGGCTTCCATCACGATAGAGGGTGATGCGAAGGCCGTTTTGAAAGAGTTGCTCAAAGCATTGCAATCGATTGGTGCACCCAAACCCGACAATGTTGATTTAAAAACCGCGATCAGCGGCGATAAAGCCGCCTATTATGAGGAATGGTTCAAGCATGACAGCAAGGATCGTGTTAATCCGGCACGTTTCTTTACGGAACTGCGCAAACAACTGAATGATGACGCAATTGTTGTCGCCGACGATGGCAATCATACTTTTCTGACCGCCGAATTGATGCCGATTAACGGTATACGCGGGTTTATCTCTCCCACCGATTTCAACTGCATGGGTTATTGCGTCCCGGCAGTCACGGCAGCCAAGCTGGTCAACCCGGATAAACAGGTAGTCGGCATCATCGGTGACGGTGCATTTTTAATGACCTGCATGGAAACGCTGACCGCATCTTCATTGGAACTCGGCGGTATCTATTTTGTGTTTCATGATGGGGAGCTATCTCAAATCTCCCAGGCCCAGGAAATACCCTATAATCGAAAAACCTGCACTGTGTTGCACCCCGTGAAAATCAAGGGGGTCGCGGATGCGACGGGTTGCGAGTTTGTTTCCATTGAAAGCGACTCTGACTGCGAAGACGGAATCAAAGAGGCACTCACGTTTGCCGCTCAGAATAAACCCGTGATCGTGGATGTGAATATTGATTATTCCAAGCGCACCCGCTTCACAAAAGGCATAGTGAAAAGCAACCTTGAGCGTTTCACCCTGGGTAATAAAGCCCGTTTTATCGGACGTGCGCTACTCAGGCGCGTGCTGTAACTTATTTCAGCGCCCTGGTGGCTACCGTGACCTGCATCTGACTGGCGCTAATGGGGAAGTCAGCAGCGCTTAATGTGCATACCCACTCCTGCCGGAACTGAGGCCAGCTTAATCAGTTATATATTCCATCTATCAGGCATCGCAGTATCGGCTCGGCAGAGCCCGAGGTTGATCGCTTAGTTGAATGAAAACTCGACAGAAGCTATAAAAGGAATTAATTTACTCACCCCCTTAAAGATATATTTTATATAGATACGTTTAAACACATGAGATACCGTACTTCGATAAATCCTGGCAGTGGAACGATATTAAACAAACTCAGCAACTTCACGCTGAGCCGGTGAGGAGTAGCACCATGAAGAGGCGTAGTACCATGAAGATGCTTATACTTGCCTTAGTAGCAGGGATCACCACTGGTTGCGCAGACAATGCTACCGACACACAAGTTAATCCAGCTGTGGTCCTGTCAATCGAAGACAGGCGCTTCGAACGTCGTGCTCTTGAGGCTGGTACATGGATCATGCCGCAAGTAATGTACGAGAGGATGTCACAAGTTGCCTTTGATACCTTCGGGGGCGACGCTACAAATACAGTTTACTATTATGCGAAGCCAATGACCCACAACGCGGCCATGGTGACAGGTAACAACAACTCGCCATACGTACACACATACCACAACATCAAAGACGGGCCGTTAGTGGTTGAGATGCCAGCCGCGACAGACACGAACTCATTCTTCGGTACATTTCTCACATCATGGCACGTACCTTTAGTTGATGTAGGGCCAGACGGCGCGGACGAGGGTAAGGGAGGTAAGTATTTAATCGTTCCAGAAGGCTACGAGGGTGATACCGAAGGCTATATCGCAGTGAAGCAATCGACAAACCGTGGGTATATATCTATCCGTTCTCTAACCAAGACAACATCAGACGAAGACATGGCTCGCTCGGCGGAGTACATCAAGGGCTTGAAAATTTACCCTCTGGGCGGTGAAGCGGTGACGAATCACATCGCCCTCGACGGTGTAGATTACGAAGGTCACATCAAATTCGACGCTTCGTTCTGGGAGTCAGCACACAAGGCTATCAACGAGGAACTGATCAAGGCTGACGAGAAAGCCTTTTACGGGATGATGAAGTCTATCGGTATCGAGAAGGGTAAACCGTTCGAGCCAACAGAAGCACAGGCGCAGATTTTACTCGATGCAATTGTTCAGCTGAAAGCCGAAATCGCCCACGACTTCACGTATTACGCACCGCGTCTATGGGGCGAGCAGTCACAGTGGACCATCCCTGTTGACAAGGAAATGATGACCACGAACGCGACATACGTGGACGACAATTGGAACGACTATTCGTCTCGCGGCACAACATTTACCTATTACTTTGCACCACCAGCGTCGCTTGCCGATTCAAAATCTACAACCTACATCAAAGGTGTATTGGATAGTAAAGGTCGCCCAATGTCTGGTGACCATGACTACAAGCTACACATTGCGAGCCACAAGGATGTTCCGGCTGCACGCTTTTATTCATTCTTAACCTACTCGATGGATAACGGGGCGTATATCGCGGGGTCAGACACTATCGGCGTAGCGTCAAACGACACTGGCTTCGTAATCAACGCTGATGGTTCTGTGACTATCCACTGGTCTAGTCACTGTGACGACACCGACTATACGAACTGCATGCCAATAACCCCTGGCGAAGAATGGTTCTCTCTATTTCGTATGTACGGCCCCTCTGAAACATGGTTCGAGTTCGTCCCGCCATCAATCGAACGAATTGAGGAATAAGCAACCAAGTGAAAGGATCATTTCTTTAATTAGCGCATCAATTAAAGAGATGTTGGGTTTGCAATGTTTAAAAATGAATATCCGCTTCTCTAATCGGGCCTTAATGTCAAGTTCCCATTGTTTATGGCATGCTATTGGTCGCGTCTTGGCGTGGGTCACGCTTCTCTTCGCAGTCGGTTCTGGTGGTATCCAGCCGCTGCAGGCATAGGTCGGACGGTGTGGAGAGCCAAGCTTTTGGACGTGCTTTAAAGCACAGCAGACATATTCGGCTTCATCCA
>JAOUCZ010000344.1 GCA_029859505.1 Lysobacterales bacterium | reverse complement strand
ACGCATCTTTATGTATGTTGTCGCGAACACTCATTGCCGCCAGCGCGATCGCAGGCGCAGTATTTCTACCCATGGGTTCAAGCAGAAAATGCTGATCACCGGAAATTCCTTTCATGCCGGCATAAAGATCGCGGGTATAGAAGTAGTAGTCACGACTGGTCACGGTGATTACATCCGAATTTCCCGTCACTGCTTTTGCTCTTGTTAATGTCTTTTCAGCCAGGGTCTCTCCATCAACCAACTCCATAAAAGGTTTGGGGTGAGCACGCCTGGAAACCGGCCACAATCGCGTTCCTGCACCGCCTGAAAGAATGACTGGAATCAGGGGTTTTTGCATTTTAGTTTGGCTCATTTTTTATGCTCTTGCTTTGATCTCATCAATGACCGCCTTTAGAGAGGCGTCAAAAGAAGCAGGTTGTATGTCAAACACATCTGTAATTCTGTTGGTATCCAAAACCGACCACTTGGGCCGCTCTGCCGGCTGGGGAAACTCTGAACTGGGCACCGGCGCAATCTCCGGTACCTTCTCCAGCAATCCAGCCGTTACAGCCAGGCTAAAAACTTTGCGGGCGAAATCATACCAACTCACACTGCCATCATCACAGTAGTGAAAAACACCGCTGCGTTCTTCGCGTGATTCCTGCCAGTTATCGATCACGGCAACGCTGGCAAGGGCCAGGTTTTTTGCCCAGGTCGGGCATCCATGCTGATCGTCCACTATCTTCAAAAACAGACCTTTGCGTGCGAGGTCCAGCATACTCAGTACAAAGTTCTTCCCATGCGAAGAGTACACCCATGAGGTTCTGAGAATGGCGTACTTACATGCTGCATCTTCCAGTGCACGTTCACCTGCGAGTTTACTTTCTCCGTAGACGCTCTTTGGACCGGGCAGGTCTATCTCTTTATAGGGTCTGTCAGCCTTACCGTCAAAAATGTAGTCCGTGGAATAATGTATTAAGCGGGCATCGTTTCGTTTTGCCCATGATGCCAGTCTTGCTGGGAGTTCAGCATTGACAATAAAAGCAGCTTCAGAATCAATCTCTGCCTGGTCGACTGCCGTATAGGCCGCTGTATTGACGATCAACCCGGGCTGCGATCGATTGAGTAAATCCTCAAGTTTTGCGCCATTACTGATATCCAGTTCCAACCAGCTGCCTGTCGCCGACACAGGCTTGATCCGGTCGGTGGCTATCAGACTTCCCCGTGCGGATAGAAATGGAAATATTTCACTTCCAAGCTGGCCGGCGGCACCCGTTAACAGAATATTCAATTCACTTCCTGTGGCAAACGTGCCGGCGGGACATCCCGCAAGCGGGGTGCATCACGGTCTTTTCCGGAAAACGATCTGGGCTCACACGGCCACCTGACAGCAATATCAGGGTCATTCCAGGCAATTGCCGCCTCAAATTGTGGTGCGTATTCGGTTGTGCAATAGTAGTGGAACAATGCACTGTCGCTCAGGACTATAAACCCGTGGGCAAAACCCTCCGGGACATAAAGTTGACGGTGGTTTTGCGCGCTTAGTTCAACGCCGGCCCACTGCCCATACGATTTCGAGTCAGGCCGAACATCCACAGCCACATCAAAAATACGACCCTCGAGCACGGAGACCAGTTTGCCTTGCGGTTGGCGATACTGGTAATGCAAACCGCGTAAAACTCCTTTCTGCGACCGAGAAACGTTGGTTTGAGCAAATGCACCGGGTAAACCATGCTTGATATAGCTACTGGCTTTCCAGCTTTCAAGAAAAAACCCTCTCTCGTCACCATGCACCCGGGGTTCGATAATAACTACACCATCCAGGCCGGTTTCAAGAACTCTCAACCGTCCGGCCCCCGCTCCAGAAGCTGTATTAGATACTCACCATAACCGCTGTTTCGGAGTGGCCCGGCCAATTCAAGAACACGCTGATCATCGATCCACCCTTGCAGAAATGCGATTTCTTCCGGGCACGCCACTTTGAGTCCCTGGCGGGTCTCGATGGTTTCAATAAAACTTGATGCCTGCTGCAGTGATTCGTGCGTACCTGTATCCAACCAGGCATAACCCCGGCCCAGCCGTTCAAGATGCAAGCTGCCGTCCTCCAGAAAGCGACGATTTAAATCGGTAATTTCAAGCTCACCCCGGGGTGAAGGCTGCAACTCGCGAGCGAATTGGCTGGCGCGCTTATCATAAAAATATAAACCCGTTACTGCGTAATTCGACCGTGGCTGCTTTGGCTTCTCTTCCAGGTTCAATACATGCATATCAGCATCGAACTCAACAACCCCATAACGCTCGGGGTCGCGAACCCAGTAACCGAAAACCGTGCTGCCTTCAGTCCTTTGCGTACTGCGGGTGAGCATGTCTTTCAGCCCGCCGCCATGGAATATATTGTCACCAAGTATAAGACAGGAGGGGTTACCGGCCAGAAACTCCTCGCCGATAATAAGTGCCTGTGCCAGGCCATCAGGGCTTTCCTGAACAGCAAATGAAATCTCAATACCCCACTGGCTGCCATCACCCAGCAACTGCTGGAAAAGCGCCTGCTCATGGGGTGTGGTAATAACCAGTATTTCCCGTATTCCCGCTTGCATCAGTGTGGATAACGGGTAGTAGATCATCGGTTTGTCATACACCGGGAGCAGCTGTTTGCTGATGACGCGGGTAATGGGATACAAACGCGTGCCACTTCCCCCGGCCAGTATGATGCCTTTTCTATTCTGTTCCATCGGGCAAACTACCATTCACTATGTAATATCTGAGTTTCACAGGTTCAGTCCACACAACCGTTAACTTGCCAGACTCTTCCTGGGAATTCTATTCCTCAGAAGGGAATATCATCATCAGCAAAGTCGTTGTCAAAAGCCGGCTTGGCTGGTGCCTGTTGTTGTGGTGCTGGATTCTTTCGGAACCCGCCGCCACCGCCACCACCTTGTGGCTGACCACCGCCTTCACCACCACGAGCACCCAGCATTTGCATATCATTGGCAACGACTTCCGTTGTCCAGCGATCCTGACCATTCTGGTCTTGCCATTTGCGTGTTTGAAGCTTGCCTTCGATGTAAACCTGGCTACCTTTTCTCAGGTACTCACCCATGATTTCAGCCAGGCGTTGAAACGCTACCACCCTGTGCCATTCAGTTTTTTCGACCTTTTCACCAGACTGTTTGTCATTCCAACTTTCTGATGTTGCCAGGGTAATGTTTGCGATTGCTGCACCGCTGGCGGTGTATTTTATTTCCGGATCTTTGCCCAGGTTACCCACCAAAATTACTTTATTTACACCTCTTGCCATCTAGCCTCTCCTGCTGTGCGAAGCTCGGCT
>JAOUCZ010000104.1 GCA_029859505.1 Lysobacterales bacterium | reverse complement strand
GAAATGTCCTGGATACTGGACCATAACCACGGTGTCAGAAATATCATTGAAAGCGTCGGTGGAGAGATCACCAAACGTTACCGCATGTACGAAAAAGGCCTGTAGTGAATCTCATAAGACCGGGATATCCGGCCCGTAAATTCAAACACAGAATATGATCGATCAAACCACCCGGTTCCGCTCCGTCATTCTCGCGGGTGAGCGCCCGGGGGGCAGCCCTATCAGTCATGCTTTCAACGTTCCTGCCAGCGTAATGGTACCCGTGGCAGGCCAACCGTCTTTAGCCCGCGTTATGCAGGCAATTGAAGCCAGCCAGCAGGCCAGCGGCGGGGTTATCTGTGGCCCGACAGCCGATATCATTTCCGCAAGCGAAGAGCTGCAAGATGTTTTGGGAAAACCCGGCTTTGAATGGCTGGCACCCGCTGACGGACCCGCAGCCAGTGCCTTATCTGCACTCGAAGAACTGGACCACTTCCCAACCTTACTCACCGCAGGCGATCACGCACTATTAACCGGTGAGATTGTGGACAATTTTTGCAATCTTGCAATTTCATCTTTCCGCAAACAGATTCATTCCCCGGAAACTGACGCGGAAGCGGACTATGACATCGTCATTGGCTTTGTCCCGTATGAATTGGTAAAGGCTGCGTGGCCGGAATCCAGGCGCACGGTACTGAAATTCTCGAATGGACATTTTTGCGGCAGTAACCTGTTCGCCATCATGACACCAGAAGGCCGAAAGGCACTGGAATTCTGGCGCCAGGCAGAAGCCGACCGCAAACACCCCTGGCGAATCGCCCGCCGCTTTGGATTTATGGCACTTTTACTGTATTTGTTCAGGCGTTTGAGCCTGGAAGACACTTTAGGAGGGTTGTCACAGGCTGCGGGATGCCGGATCGGCCATGTGAAAGTCGAGTTTGCCCGTGCCGCCGTGGACGTGGATTCGATTGAAGATCAGAAGTTAGCGGAGAAAATTCTTTTGGGAGAAAAATAAATCCGAAAGAAGTTGTAGATCAGGTTCACGGTAAGCTTGGGGAGTTCCCGGATATTTGCTTTGCAAATTCCGGGATGACGTTGCCTTTGTTGTATCCAGTGAAATGTCTGCAGGGTAAAAAACGACTTTTTATTTAGCTGCTTTTTTCCGCGCGGAGCAATTGATTCAGATGAATACCAAGGCGATGCGTTAAAGCCAGCAGGGTCAGTGTCGGGTTAGCCCAACCACCGGTGGTGAACACGGAACTGCCGGCGATATGAAGGTTGTGGTAACCATGTACTGTGCAATTGGCATCCACTACACCTTCACGAGCTGAAGTACTCATTCGGGTGGTACCCATATGATGATAACCGCCAATTGGATGGTTACCCACGGTGGGGTCGACAGGCCACTCGGGCTGACCATCTTCCAACCAGTCGCAGTTTGTAACCTTGCCTAAACCGAGGCGGTCAAACTCCCCCTGTAGTGTTTTACCGAACTGAAGCATGGTTTCCTTGTCCAGTGCACAGAGACGCCAGTCCAGATCCGCTCTTGGGCAACCCAGTGCATCTCTCTCAGTTGACAAGCGGACACGACTATCAGGATTTGGTGCCTGCTCCGCCCGGGCCATAACATACAATCCCATACGGTTCATTTTTACACCGAAGCGAAGCAATGGCATGGATACGTGACGTTGCAACCAGTTTTGACTTCCCCGCCAGGCCTGCCAAACACGTCGAGCGGATTTTTTAGGTGACAAACTATGCTTCAGGTTCATATAAACCCGCTTGCTGATTGGCGCACCCCTGCTCGGATCCTTTTGTAACTTGAAAGTGGCCGCACTATTCAGAATGCCCAATTCACGTTGTAAGGATGGAGGTAAGACCAGAGCCGGAGCCACCGGTACATCCACAGAAGAAAACCGCTTGCGATACAGAGCCCAGAAAGCCGCCGGATCCTCTGTCTCGATGTGTGCAAGTCTACCGTGCGGATGTTCCATGAAGTATCGGCCCACCTGGTCAAACTGGTTACCAATCCCGTTGTTCTCTACGCTGTCAGACATCAGCAACAGACGGGCGTTTTCAATTCCCCCGCAAGCGAGTACGAAATGCCGGGCACGTACCTGAAGCTTTCTGCCGCCAAGAGACCTGGCATCAAGGTGTGTGATCGCTGAAGCATTTTCGGTGGCCTGAAGCCCGACCAAATTGGCGTGCAGAAAAATTTGTACATTCTTCGCCCTGATCAGGTCAGCGCTTCTCTGATTGTTAAAGCGCTCCTTGAGCTCATCAAAACGCCAGAACCGGTGGGAGATTTTTTTGGGATCGAAATTAACAGGCCTCAATTTGAGCTTGTCCCAATTTCCGGGCCCATAGTCGTAATCACCCAGTTCAAGTGAATCATGGGCAGTTTTATAAAAAGGCTGTAGATCATCCAGTGTTATCGGCCAACCACTATGTGGCACCCAGTCACGCTTTTCAAAATCTATTCGATCCAAAGGAATACTGCGACCACCCCAAATATTCGTCGTACCGCCAAAAAAGCGCAGACGGGAGTGGTCCAGTTCATAATATTCCATGCCCGTAATATTGCCCTTGGTCAGGGCCTGAGTTTGCTCGTCGTAATCCATCCCGCCAGCTTCAAGCAGACACACGTCGCGTCCTGCCTTCATCAGATCACGGGCCAATGCAACACCTGCCGCACCGGCACCAACGATACACACCTCAGTGTCCAGCAGAGTGTCCTCTGAGGCCGCTTCAAGATCGATTAGCATTTTCTAAATCCATGGTATTCTGAACAACATAACCGTCTGCTTAACTGATAAAATTCGGATCATCGCGCCTGTATAGCAAAACTTTCATCACTTTGCAGCTAATTGTAGCAATTATGCATTTTGTAGATTGAAGAATTCATGTTCTAATGCACCAGTTTTTCACAGTCTGTAACTAAAGCAGAAGGAAATTAATTGAAAGCCATCATACTTAGCGCTGGTCAGGGTCGTCGTTTGATGCCTCTGACATCAAATATGCCCAAGTGCTGTCTGCCCCTTCATGGAATCTCAATTCTTGAATGGCAATTGAGTCAGATTGCACAAAGCGATATTGATGAGGTCGTGGTTGTGACCGGGTTTGAGCATGAAATGGTAGATAGCATCGTAAGCGATGTTAAAGGCATTAAGGTACGCACATTGCATAACCCGATGTTCGCCCATACCGACAACCTTGGCACATGTTGGGAGGCGCGCTCTGAAATGGAAGAACCTTTTGTACTGATGAATGGCGACACGCTTTTCGAAGCCGCTGTCTTGCAACGACTGCTCGCCCGTGAAACCGATTATCCGATAACACTCGCCACCGACTCCAAGCCGAACTTTGACCTGGATGATATGAAAATTATTTCAGATGGTGACCGTTTACTTAAAGTCAGTAAACAACTGGACATCAGTCTTGTCGATGGGGAAAGTATCGGTCTGATGGTTTTTAACAAGGTCGGAGCAGATGCTTTTACTGAAAAACTCGAAGAAATGATGGACAAGGAAGATGCGCTCAAACTCTGGTACTTGTCCGCCATTGATCAGCTTGCCAGTCAGGGCATTGCAGGTATCTATCCTATTAATGGTCTGAGCTGGTGTGAGGTTGATGATGCTGCGGATTTCAAAGCGGCTGCAGATGTTGTAATCGAATGGCCCAGGTGATTTGAAACCTGAAGTGCCTATGATCTTGATCGAACTAGTTTTTTGTTGAGGAATATTATGAAACCCCGGGCTTATACATTTTTTTGCGTGTTAATCGCGAGCGCTTTTCTACAGTCTGCTCTGGCAGCCGAAGCTTCTCCAGCTACATCATCCACCACTGAAGCACACGTGAAATCGTTGCAGCAGGAATTGTCTGAGGCGAAAGACAGGGTAGCAGAGCTTGAAGCTGAACTGTCAAAAGCGCAAACCACTATTGAGCAGATGAACAATAATGCAACCGTCATCGCGCAAGATACGGAACAACCCGGACAAGCCAAAGACCAGACGGTACGGGGAGAACCTCTTTACGATGCGTATAACCCACAAAAACCCGTCGCACAACAGGATGTGATCACTGAAAAGTTTACACCGGAACTACAACGTCAGGCCGTGGCTACCACCAGGCTAATTGCAGACGATCTTGAGCGCAGTCGCATACGTAATATCACCCGTATCGCCGACCAGGTTCCCAATATGCAATACGGACAATCGGGTAACGAGGCTCGCATTTCGATTCGCGGCATGCGCACCAATCGAACCGGCGCCGAGGCGGATCCTGTGGTTGCAATTTTTGAAGATGGTATCAGTGTTCCAACAACCACACAGGCGTTGGAACCCTACGTGGATGTCAACAGGATTGAAGTCCTGCGCGGCCCACAAGGTGTCATGTACGGTCGCAATGCATT
The DNA here is from genome assembly GCA_029859505.1 of Lysobacterales bacterium. Taxonomy (GTDB): domain Bacteria; phylum Pseudomonadota; class Gammaproteobacteria; order Xanthomonadales; family SZUA-36; genus SZUA-36. The sequence continues at coordinate 7,132 of JAOUCZ010000104.1, read as the reverse complement.
TGGTGGTGTAATCAACATCATCAGTAATGAACCCGACCCGAGCGGCTGGGACGCGGCCTTTGAGGGTGAATATGGCTATGCCGACGGCACCCGTTTTGATGCAATGCTGAATGTGCCCATCCTCGAAACGCTTTCAACCCGTATTGCCGCCCGATACGATATGCACTCGGGTTACGTTGGCAATTTTGTTCTGGATGGCGATGCCGATGACCTGCGCGACCGCAAGCAGCAGTACGTTCGAATGATGACCAAGTGGGAACCCTCGGACAAATTCAACCTGATGGTCAACCTCATTTCCTACGATCAAAATCAAACCGGTTCAGGCATGTGGGGCTATCAGCAAATCGGCGCCTATGTCGATGGCGAGTATCAAACCGGAAACCTGATCGCACCGGAGGGGGCCCGCGCAGACCGGGACGGCTGGAATGTCGGCAGGAATATGGCCTCACTGGAAGACCAGGAAAACCTGAGCGGAACCATAAAGCTTAACTGGGACATCGGTTTTGCCAACCTGGAGTGGTTTATCAACAAATCAACGTTTGAAAATCAGCAGGTATTCGACAGCGATTACAGTGATGCCGGTGATCCATACAACAGCGATTTTAACGGCTGGAGATCGAAAAGGGATACGTGGTCAAGCGAACTGCGTCTGCTTTCCAACAGTAATGGCCGCTTTGACTGGCTTGCCGGTGTCTATTGGCTTGACATGGAATCAAGATGGGACTGGCTGGAAACCAGGCACGCGGAATTCTTCAAACCGGAGTGGGATTTAGAAGGCCGATACAAAACCGATAACACCTCAATTTTTGCAAGTGCCGGTTATAACTTCAATGATAGCTGGCGCTTATCAGGTGGCTTGCGTTGGTACAAGGACAACAAGACACTCAGGAATGGCGAAAAAGACAGTTGGGATGGCGTGCTTTGGAACGCCGCTTTGAATTATAAAATCAATGAAAACATGGATTCTTATTTCAGTGCTTCAACCGGATACCGGCCAGGTGGACTCAACGAAACACCCGGAGTCGAAGCCAGCTTCGATTCTGAAAGCGTCACTGCCTATGAACTCGGCCTTAAGAGCATCCTCCGTGATGGGAGCCTGGTATTAAACCTTTCCGCCTTTTACAACGACTTCAGCGATATGCAGGCGCAGTCATTCACGATATTGCCACTACCTGGAACGGCAGGGCTGATGGATTACATGAGCACCGCGGGTGACATGGAATCAAAGGGTGTTGAAGCTGAAATTCAATGGTTGCCCGGCACACGCTGGAATATTTCTGCCAACGTCGCATGGCTGGATGCAAAGTTCAAAGATTACGAGGTGCCAAACCTCGCCGGACTCGGTCACATAGAGGGTCATACCATGGGTGACACGCTAAACCTGGATGGGTGGCGTCCAGCCCTGTCTCCTGAATGGTCTTTCGGTCTACAGGCAAGTTATATATTCGACGTGGGTAAAGGCGGCACGCTGACCCCGATGATCCAGACCATCTATGTTGGCGAGCAGTACACCAATGACCTGAACCTGGTCGGGGCACGGCAGGATTCGTACACCAAGACCGACATCCGGCTCTTCTGGGATTTACCCGGCAACAAAATCAAATTTCAGTTCTACCTGGAAAACATCGAAGAAGAAGCCAACGTGAACAACACCGTAATCTACAACCCTGAAGAAAGACCGGAAGTTGCAACATTCCTTGCTAACTGGGGTGACCTGATGACTTACGGAATATTGATGTCTTATAAATGGTGAGGGAAAAGCAGGGCTAGTTAGTGGGTGGAACCTGGATATGCACTCCGTCATCACCACCTGCCTGATAGCGGTTGGTGCTGATGTCGTATTCTATTCGTGCGCTACGGATAATTTCATCGCCCAATTTAAGTACCGCCTCTCCGGATAGCACCAAAAGATTGGCGGCACGCAAATACTCCACCACCTCGGCGGTACCATTGATCGGGCCCTGGTCTGTTTGATCTGTCTGCTTAACATTAAAATGCGCTGGTGAACCTTCGAGATAAACCCTGTCCGGCTTATCCGGACTACCATAAACAGTGGCTTGGGCTGAATTCAGTTGCCAGTCATCGCTTCGCATCTGAAATTGCCCGCTAAAATGAAGAATGCCCGGCTGCTCATCCTCACGGGCCTCATCTGCGCTAATACTGATCATGTCAAAAGCACCCGCGCCAAGCGGCGCCGAAATGCAAGGCGCACACGCCAACATCAACAAACTACAGGCAATGGCTTTTTTCATACTTTCATACCGACTCCTAGTGTAGTGCATCTTAATTAATTAAGATGCACTACACTAGCCACATATTCATGGCAGTTTACGGCGATAAATATTTCCAATTAGCGACTTGAACACATAAAAATAGCTCTCCTATGGCGTCAAACAAGATCATTGAACATTATCTGATCCGGGAAGTAGGCCAGCCATTGGCAGCTATCTTTACAGTGCTTGTGGTAATTTTTATCACCTTCAGCCTGAGCCGTTTCCTGGTTGATGCCGATGCTGGTTTATTGCAACCTGCTGAAGTCGCCAGACTCACCTTTTTTAAATCCGTCATTTCACTGGACGTCTTGCTGCCACTTAGCCTGTTTCTTGGCATCATGACCGGACTTGGGCGCTTATATACGGATTCTGAAATCTATGCCATGCGTGCCGGTGGCATCAGTGAGGCCCACCTGTTACGCCCCTTGATGCATCTTGCGTTGGTGCTGGCCGTCGTGGTTGCGCTGCTGTCAGCCTGGGCACGGCCATGGGCATATGCACAATCGTATGCAATAAAGGCAATGGCGGAAGCTACCGCTGAAACAGGACGGATAAAACAAGCGCAATTCTATGATTTTGGACGTAATGGCCGAACGGTTTTCATTGAGCATATCGCTGAAAACGGCCGTGATCTGGATGGTATTTTTATCCGCACACGAAAAGGTGAGGATCTACAGGTTATTACGGCTGCAAAAGGCGAGTTTGACTATTTCCACAAGCCCATGTTTCACCGGTTGAAACTGACAGATGCACGTATATTGAAGAAGGTTCAGGATGGCACGGATCTTTCAGGGGAGTTCGGCAGTTTTTCGCTGTTTTTACCCGCTGAAAGCCCCAAGCCACCTGAATACAAGGTCAAATCTGCTTCCACTAACAGCCTGCGGCAATCTTCCGATCCGGTTGCCAGGGCAGAATTTCAATGGCGTATGTCTACACCGGTTTCGGCCCTTCTGCTGGCATTGGCCGCCATCCCCTTAAGCCGCAGCCGTCCACGCCAGGGACGGTATGCCAAGATGTTGGGGGCACTCGGAATTTATGCAGTCTACTTTAATCTGCTTGATGTAAGTCGCAGTTGGGTGGAACAGGGTAGCAGCGCTTATATATGGTGGGTTCCCGGCCTCCTTTCACTGGTGGTTGCAGCTTTGTATGCACCCGCTGTGCTGACCACCAAAAAGGATAAACGTGCTCAGAATTGACCGCTATATCATGACGCAATTTGTGATCGGTATTATTCCGGCATTGATGTTGTTATTGGCCTTATTCAGCTTCATGGCGTTGGCGGAAGAACTGGAGGACGTTGGTAGTGGCAGTTTCACCCTGCCCGACGCCCTGATGGTCATACTTCTGACCAGCCCCAAGCGCATTGTTGAGTTATTACCGGTCACCACACTCCTGGGGGGATTGATCGGATTGGGTGCGATGGCCAATCACCGTGAACTCATTGCCATCCGTACCATTGGTATTTCGAAGCAACGCATTGGTCAGACCGTAGCGGTACTTGCTATTTTCCTCGGTATTTTCATTACCGCATTACAGTTTTTCGTGGTACCGGGCGTTGAGCATGAAGCAGCCGTGTTACGTTCACAGGCATCAAAAAACCCGGAGATCAGAGCAGGAAACTCACGGGCAATCTGGACCCGGAGTGACACGCATCTTGTTCGGGTCAAGAGCGTAAGGCAAGACCGGACACTGGCTGACATTGAGGTCTACACGATCGATGAGCAGGGCCGACTTTCACAACTAATCCAGGCTTCGAGTGCACTTTATGCCGAACAGGATAACTGGCTTCTGATCGATGTACTGGAAAGCCGGTTTCAGGACGGACAAGTCATCGAAACAAGACGGGACAATATGCAATGGAGCGCCTTGCTTTCAGCTGACCAGGCAGCGGCGCTGATCCTGCCACTGGAGGCCCTGGCCCCGAATGACCTGCTCAAGACCATTGCAAACCTGAAACAGAACCAACTGGATACACACCGTTACGAGATTGTATTCTGGCAGCAAGTCAGTCTGCTCCCAAGTTTGCTTGCAATGGCTTTGATGTCACTGCCTCTGCTGCTCGGCTCGGTCCGGTCAGTATCAGCCAGCCAACGTGCTCTGACAGGTGGTTTGATAGGGATAAGTTTTTACCTGCTTCAACAGCTGAGTGGACACCTGGCCGGAATTCTGGGTTTGAACCCTGCACTGCTCATTTTGACACCCCCTTTCATTCTCCTGCTAATAGCGATTGCCGCCATTCGCCACCGAAACCTGTAACGAGATGTTTCAACTCATTAATTTCGGCACCTGCCACCTTTGTTCGTCAATGGTAACAAACCCCGGGCTTGCACCAGCCTCAATGCTAAGCGACTTCAGACTCATTCGAAAATTCAGGTAATTGTCCCCTTCGTCGATATCGATCACGCGGTATGAAGCGTCACTGACACTGGACGCGGAAGCAGTACAGTAAATTCGGGAATCACCCCATTGTTGATCCCGGTTATAGTGCATATGGCCGTAAAAAATCAACGAAGGCGGATATTGTTTCAAGACCGTCTCGAGAGCCACTGAGTCGACCAGCGCTTTGCGCCAATTCGTCATACCCGGCAATGGCGGGTGATGTATCAGTAACACGACCACTTGACCTTCCGAGGCCGCTTGCTGCAGTAACTCTGTCAGCCTCTGTAATTGTTCATTCCCAAGCTTTCCGGTAGCCATGAACACCGGCGTAACACAACCGGTTGTAACTCCAATAAGACTGAGCTTCCCCAACTTACGTACAACAGGAAATTGACCTGCCGGTTGTTCGGGTTCTGCACCATCAGCAGGCTGGAACAGGTAATCTGACCATGACTGCAAAACAGCCTCTTCACTTCCCTTGCTATAGATATCGTGATTACCTGGCACCAGCATGACTTTCCCGCCGGGACCCAATGTAGTTAACCATTCCGCCGCCTGTGTAATCTCCGATCCAAGCCCAATATGAACCAGGTCTCCAGTCAATAAAATCTGATCAGCATTTTCCGCCCTGACGGCTTTCACGAGATTGTTGAGTACTGCGGGCAAAAAATGATTACGTCGGTTCTTGCGCCATGACAGGTAGCCGGACCAGCGCTTTCCCCTGAGGCTTAATAGCTTTTCACCATCCAGCGTGCTCATATGAGGGTCGGTCAGATGAACTAGGCGCATGCGATAACATCCTCTTCTTTGCCGATGGTTGCAGCACTGTCTATAATCCAATCTTGCATAGAGAACATTAAGCCACTAATCGACTTTCTCACCATTAATCCAGGTTGCAATATAACATGACCATTTACGTGCTTGTTTCTAAAACTCATTAACATGCGCAGTAACGAAAAATCCGCAGGGCAGACCGCCAAGTACAATGGTAACAGTGAAGCTATGCACGAGGAATCACAGCAAGATTCAAGTATTGAACCCTTACTCGAAGAGATAAGACAAAAACACGGTAAAGCCCTGCTGGCAATACTGGTTTATGGATCCTGGCTACGTGGCAAACGCGATACGATGCTGGATTTTTATGTGCTGGTGGATGACTACCATACCCTTGATTCCCGCTGGCAAGGCTGGATGTGCCATTTATTACCACCCAATGTGTACCATATCCACCACAAAAATAGCGATCCTGATACTGATGCCCCCGAGCTTCGTGCCAAGTACGCCCTGCTGACCTTAAGCCGTTTTGGCAAAGCAATGCGGCACGATTTTCACTCATATTTCTGGGCACGATTTGCCCAACCCTGTGAAATTCTGTATGTACGCGACGTTGCAACCCGGGATATTTTGAAAGCGGCTTTGAACAATGCATCCGGGACATTCATGCAACGGGTATTACCTTCCATGGAAGATCGTTTCAGCAGTGCTGAATTGTGGACACATGGTTTGGCACTGACCTATCAATGCGAACTGCGAACCGAGAGCAGCAACCGTGGCGAGTCAATCTATGATTTTGACCCTGCCCACTATGACAACGTTACAAATGAGTTTGCGCTTGAAAACCCCTCGGTTTCAATAATTGGAACCGAAGCCCAGTTTCAGAACCATACCAGTAACTTTTCCAGGAAGCTGTCTTCGTTCACCTGGTGGTTGCGTCGTATACAGGGCAAATTGCTTTCGATTTTGCGCCTGATCAAAGCCGCGTTCACATTCAACGAACCATTGGAATACCTGCTGTGGAAAATAAAGCGGCATTCAGGTCTCTATATTGAACCGTCTCCGCGCCAACTCAAACACCCGCTGATATTCGCATGGCCACTGTTGTGGAAGCTTTACCGGCAAGGGGCGTTTAGGTAGACCGAAGGAAAGCCGGGGAACGCTGAATCACTAACTCTTTAGTTCTGCAAACTTCTCGATGATTAAGTCGATTTGCTCAGGCGTATGTGCGGCACTGATACTGCAACGTAAAAAGCTGGCCCCGCCGGGAGTTGCAGGCGGCAGCATCATATTGACGTACACACCAGCCTCAAGTAGTTGATTCCACTCCGCGAGTGCTGACACCCTATCCTTACAGCGGACGGCAATCACCGGGCTGACCTCCGGGCCGAGCTCAAAGCCCAATTCTTCCAGGCCACTGTAAAGCCGTTTTGCGTTTGACCACAGGGTTTCTTTCAATTCCGGCCGTGACCGCAACTGCTTAAGTGCTTCACGCGTAGTCGCCATCACTGCCGGACTGGGTGATGCTGTAAACATAAATGGTCTGGAAACATAGCGGAACAATCCCAAAACATCGTGTCTGCTGGTACAAAAGCCACCCATAGCACCCAGGCTTTTGCTGAAGGTCCCAACAATGAAGTCAACCTTGTCCAGCACACCTTCAGCCTCGGCCACTCCGCAGCCACGTTCACCGTAAACACCCAGGG
>JAOUCZ010000103.1 GCA_029859505.1 Lysobacterales bacterium | reverse complement strand
CAGGCTCAACGGACCATCATAGGTGGTTCGGATACGCTCAAACACCTGCCCTGTGGTGTCAAAATCCTTGAAGAAGTGATAGGCAACCGCCATACGTGGCCTGGTTGCTGACATCACCTTTCCGAAAGCCTCGGGGGCAGTATGAATCTGAGTTCCAACCACCAATGCCTGTTCCGGTGTGAAGCGCATCTTTTTGACAAGGTCGGGAACAGCCACGAAACACTCGTGAATGGAAATATCCGCATCCCTCGCATATTTGTCGAACCACTTGTTGGGATACGTATCCGAGCCAAATACGAATTTCAGGTCATTCCATTCAAGACTGAAACTGACGGGTCCGTCGAGTGAGTGAATTGCTGGAAACGAACGGATCGTGACTCCATTATCTTCATAGACAACAGCGTTTTCACCCCTGTAATCGAACTCGTTCACCTCGATTGAGTAACCGCGGGCGTCGGTAAGCCCCACTCGACCTGCAAGATCCCAGGTATACATTTCCTTCAGCTTCTGTATGGCATATGCCGTTCCCAGTTCGGGGACCGGACCATTCGGACCCCAGACCCGAAGTGGTTTCTGTCTTCCCATCAGTGCACCTCCAATGAACATTTCCCCCAGTGAGCCGAAATGATCTGAATGCAGGTGTCCGATGAAAATCTTGTCGAGGTAATCGTACGGAATTTGCAGGGAGGAAATGCGTTCTGCCGACCCGGAACCTATGTCAAAGATGAACTTGTCACCGTTCCCCAATTCAACCAGAAAGCACGCCGCAGCCTGCGCGCCGCGTGTCGTCGGCATTCCTGTCCCACAAGCAATCACGCGCATTTCATCCGGATCCAGGTTCTCGGTGTTGGGGTAATAGGTATCCCGATCCCTGGCGTGCGTTGGGGAGACCTCTGTTGACTTCTCAGCGGCGAACGACTCCTCTATTAACCCAGACGTCTTTCCCTGTCGCCCATCCAAATGTCCCCATTGATAGACAAGTACAGCTACCAAAGTCGCAGACAGAAAGATAAGAAAGCTCTTAGTTTTGTTCATAAGTATAACTCCAATTGTAAAAGGAACTACTTGAGTCTCAGGTCAAGTATGTAGGCTTCCACCTCGACTTCATCCTCAATGAGTTTCCTTGGCCTCATCTTGCATTGCGACGATTGCACTGACAAGAACTCGAAAGAAGAACTGGAAGAACTGGAAGAACTGAGACACCCGCATCTCATCCTATATCCTACACAACTCATCACCGTTTTGCCTTATTGCTCACACGGATACCTGTCTGGACCGAGTTCCATGCCTCATCCCGAAAACGCCAGGTCTCATTTCAAGACACGTCCTATTACCATTGCATCTCCAGATGTTTCAGGCGTGCGTTTCTTTAAAGAACATCACCACTCAGAGCGGTCTTCTTACTGGACTCTTCCAGATATCACCCTGTAAGCAGTCGCACAACCTGACGAGACGTTTTGATGTGGGTCAAGCAGAAGGGTTCTACAAACCGGCTTTTACCCGGTGTAATTTCGACGGCATTCTGCTATGAGTCGGTCAACCACCCTTGCGTTTTTTGGGCGTTTTAGCGGGAAGAGTAACGGGCTGTGGTTCAGTTGGAGAAGTATCTGGCAGTGTTTTACCTGGAAGAATGTTGGCGTTGTCCTGATCCTTGGAACGGTTTTTATCCCGAACCAGATTTACAGGATTTTCCGTGGTGTAAACATTGTTTTGATTATTAACTACGATACCTTGCTGGTTTTGGCTCGGGGCCTGCTCGCGTTCCTGCTCACGTTCCAGCTTTTTTTCAGCCAGGTCAGCTTTGTCCTGTTCAGACACTCCGCTCAGGCCGGAAGACTCCTGTAATTCTACGTTTGCAGCATCCGATCCGCATTTCTGGTCCGAATAAACTGGACCATCGGGTCCGTCGCATTTATAAATTTCGGCTACTGTTACTGGTGCGATGGCCAAGGCGGTCAAGGTGACCAAGGTGATTAAGGTGACTCTATATCGGTTCATGGAATGCCTCTCACTTGCTAAGTACTTGATTCTAGTCTTGGCGAATCAACATTGCAAAACAGTCACTTAAAATGAAACATTTCGCAAAAATGGGGCCGATACAATGGCCCGTTTCCACGAGGGTTTCATCATGATTTTCTATCTCGGCTATTCTTCAAATTCGACTTCGGTTTCGGCGCCGGCTTCTATATCTTCAACGATGTAAATCACCGTTTCGCCCTTGAAAGCCGGTCGGTACCAGATGCCACTGCAACAGTAATATTGAACGTTATTTTTACCAAGTCTGATGCCCCTTCCCGTGACCTGAACTCGGCCCTGGCGATGCGGGACGAGGCAAGAGAGACACTTGAGGACGAAATCGAGGTTGATGCGTACATGCTCGATCTGAGACTCAAGTGGTTCTTATGATGCGGGACTTGAAGGCTGTTCAGCCTGGCTGGTTCATAAACAACGGAACTCAGGAAGTAACAAGCTCTACTCGTTTCCGGACAAGTTGGTGACGACGATTTTCTGTGATATCCGAAAACATGAGTTTTTCCCAAGTGTGATAACAAACGAATAGCATGGCGCGCATTTCAAGATCATCACCCTCAAATTCAAGCTCCGCCAGGGCCTGCGACACAAAGTTCATTCGGATTTTGGTTACTTTTTTCACTGTCTGGCCAGCCATGTCATCGGTCAGCGCCCATTGTCTGATGCTAGCTTCATAGCGAGTGAGGTCATAGTCAATGATCATTTCAGCGGTACGACAGAGTCTTTCCCGGGGTTCAAGCTTCACAAATTCGAGATCTGACGTGACCACTTCAGTCAGTTCGTGAGCCCAATAGGCTAGTAACTGCTCCAGCAACTCATCACGATTCTTGAAGTGCCAGTAGAAGCCGCTTTTGTTGATACCTAACTCCCGGGCAAGCCGATTGATCTTAATATCGGAAACACTGCCTTTACCCAGTAACTTGAGGGCAGCGGCAAGCCACTCCGCTTTGGATACACCATGGTTTCCTGATTTTTTGTTCATCATCCTATGATAACTGATAAGTATTGGTTCGTTGGCGCAACACTAGACTGATCGGTTTAGTTTGTTTAAAGTAATAAGCACTGACACCCGTCTGAGTGAGAATTATTTCAATGAATTTTACCAAACCAAGAGTACTCTTCCTGCTAATGATATCCATTGGTTTTTGCACAACGGCATCGGCAAAACCCGACAAAGTTGATGGTATGAACGTACCGTTCGGTCGTATTCCGCAGGAAATCGTGAACAATCATTACCCCAGATCCTACTTCCCGGGTACCGAAAAGCTCGGCGCGGAAGAAATGCGTATTACTGCACTGGGCACTGGGATGCCCAACCAATCCCCCAGCAATGTGGCTGCCTGTTTCCTGGTTGAACTTGGCAACGGGGAGGCTTTTCTGTTCGATTTGGGCACAGGGTCCACCGACCGCCTGGCACCACTCGAAGGTGACTTTTCGAGGTTGAACAAGGTTTTTGTCAGCCACTTGCACACCGACCATGTCGGTGACCTGAGTGCGCTATGGGTAGGCGGCTGGATTCAGGGAAGATATGAACCTCTGCACGTCTACGGGCCATCAGGGTCTGCACCTGAGCTGGGGACAAAGCATCATGTCGACCATATACGGGAAGCCTGGGCCTGGGACGTGACCTCCCGGGCAGGCACTTTGCCTAATGCCGGTGGTGAGTTGGTGGCGCATGAGTTCGATTTCTCGAAGACCCAGGTGGTCTATTCGGAAAACGGTGTGGAAATCACCTCATTCCCGGCCATTCACATCCGCGATGGCTCTGTCAGTTACCGACTGAACTGGAAAGGGCTGAGTTTCGTTTTTGGCGGCGACAGCGTCCCCAACAAATGGTTTGAGAAGGAAGCCAAAGGTGCCGACGTGGTAGTGCATGAATCCTTTTTTACCCCTGAGCAGTGGATGGAGATCGCTGGGTTCCCCTACAAAGAAGCTTACTGGGTGACCTCCAAAATCCACACTCCGCCTGAGGCTTTCGGCAAGTTGATGTCCATGGTGGAACCTCGCATGGCGGTCGCGTACCACTACTGGAACCACAGGGACGTTGAGTTTGATATTTACGAGCGCATCCGCAGCACCTATGACGGGCCACTTACGCTGGCGGACGACCTCACCGTGATTAACCTGACCAAGGATAACATCGAGGTTCGTGAGGTGGTTATTAACCATGATTCGTGGCCGCAGGGCACCAGCCGCGAATGGGATACGGCGCCACGCGGCGAGCCGGCTACCAGCCTGATGTCCAAGTGGCTCGAAGACGGCAAACTGGAAGGAGTGGTTCCGCCACCCAAGCAGCCGATGGAATAAGCCTGGAAATTGTTAACGTAATACCTCAGTACCAAGGCGAGCTATTCTTTGCCCGTATTTCGCTGGTGACGGGGTTTTCAACTGAGTGATGCAACATCTGACCATTGAACAAGGTTGGGATCACTAGGGACAGTTTACTTAAATGGTTTTTGATATCAGGGTCTCGATCAACGCATGCTAAGGGAACTTCATGCCTTGTCACTCACGGTGTGGCCATCGCCAACTTGATACTTGATATCTTCGAGGATCATGTAAAGACAGGGTACAAGGACCAGGATGATTGCGGTTGCGAAAACGATACCAAAGCCGAGGGAAATAGCCATCGGTACCAGGTAGGCCGACTGGCGGGAAGTTTCCATGATGATGGGTGTCAGGCCCCCAAACGTTGTCAATGTGGTGAGTATGATTGGCCTGAAACGTCGCAAGCCTGCCATGTGAATGGCATCGAAAGCGGAATGTTTATCCCGCTTTCGGTTGGCAAAGTCGATCATGATCAGTGCGTCATTAATGACGACGCCGGAGAGTGCGATGACCCCCATGAAACTGATCAGTGAAAGATCAAAGCCCAGGATAATATGTCCGATAATGGCGCCAACCACGCCAAACGGGATAGCGGTCATGACGATAAGTGGCTGCAGGTAACTGCCGAAGACAATCGCCAGCAGAGCGTACATTACCGCGATAGCAAGTCCAAAACTGCCCCATAAAGCCGCAGTCGATTCGCGCATCTCCGCCTGGCTTCCTTCAAAAGTCCAGGTAAGACCGGGGAAATCAGCGCGTAAATCCGGCAGTGTTTCCGTCTGAATCGCCTCAAGTACGCGTGATACCTCACGCTTGGGCTCAACATCCAGACCGACGTTTACAACCCGTCGACCATCGCGCCGGTTGATCGAACTGAAAGCCGCCCCACGATTGACTTCAACCACCTCCAGTAAAGGAACCTCAACACCATCGGGCGTCATGATAACCAGGTCGGCAAAAGACTGGATATCCTTGCGGTCCTCTTTTGGCAACTTGACGCGAACTTCGATTTCATCGGTTCCGCGAATCTGACGCAGGGCCAGGGCGCCATAAAATGCATCGCGCACCTGCTGGCCCACATACGCTGGTGTCAGGCCGAGGTTTCTGCCCTCGGGTAAAAGAGTGAAATCAAACTGGGTCTTTCCCTTGTTATAGTTGTCACTGACGTTGGTCACGCCCTCGAATTCCTTTATCCGTAACAACAGCGCCTGGCTGGCGGCTTCCAGCACCTCGATATCCGCATGACTCAGGTCAACACTTATATCCCGCCGCCAACCCCCCGGGCCACGCTCCGCCTCGAATGTAATTTGGCTCACGCCCTCTATGTCACCGATCTGGTCACGCCATAGTGCGATAATTTCCTCGGCTGACATATTATGTTCATCCGGTGGTCTCATGACGATTTCGACGTCGATAAAACTGCCGCCTCGAACATTTGTCTTAACACCTTCGGCTACCTCATAAAGGTTGTGTTCCTCAAACATCCGGCGGGTGGACGCAGTTACCAGGCCGGCTACCCTGGCGGCCTGGTCGGGTGTCGTGCCAACCGGCAGGCGAATGCCGGCTTCGATCTCATCGGCGGCCACCTCGGGCATCATGATCATGCCCATGTGACCGCTCATGCCATATCCCGAGACAACGATAAGAATAGCGACAGCGGTGCTCAGCGAGATATATCGGTGACGCAGGCAAAGATCGAGCAGGCGTCGGTAATGCGTGTCCACAAAATGGCTGAAGCCGTGTGAAAAAGATTGCTGCCAGCTATGAACCCGTCGCCCGAACACCGTTTGCGGTTGGCTGGAACTGTGCGCCAGGTGAGCTGGCAGGATATATAGTGCCTCAAGTAAGGAGATGGCCAGGACAATGATGACCACGGCAGGTAATGGCGCCCAGAACTTACCCGTTGTACCGGGCATGAACAGCAAGGGTACAAAGGCCACGATGGTCGTGATGATGCTGAAGGTGACCGGCGTTGAGATCTCCCTGGCACCCTTTATCGCAGCCGACATGTGATCCATGCCTTTTTGCCGGAACTCGTAGACATTCTCACCCACGACAATGGCATCATCGACGACAATACCCAGAACCACCAGGAAGGCGAACATTGAGATCATGTTGATACTGACACCTATCGCAGGCAGAAATAGAATGCTACCAACGAATGAAATGGTCATGCCCATCATCACCCAGAAAGCGAGACGAATCTCGAGGAATACAGCCAGGATCAGCAGTACGATACCAATGGCCATAAAGCCGTTCTTCAGGAGCATTGTCAAACGTTGCTCATAATCCTTGGCGCGATTGCTGTCGATTCGCCACTGCACACCGGCCGGTAGCGTGGTTTCGACATCTGCCATAATCGCCTCCACACGTTCAGCGATATCCAGAGGAGACTGGTCACCAACCCGGTAGATGTCTACCTCAACGGAAGGCGACTGGTTAAATTGTGAATGAAAGCCGGACTCTTCAAAGCCATCGGTAATGGTGGCGATTTCACCGAGCGTTATCGCAGCTCCACTGTTGGTTGAAATTATTTCGATCTTCTCAAACTCGTCGGCCCATTGGCGTCGCTCCTTGAGCCGCAGTAGTACCTGACCGGCATTCGTTTCGACGGTCCCGGCTGGAACGTCTTCACTTGACCGGCGAATCAGACTGGCAACCTGCCCAAGCGTCAGGCCGTACTCGCGCAAACGGTACTGTGGAATTTCCACGTGGGTGACGTAGTCGGGGGCATTGCCAAGTTCTACCTGGGTGATGGCGGGGTCAGCAAGAAACCGGTCACGCAGCTGCTCGGCGAGTTTTCTCAAGGTCCAGATATCGACGGGGCCATAAAGGACGATGTTCATAACCTCGCGCTGTGGCGACACCAGCGTGACCTCGGGTTCTTCAGCGTCATCGGGAAAAGTACGGATGCGATTTACCGCCTGGTCAATATCCTGGAAAGCCTTCATGCGGTCGGTGCCGGTGACCAGTTCGATACGGGTCGAGCCAGAGCCCTCCCGTGCTGTCGAACTGATGACCTTGATGCCCTCGATCCCGCGTATCCCGGATTCGACCGGACGCAGAATTCCCTGCTCAACCTCGGATGGTGCTGCGCCGGGATAACTCACACTGACGTTGACGACATCCAGGTCAAATTGCGGATAGACCTCCTTCTGAATATTGAATGCAGTCCAGACTCCACCGCCGATCAGCAGGATCATCAACAGGTTTGCGGCGATAGAGTGTTGTGCCATCCAGGCAATGGGGCCCGGAAAGCGACCGCCGTCGAACCTGACCTGTCCCGATGGCTTTTTCATGGCGTGCTTTCTGCTAACCGCAGTGCCGCTCCATCAAACACGGTCGCAAGGTTGGTCATGATCACCTGGTCTGTGGCGCTTAAGCCTTCTCGAATGTAAGCAAATTCGTCATCACGAAACACCACCTCAAGGTCCCGGATTTTCAGTACGCCATCTTCATTTATCCAGATGGTGTCGTCCTTTCGAACATAGTCACGGTTTATTCGGGTGACATCCTGAAGTGGTATTCCCGCGATGCGTGCTTCAACAAAGGAGCCTATCATCAGCGGCGGCAGGCCGGCAGATTCCGGCTCATGGGATAGGGGGTCCGCCACAGTCAGGAGTACGCGGGCAAGACGCGTCTGGTTTTCCAGTTCACCAATCAGGTGGTGCACGCTACCCTCGCGAAAGCTGTCTTCAGGCCAGCCGGCGCGGTTGCGAATCTGTGCGCCTGAGCCTGACGTGTCTCTGCCCTCGGAAAAGTCTATCCAGCGGAGACTCGATACTGGCACGGCTGCTTCAACCCAGTAGTGTTTGACACCCACCAGTTTGCCCAGCGCCTCGCCGGGTGAAACCTGTGAGCCCTTGTTTGCTTGCCGGTTGATGATATGAGCAGAAAATGGTGCTCGAATCCGGGTTCGCTCCAGGTCGAGTTCCGCTCGTCGCACAGCCGCCTCGGCAGCCTCGACACGGGAACGTGCCGTATTCAGTTGCGGCGCACGCAGCACGAGAGATTTGTACTCGGATGAGATCGTTCCCTCGAGTTCCTTGTAATCTTTCAGGGCAAGATCCTGGCGGCCCAGTTCCAGCTCGAGTTCAGCGGATGCCTGTAACAGTTCGCTTTTGCGCTGCAACAGGATGACCTCATAGTCAGAAGGGTCGATTTGCAGCAGAACCTCGCCTTCCTCAACAAAGCCACCTGGTGTGAATGACTCTGAAACCGTGACAATTTCGCCACTAACCCGTGGACTGAGTATGATTTCCTTTTCGGGCCGTACCGTTCCCGTCACGAGGATTTCAGGTTGAAACGTACCGCGCTCGCCTTGCGTCACTTCGATCAGCATGGCTGTGCGCTTACTCGCACTGGTGCGCTGTGCTTTTGGTTCCGTCAGGTGTATGACGGAAATGACCGAAGCTGCGAGTAGCAGAATGACGGTGCAGATGACAATAGTAGTCTTCCAATTCACCTGAGTGGACTCCAATAAATTTTCACTTGGGGATTATGAATAAAAATCATTATGAATAACAACAGTGCAGATGTGGGATCAGAGTAAAGGGACAGTAGTAAACTGGTTTCATGGAGTTAGTTTACTATGAACCCAATTTATCACCCCGTTTATCTGAGCTAAAAAAAATCCCCGCGGAAGCGGGGATTTTTTGCTTCTTATAAACGCTGTTAAGTAATTAGCGATTCATTCTGCCCTCTACCAGGTTTTCTACTACTTCTGGTTCGGCCAGGGTTGATGTGTCGCCCAGGTTGGAATAGTCGTTTTCGGCGATCTTGCGCAGGATTCGGCGCATGATTTTGCCTGAACGGGTTTTCGGCAGACCGGGGGCCCATTGGATCAGGTCGGGTGTGGCGATCGGGCCGATTTCCTTGCGTACCCAGTTGCGTAACTCGGCACGTAACTCTTCACTGGGCTCTGCGCCGGCAACCAGGGTGACATAGACATAGATACCTTGTCCCTTGATATCGTGCGGGTAGCCGACGACGGCTGATTCCGCGACCAGGGGGTGGGATACCAGTGCACTTTCGACTTCGGCGGTTCCCATGCGGTGACCGGAAATGTTGAGCACGTCATCGACGCGGCCGGTGATCCAGTAGTAGCCGTCTTCATCACGTCTGCAGCCATCACCTGTGAAATACATGCCATCAAAAGTTGAAAAATAGGTATCAATGAAACGCTGGTGATCGCCGTAAACTGAGCGCATTTGTCCAGGCCAGCTGTCGGTGATAACTAATTGACCTTCAACCGCTCCGTCAAGAACGTTACCTTCATTGTCTACGATATCCAACATGATGCCGGGTAACGGGAAGCTGGCTGAACCGGGCTTCAATGGCGTTGCACCTGGTAACGGACTGATCATGATGCCGCCGGTCTCTGTTTGCCACCAGGTATCAACGATCGGACAACGGTCTTCGCCAACCACGTGGTAATACCACTCCCATGCCTCCGGGTTGATTGGCTCA
Source organism: Lysobacterales bacterium (assembly GCA_029859505.1). GTDB lineage: Bacteria > Pseudomonadota > Gammaproteobacteria > Xanthomonadales > SZUA-36 > SZUA-36. Next base: position 1,695 of record JAOUCZ010000103.1, on the reverse strand, counting down.
CCGACACTACCCAGCAGACGCAGTGATTTCCTTGATGTCTTCTTGACGGGTTCATCACCATCACGCATCAATGCGCGAATCGCGGTAGGTGCGGTATAGCAGATGTTGACTTCGTGCTTGTCGCAAACCTGCCAAAAACGGCTGGTATCGGGATAGTTCGGCACACCCTCAAACATAATGGTGGTCGCACCATTGGCCAGTGGGCCGTAAACGATATAACTATGGCCTGTTACCCAGCCGACATCTGCCGTACACCAGTAGATATCGCCATCCTGGTAGTCAAAAACCATTTCATGGGTAAATGAGGCATACACCATGTAACCACCGGTGGTATGCAGAACACCTTTGGGTTTACCTGTGGAGCCCGATGTATAGAGAATAAACAAGGGATCTTCTGCACCCATTTCTTCACAGGGGCAATCATCCGAAACATCGGCTTCCGCTTCATGCAGCCAATGATCACGGCCGGCATCCATGTTTACGTCATTTCCGGTGTTGCGAATCACGAGTATCGATTCGAGGATATCCATGACGCCGTCGCGTTCACAGGCAGCATCGACATTTTTCTTGAGCGGGATGGCCTTGCCACCGCGTAAACCTTCGTCTGCGGTTATCAGGATGTTGGACTGACAATCAACAATACGGCCAGCCAGTGCGTCTGGTGAAAAACCGCCGAATACAACAGAGTGGACTGCACCAATACGGGCACAAGCCAGCATGGCGACTGCTGCCTCAGGAATCATAGGCATGTAGAGAGTGACCCGGTCGCCTCGCTTGGTTCCCAATTTCTTGAGTACGTTGGCCATACGGCAGACACGCTGATGAAGTTCGTTATAACTAATCTTCAGATCGCGGTTCGGGTCATCACCTTCCCAGATGATGGCGGTTTGATCGGCGCGCTTTTCCAGGTGGCGATCGATGCAGTTGTAACAAGCATTGAGTGTGCCGTCTTCATACCAGCGGATGTACACGTCCTTACGGTCCCAGGAAACGTCTTTCACCTTGCTGAATGGTTTTATCCAGTTGATTCGACGGGCTTGTTCAGACCAGAAGCCGGCATTGTCTTCCACCGACTGGCTGTACATTTCCTGGTATCGTAGTTGGTCAACGTGAGTGCGCTCCCTGGCTGCAGGGATTACGGGATAGGTTTTGCTCATAGTCCTTCTCTACTTTCTTGGGTTGCAGATCCGACAGGCCCTTAGCTCCAGGTCATACCTGGCCGCCAGCCCCATCGCCATAATAAACCGGCACCGAAAAACAAACCCCCAAGGTGGGCATAGTGAGCCACTTGAGGCATTGCTCCGGTAACACCGAATACCAATTCGGCGGCACCATAAATTAGAACAAACCACTTTGCCTTGATAGGTACCGGGAAAAAAATAAGGAATAATTTATTGTTCGGCCACATGACCCCATAGGCCAGGAGAAGTCCGAATACCGCACCGGATGCACCAATGGTCGGATAGACGTTGCCACTGATGTACTGAACCAACAGTTGAACCAGTCCGGCGCCAATGACGCAGATGAAAAAGTATTCGGCAAATTTGCGGCTGCCCCACAGCCTTTCTACGGGCAGGCCAAACATCCATAGGGCGAACATATTGAAAAACAGGTGGTTAAAGCTGCCATGCAGGAAAGCGTAACTGATCAACTGCCAGGGTTGAAAAAAGTTACTGTACAGGGGCCACAAGGCCA
>JAOUCZ010000102.1 GCA_029859505.1 Lysobacterales bacterium | reverse complement strand
GTTTTCCCAGAAAAACACCACCATTCTACGGCGAAACGTCTCGCTGGGGATGTAATGTGTTTCCTGCTGGCCAAGTTCATTGGCGACCGTTATTTCGGTCGCTGCCAAGTCAAAATCCTTATCTCCAAAAACGCTCAGTAGAAGCCCGATCGTTGCGATCAGGTTTATCGGCACACCGACCTTTTCAAGCCGCGTTGCCTTGTCTTTTCCAGGTCTGCCGTGTGTCCAGGCAATTAAAATAACGGCTGGAATAAGGGAGTAAAGCCCCCAGAACACAATATCGCTTAAGTAGGGCGACAGCAGGTAACGATCAACCAGACGGTCGATAATTTCAATCGCTACCCAGACGCCGGCAACGTATACGCCGACAGCAGGCAAAATGCGCCGATCGCGCAACTCAGTGATGAAATCTGCCATTAAACCGAAACCCTGACCTCAGAAGCTGGGGGACAGTTTAGTTCATTTTGATGGAAAACCCCGAATGCCAATCGTCACGAACCCTACAATTGCCGTTGTGCTAATTGCGATCCTCGCGACGGGACGGTCTAGCCTGGCCGGTACTCCGGCGGCCGGAAGATGAAGAAGCCGATGTTTGCCGGTAACTGCCCCTGGACGAAGCACCGGGTGATGATGCAGCAGGACGGTGCACGGTAACACTTGATGGGGATGGTGAAACACTAACACTTGTAGCCGGAACAGATTTGACGGGCTCGAGGCGGCTTTTAGCACGTTTTTCTTTATCGTTATTCCTGACGACCTTATCCTGAGTCCCGTATTGTCTGCCCCGTGGCAAAGAACCATTGCGCCTGACCGGTGCCTGGCGATTTCTTGCCATTTTGCGCTCACTGAAAGGTACCGGTTCTTCTTCCACATTGTCCGGATTATCACCGTAATGCCTGCCTGCGCCATTCTCCCGGGCAATTCCGTCATAGAAAACGTTGCTGTCATCATTGTCATTCCATCGACAGTTGGCATTCCGTTGGCAAGTCTCTCTATGATTTTGCCGAATGTATCGATTATTATACGGGCCAGGCCACCACGCTGAATAATAACCATGGTAACCATAAGGGTAACCCCATGGCGAATAGCCCCAACCATACGGATAACCATAGGCAAAAGCATATCCGTAATTGCGACCGTAACCCAGGTAAAAGTAGTCAAGGGATGACCACGGGTAATAAACAACACCCGAATAATCACTTGAATTCAAAACATAAGCAGGATCATCCTCGGCATAATAGACACCGTCTTCCAGCGCTGTTTCCGGAGAGTAATAGCTCACGCAGCCAGTCAATAAAACAAGCAACGGCAGGATGATTAACCTCTTCATAAATTCTCCGAACCAAGATACAACACAAGAATACGTATCTTATTAATAAGGATAGCAGAGTTCGCTTGATTCACCTATCTCATCAGGTGGCGCAAGGAAACTGATGTATTTTCAGATTAACCTGTCTTGCAAGCAATTTCACACTCCGCCGGTCAATCAAAAAGGTACAATCACAAGGGCTGAAACCCGGTTGAAGGAGAATGACAAATGAGCAGGGTGATATACGAACTGCAGGGATTTGCTATCACCCTGGATAAGGTAGCACTGGTAAGCCGGGTATTTGCGGCGGACAACAACGAAGGTTACCAGTTTAATATCAGTTTCAGCGCCGAATTGCGTCTGCCGGTGAAGTTCCCGACCCGCACAGATGCCGATTTGGAACGTCAGTTGTTTCTTAAAGCACTGAAGGAAAGCTGATGCCAGGGCTATTCCACACTCTGAATGAATTGTGCTCCCGCAGAGCCTGCACCTGAGATAACGACAAGAACCTTGACTGGTTTTTCTCCATCCAGATCCCCTGGTAGCCGCATGACAAACTGACCGGTTGAATGTATCTGGCCGCCCTGGCTCCAGGTGACCTCTACGGGATTGCCAGTGTAGGTTGCTTCAGGAAAGGTTGTTGAACACATGAATTCTGGCGCAATATTGCCGCATGAGACGAAGTTTCCCGTGATCGGCACCAGTAACCTGACCGCCGAGACATACATCTGGGTCTGGTTTTTAATGACCATTCCATCAATCTGAACGGGAGACCCACTATCTACAGCTGTGGTAGAACAGGCAAACAGCGAGACCATGCAAAGCCCGGTTATTACCAACTTAAGCATCAGCTCAGCCCGTGCATGGTGACCGAAATAGAGAGCCTGCAAAAGCTGCATTAATCACCCGGGTAGTATTTCAGCTGTAGATCAGACTGTATGTACTTATCCAGATCCACCAGCAACTGATTGTTGATTTCAAAGAAACTCATGACAGGGCGGTCGAGGTCGGTAATCAAAATTATGACTGCAGAAAATGCGAGCGCCAGTGTTATCGTCGCCACCGGACTGCGTCTGTCCGTCAAACCGGCCTGGTACCCCATGATGACCATGGCAAGGGCTGCCATAAAGTAAAGAGTCAACCATATGGTGATGGGTATACGGTTCATGACAGCGGCATGCACCCGGGTATAATGAATATCGGTCAGGGCAAGTACCGATGCCATAAACATACTACTTTGTGTATTTTTAGCCAGATTTTTCTTGTTATTCTGACTACTGTTTGCCGCCATCAACCACAGGTCTTTTTGGATTTGCTCTGAGATTTCCAACAATTCGGCCACTTTGTCTGAAAACCCAGGTATATTGGATTTCAACTTACCACTACGCAAATCAACATAGTCCCTCAACAGCAATTTAGCCTCTGTTCTGACGGGTTCTGCCAACAAGTCAGCCTGCATAAAAGCGTTTCTGGCAATACGTGCCTCCTCTGCCAGGTTTTGTACCCTTGCTTCAAAGTGTGTTTGAGCCGTGTTGAATGTAAATGCCAGCATGAAAGCCAACAAACCAAGACCGGCACCCATGATTGCTCTGACCTGGGAGGTCTGCGCCTTCTTGGCATTTAACTGGGATCTCTTTCCCAACCTGAAGCCAAATTCAATAAAGATGGTCATGAGCAGGATGGTGCTTATGAGCAATACCCAGATGGGTACTAAATCTAAAAAGTGTGAAACCAGCATCAACCTGTTCCCAAAGAGAAATTCAATAAAAACGACATGTCATTTCCAATTGACTAGCGTAAGGCATTGTTGATGATTTCGGATACATCACCCGACAAGTTTTCAACAGCGGCAATACGTTGCAACTGCTCTTTCATCATCGCCTTTCTGTCCTCATCATATCGTTTCCAACGATTGAATGCCGAAGCCATCCTGGCGGCCATCTGCGGATTCAGACCATCCAGTTCAATTACACGATCCGCATGAAAGCTATAGCCTGAGCCATCGATCGCGTGGAATCCGGTCGGATTCAGCATTGAGAATACACCAATCAGAGATCGCACCTTGTTTGGGTTCTGGATACTGAAAGCGGGGTGCTGCATCAACTTCCTCACTTTGTTCACCGTGTCGGCACCGGGTTTGATGGCCTGCATAATGAACCATTTATCCATTACCAGCGCATCCGATTTCCACTTGCTTTCAAAGTCTGAAAGTGCTTTTTCCGCCAACGGGTAATCCATCATCACCAGGCCCTTAATAGCGGCCAGCGTATCCGTCATGTTGTCACTTGATTTGAGTTGAGCAGCCGTCAATGACTCACCCGCATCTGTTTCAAGCAAATAGAAAAGGCAGGTGCTTTTAAGGGACCTCCGGGCCATCTCTGCGGGGGACTTCTGATACGGCTTTCCGTCATTTAACTCGTCATATCGTTCAAGAAATAGCGGTTGCAAGCCATTAGCCAACTCTTTCTTGATGAACTTGCGAGCCGCGTGAATACCATCGACATCCACGACTTCCATCTGCTCTGCAAGGTAATCCTCATCCGGCAGGGTCATGGCCTCAGCCAGCAGTGCCGGGTCGGCCGAGGCGTCAGACAGAATTCCCTGAAAGGCTTTGAGCAATGACGGCTCCAGTTGCATTTCCAGACCCCTGGAATAACGCCGGCATTGCTCGAGAATGGCGCTTTCCGCCATTCGCTGTGCAGCATCCCAGCGCACAAACGCATCACTGTCATACGCAATCAAAGTTGCCAGTTGCTCAAGTGAGTAATCGTAAAACACTTTCACGGGAGCCGAGTAATCCCTGAACAAAGAAGGCACCGGTGATTCAGGAACATTGATAAAGGAATATTCCTGTTGTTCGTTTTCCAACACCAGTAATCGCGTCCCTTCCGACGCGCCTGCTTCGGTTTCGAGCTGCAATGGTATTTCATCACCATTGTCGGATAACAAACCAAGAGCAAAAGGAATAACGAGGGGTTGCTTATCCTTTTGGTCATGTGTGGCTGGTGTGTGCTGCTTTAGCGTCAGCGTGTACTTTTGAGTTTCCGCATCGTAATGATCTGTTACATGAACATGGGGTGTACCGGATTGGCTGTACCAGCGTCCGAAACGGTCGAGGTTGACGCCATTGGCATCCGCCATTGCGGCGAGAAAATCATCACAGGTAACGGCTTGACCGTCATGCCGTTCAAAATACAACTTCATACCCTTCTGGAAACCACTCTCTCCCAGCAGGGTATGGTACATGCGGATAATCGTTGCACCTTTCTGATAAACGGTCGCGGTATAGAAATTGTTGATCTCAACATACTGGTCCGGCCGTATCGGGTGTGACATCGGGCCATCATCTTCAGGAAACTGCCTGTTTCTAAGATCACGGATTACTCTTATGCGTTTAACCGCACGCGACTGCAAATCGGCCGAAAACTCCTCATCACGAAAAACTGTGAGGCCCTCTTTCAGTGTTAATTCGAACCAGTCCCTGCAGGTGACGCGGTTTCCGGTCCAGTTGTGGAAATATTCGTGGCCGATGACACCTTCAATACCCTGGTAATCGGCATCCGTTGCCGTATCTGGTCTCGCCAGTACATATTTCGAGTTAAAAATATTCAGCGATTTATTTTCCATCGCACCCATGTTGAAGTCATTGGTGGCAACGATATGATAAATATCAAGATCATATTCGAGATTAAACCTCTCTTCATCCCAGCGCATCGCATTGATCAACGACTCCATTGCGTGCTCACAGCGGTCAAGGTTTTCCGCCTCGACATAGATTCTCAGAACAACATCGCGGCCGCTACGGGTTGTGAAATGGTCTTCAACCAGTGCGAGGTCGCCTGCTACCAGTGCAAAGAGGTAAGTAGGCTTGGGGAAGGGGTCTTCCCAGCGAACCCAGTGACGCCCACCAGGTAATTCACCCGAGCTAACCTCGTTACCATTTGACAACAGAACTGGAAATTTTGACTTCTCAGCTTCCAGCGTGACCCGGTAACGGGTCATTACATCGGGACGGTCAGGAAACCAGGTAATTTTACGAAAACCCTGTGCCTCACATTGGGTAAGCAAAAATGAACCGGAGAGATACAAACCTTCAAGCGCAGAATTACTCGCGGGATGGATTCTGACTTCGGTTTTAATCACGCTTTTTGGAGGTGCATCGAAGATGGTCAGCGTTTCGCCTTCAATTGCATAGTCATCATTATTCAGAGCGCGGCCATTGAGCGACATGGACACCAGTTGCAGGTCATCGCCATTGAGCACGATGTCCTGTGACACCTTTGATGCGTCTTTTAACTGAAGCTCCATCTCTGCACTTACGGTGGTAGTGTCGCTACTGATATCAAAATGAATATCCAGATTGTTAACATCCCACGGATAAGGGATATAGTCCTTGCGAAAAATTGACTTGCCGGATATACCTTCTTTCATGAACCCGTTCCTTTATTTAATTTACACTGGTGAAGTGATTGAAAGGGCCAGTATTATATGCTGATGGGCATCAAAGCGGCAGACCAAATTCCTGACATTGCGGATATTTTTTCCGCACAACAACGTATTGGCGACAAAATTCGTACCACACCGGTTGTCTCAGACCCTCAGTTAAACGCTGAAATAGGCTGTGAACTATGGCTTAAGTGCGAAAACCTTCAACATACAGGTGCTTTCAAGTTTCGTGGTGCCAGCAATGCAGTCGCCATACTTGAAGAGCAGGGCAAGCACGGGGATGTAGCAACCCACTCTTCTGGAAATCATGGTGCCGCACTGGCACTCGCGGCATCTACAAATAATCGCCGGGCATGGGTTGTAATGCCGGAGAACTCAATCAAGCCCAAGGTAGAAGCAGTGCATCGGAATGGTGGTGAAATTGTATTCTGCGCTCCAAACCAGCAGGAACGGGAAAAGGGACTGGCCGCTCTCGTTGCAAAGGGCTGCATTCCTGTTCCTCCTTATGATCACGGACATATCATCAGCGGTCAGGGCACTGTTGTCATTGAAATGTCGGAGCAGATCCCAGGACTGGATATCATTATCACACCAGTAGGCGGTGGCGGTTTGATCAGTGGAGCTGCAATTGCTGCGAGGGCACTGATTCCCGGCGTCAACATCATCGGCGCCGAACCTGAAGGCGCAGCCGACACCGCGTTGAGCCTGAGCCAGGGCAGGCGTGTAGATCAATTTGCTGTGGACACCATTGCAGACGGACTACGTGCAATTGTTGGCATACTGAATTTTGAAATCATCCATAACACTGTAGACGAAGTGATAACTGTCAGCGATGAACAAATAATCGAAGCCATGGCCCTGATATGGCAACGGTTCCGAATGTTGGTTGAGCCATCATCTGCTACCGTCCTGGCGGCAATACTGGCGTCTCCCGGCAGGTTTTCCGGTCAACGTGTTGGCGCCGTCATCAGCGGTGGCAACGTTGATCTCGAACACTTACCTTTCACACCATGAGCCAGCAACTTTACTTGTTGCGTCATGCCGAAGCGGAACCCTGGAGCCCACTGGGAAACGATTTTTCCAGATCACTCAGCTCAGCTGGCGCTCATCATGCTCAACTGGTTTCCAACTGGGCATTTGGAGCATTACCATCTCCGGATACCATATTATGCTCACCTGCCAAACGGACCCGCCAGACGCTCGCTCCCCTGCTTTCCCTTTGGCCGCGGTTACTGGCATACACTGATTATGTAGATTCGATGTATGGCGCATCTTTAAATATGCTGCAGACACTGGCCGAAGATGCGTTCAGTTATAGTGAACGCCTTCTAATGGTTGGACATAATCCAGGTATGATGTATATGCTTGCCAACGTGCTGTCGCCAGATCTGACCACCGAAATAAAAGGGATGGAAACCGGAACGCTTGCTGTGATCGAGCTTCCCAATCAATTCAAACGTCAGTCAAGAACGGGTAAGCTACTCCACCTCACCCGTTACAACGACCTTTTAATCGATTGAAGACAGGTAAACCTGTGACAACGCTTTCAATCCAGCTTCATCTTCCTCGTTGAAACGATCTGCACTGGCACTGTCGACATCCAGCACACCGAGCAGATCACCCCGTTTGAACAGGGGTACAACAACTTCTGATCGTGCATCAGCATCACAGGCAATATGTCCGTCAAAGGTGTCAACATCCGCTAAACGTATTGACTCACCGGAAACAGCGGCCGTGCCGCAAACCCCCTTGCCAACTTCAATACTGACACAGGCCGGTTTTCCCTGAAAAGGGCCCAGCAAGAGCATATCGTCCTGTAGAAAATAGAACCCGACCCAACTGATATCGTCCAACTCCTGGTATAGCAATGCGCTGAGGTTGGCGGCATTTGAGACCCGGTTGGTAGACACACTTAACAAACCTTGCGCCTGCTCAACAAGTCGTTTCCAGAAAAAATTGCTGGAATCCTTCATGATTTTCTGAAAACAAGAAGAAAATTATTGGCGGGCATCGAAAGTTTGAATTCAAGCGACAATTCATGGATCTTTGCCAGTGATTCGACCATTGTCATATCACGAATGCCCATTCTTGAATCTCTGGCGCGCAAACTTGCATCAAAGTGTGCATTGCTTTGCGATGTGAAACTGTTATCAATGTTAAATGGTCCGTACAGACAAAACCGGGCATGGGTTTCAAGATGTGCCGACACACCGGCAAACATCTCAACCACTGCTTCCCAGGGCATGATATGCGCCGTGTTGGCGGAGAATGCAGCATCATAAAGGTACGCCGGCCAAGGGTCGCTAATCACATCCAGTTTAAGCGGCGGCATAATATTGTCATTGCCTTCAGCTTCAAAACGAGCCGAAAGTCCTGCCAGGTTTTCCTCCCTGTCAGTTGGCTGCCACATCAGCTCCGGTAATTGTTGCGTAAAAAAGACGGCATGTTGACCGGTTCCTGAACCGACCTCCAATACTGACCCGGTATGAGGTATCAGAACCCGCAGCTGGTCTAGTATTGGTTGCCGGTTTCTTTCGGCGGCACTTGAGAAAGTGATGGCGCTCACACTCTAAAAGCCACTTTCAACTTGCTGCTGAATGGTCTCACAGATTTCCCTGGATTCGGAAATCAACGCACCCAGTTGGGCCTCCATCCTGGCAATAAACACCTCGTCCTTTGTATGCGGCAAATTAATACGTACATTGTGAATTGCACCCTGCACACCGGCCAGGGCCATCAGCGCACCCACACCAGCGTCGCTCATAACGGCCTTGTTACCGATATTTGCTGCTGCCTGGCAGAGATCAAGAACCTGTCTACACAGCTCTGCCGTTCGCAACGGCACCTCGGCTGCGGATTTGTAACCTGCCCGGATGACACTTGAACGCACGGCAATCTGTTCAGCGGTATCCTTTGCCATACGCATACCCGCGATAACCTCATTAAAAGCCTCAGTGTCGGCATCAATAGCCCGAATTAGCTCATCCTTGATAGCTTGTGCATTCTCTGCCAGTTCGCACAAATCGCTGTATTGGGAGTCGAACTCGCCTTTACCAACTGAAAGATTGACTACCATCGAAGCCAGGGCCGAGCCAAGGGCACCTGCCAGTGCTGCGATAGAGCCCCCACCCGGCGCAGGTGTATCCCTCGAGACTTCGTCAACAAAATCCGTGATGGTCAGGTTTGCTAACGGACCATCGGATACCGGCAGACCAATAACTTTCTTGTCGATATCAAATTCGGTGACATCGGTAAGGCCCATCGCCTGCACCGCTGTAGTAACGATGTCACGCGCGGGAATGCCGGTGGACTTTTGCATACGCCGCAGATAGAACCGTCCAGCCTCCTGCATGGCCTCAAACGGCACAACACCTACTACTTCCGAGCCGGTAATAACAATTCCGCGCTCAACTGCCAGTTTGCGTACGGCCTCAAGCACTGCAACGGGGGAGGTGACCTTGTAATTGGTCAGATTGAGAGAGATCTGCGCGCATTTGTAATCATCCACGACCCAGCCGATGCCTTTGAGATGGGTAAACATGCCATCCTTGTAAACCGGCCTTCCAATCAGGTTATCGGGGTCAAGCCCGATGGACCGGTAGCGCTCGTAGAGGTCTGCGTCATATTTTTTCTTGTAGAACTCAGCAAGTTCTTCGAAAGAACCCGCTATAAAGTCGGAATTGCCATCGGCATACTTACCTTCTTCGAAATAAACGACATCGCCTTTGTAATAAAATGGCTCAACGTTACCAATTCTCTTCCACCGGCCACGTTCACGGATTTCGTAGGCCATTTCATTAGCGTAACGCCGGTCGGTTGTATTCAGATTGATGTTGTAGGCAATCAGAAACTCGCGTGCCCCAACCGCTGTCGCACCGGCTCCCGGGTTAAACTCAGCGGGTCCAAAATCCGGTTTCCAGGCAGGATCAGCCAGTTTTTTCTGTAGGCCCTCGTATTCACCGGCGCGAACTTTGGCCAGGTTTTGCCGTTCAGGTTTACTCGCTGCGTGTTCGTAAAGATACACCGGTATGCCCAACTCATCACCTACGCGCCTCCCCACTTGGCGGGCGATTTCAGCACAGTCTTCCATGTTCGCATTGCTTACCGGTACAAAGGGACATACGTCCGTTGCACCAAAACGTGAATGTTCGCCCTGATGAGTTGACATGTCGATCAGTTCACTCGCTTTTTGAATCGCCCGGAAAGCTGCCTCCTTGACCGGTTCCGGCTCTCCAATAAAGGTAACCACCGTACGGTTGGTACTTTCACCGGGGTCCACATCCAAAAGCCTTATGCCCTGAACACTCTCAATGGCATCGGTGATCTGCCTGATCACTGCCAGGTCACGACCCTCGGAAAAGTTTGGTACACATTCGATTACTTTTTTCACAGTTCTTAATCCATAGAAAACGTTAATTGGGAAGCGGGTACGCTTACTGGAAAGTAGCCATGAGTGACTGCTCAAGGAAGCCGTAACGGCAACGGACATTATAATTTATTCCAAATTCCCGGAACAGGTCTGGCCCGATGAGAGACAAAAAAAAGCCCGGGTCATGCCCGGGCTTCTGATTCGTCTGCTTTGAGTGATCAATTAACTACGGGACGATCTTCCACGATGGTCGGCGTCACGAATATCAGCAGTTCACGTTTCTTGGTTTCGTTGGCACGGCGCTTAAACAAGTGGCCAAGTACCGGAATGGCGCTCAGGTATGGAACCCGGTCTTCCTTTCGGGCCCGCTCATCCTGGAAGATACCGCCCAGAACAATTGTCTCACCGTTATTTACCAGCACGGACGTGCTCAGTTCACGTGTATCGATTGACGGTACGGAACCACCACGACCAGTCTGGTAAATCTCACCAACAGAATCCTGTTTGACTTCAAGCTCCAATTGAACACGGTTATCCGGTGTGATCAGCGGAGTTGCGCGTAACTCAAGTACGGCTTCCTTGAACTGAACAGCTGTTGCACCTGAAGATGCGGCCTGTTCATACGGAATTTCCACACCCTGTTGAATAAATGCCTCGGACTGATTGGCAGTGACAACGCGTGGTGTGGAGATAATTTCACCATCACCTTCTGCCTCAAGCGCTGTAAGTTCCAGATCCAACAGGACGTTACCTGCAAGAAATGAGAGACCAATCGAACCGGCATTGCTGTCCGCGACAGGCAGATTGACGTTGTAGCGCTCGGGAATACCCGGCAGATCAATCAGGCCATCATCACGCGGGTTGGTTGCCGGATTCACCTGGTCAGCACCAACACCATCACCGGCTATAGCAAGAATATTTCTCTTGTTGTGTAAGGCCGTTACACCAAACCTCACACCAATTGCATGAGCGAATTCACTACTTGCAATAACGATACGGGATTCGATCTGAACCTGTCGAACCGGGTGATCAAGGTCACGAACCAGTTGTTGAATTGCTTCGACCCTGCTTGGTGTATCTGTCACCATCAAGGTATTGGTTCTTTCATCAATTGCGATAGAGCCACGATCAGACAAAAGTCCGGCATCCGCTCCACCTTGAGAGTTACTGCGGGCTGAGTCGATCAATGCCTGCAGGTCCTCGGCCGTAGCATAACTGACGCTGATCAGAGCAGTGACCAGTGGCTCCAGCTCTTTACGGTCCCGCATGGCTTGCAACAGTTGCTGCTCGCGGGCGGCGATATCCGCCGTAGGTGCGATCCAGATCACGTTACCATTTTCGCGTTTATCGAGGTTTCGGGCATCCAGTACAATATCCAGCGCCTGGTCCCAGGCACATTGGTCAGTCTGAGTG
>JAOUCZ010000343.1 GCA_029859505.1 Lysobacterales bacterium | reverse complement strand
CGAGGTAGCCGTTGCCAATTCGAAAGTCGATGCGGCTTTCATCCACTTCGACCGCCAGCATGCTAAAACCTGCCATGGTCGCAGCGAGTGGTTGGGCTCCACCCATGCCGCCGAGACCTGCCGTTAATATCCAGCGGCCCCTGGCTACACCATCGAAATGCTGTTTCGCCATCGCGGCGAATGTCTCATAGGTACCCTGCACAATGCCTTGGCTGCCAATGTATACCCAGGAACCTGCCGTCATCTGGCCATACATCATTAAACCTTGCTGATCGAGCTCATTAAAGTGCTCCCAGTTTGCCCAGTGCGGTACGAGGTTGGAATTGGCTATTAATACTCGCGGGGCTTCGGAATGAGTACGAAATACACCGACTGGTTTACCACTCTGGATCAGCAGTGTCTCGTCGTCCCCAAGTTGACGCAGAGTTTCAACGATACGGTCGTAGCACTCCCAGTTACGGGCAGCCCGGCCAATACCACCATAAACCACCAGTGATTGCGGGTGTTCGGCCACTGCAGGGTCCAGGTTGTTCATCAGCATGCGCAGAGGGGCCTCGGTGAGCCAGCTTCGTGCACTGATTTTGGTGCCGGTAGGTGCGTGTATGACGCGATCACTATGACGTGGGTCATTCATGGTAATTCCTCAAAAGTTCAGGTGGCCGCCAAGTCGAAAACGGCTGCCAGGATAAATCAGGGTTGCGATAGTAACGATGCCGCGCTTACACCAGGTGCGTCGGTTTAATTTCAAACAAGGCTCATTGAGACTGATTTGTAACACATTGCCTACTTCAGCGTTGACACACACCGCTTCGATGGTCTGATCAGCCTTGGTGAGTGGTGAGATTGCGGAAAGGTAGCTGCTGGGTGTCGTTGCGGTAAAATTTTGGGCAAGATAATCAGGACCAAATTTCGGGTTCACATAGCGGTCTTCATACTGCAGGGGTTGTCCGTTTTCACTGTGAAGCAGAACACTGTGATAGATGACAGCGCCTTGATCCAATCCGAGCAGAACGGCGGTATTATGATCCGCTTCTGTTTGTTCCAGGGTCAACACCTCTGCACTGTGCTCACGCCCACGGGCACGGATTTCCGTGTCGATACTTTGTATCTTCAGCATTGAGCTCATGGGGCGGGCATCGGCAACAAAGCTGCCCAGTCCCTGGGTGCGTACCAGGATGCCTTGCTCGCCTAATTCCTGGAGAGCCCGGCGTGCGGTCATGCGACTCACTGAGAATTCGGCAGCCAGTTCGTTTTCTGAAGGAACGCGGTCACCGGCCTTCCAGTGCGCAGTATCTACTCGTCGGATGATGTGGTCCTTGATAGCTGTGTATCGGGGTATCGTCATGTTGGTTTTGTCAATCTTCAGTTCTGTGTTTTCAGCGGAGTCGATTTTAGATGTCTATACATGTATATACAAGCTATATGCGAGGATTTTATCGAATTTAGCGAAGTTTAGAGTGACTGAGTCGGGCAGACTCTTACCTGCAGGTCAAAATATATTTGAGGCTGGGTTTTTCACTCCCCCCTAATTGTTTTCTGTCGAGAATGTCTGACACTGCCTGGCAGCAGGCTCCTCTAGTCAATGTGTTGGCGTGTGCACTAGCATGAGTCAGTAAATAAAGGGGGAGGTAGGAACATGATGAAGATAAATTTGTTCGCAGTGATCATATTGTTATCCAGCAGCATATCCGCTGATAGCATCCGCTGTGGAAGGAAGGTTGTAAAAACGGGGGATTCAAGCAACACCCTGATCAAAAAGTGCGGCAAGCCTGTAAGAAAATTCAGCAGTAAAGAAAGAATCAATAATGGCGGAAACCGTTCCAATACGATGGTGTCGAACTGGGTCTACACGCGTGGTGGCAAAAGGGACATGGTTGTGTCCGTACGTAGTGGTGCAGTTATAAAAATCCAGCTGGAATGAAGTCGGCCCGGGTTTGTGTGTCACTGCGGTTAGTTGAAAGGGCTGAACAGATGCCTCAATCAGGCCTTATTACAAATATATTCACATTTAATTCCGCGATTAATTCTCCATCTGGTAACAGGAATTGATGCAGTTCCAAATCGGCGGCACTCGATAATTCCTGGAGGGTTCGTTCGTCCAGATCATCAAACTCACCCGCCAGACGCAGGTGGGCCTCGATAAACGCTCTGATCGACGGGTAGCGGGCCTGCCCGAAACGTTCGTGGCACTCGTACTCGTTGACTCCTGAGGAAAGCAGCATTGAATCCATCATACCGGACTTTCCCAGCGCCCAAGGAGATGAAAGTCGCATTGCTGCGTGGGAACCACAGTACTGTTTTACCAGTTTGATCAGCGAACCAAATGCGCTGCTTAGGTGTAATTGTCCCCAGGTCGCCACCACAATCAGTCCATCAGCCTTGCATACCCGACGCATTTCTTTGATGGCAGCAATCCGGTTGTCGATAAACATAAGTGAAAATTGGCACAAGACACGATCAAATCGGTTCTTTTCATACGGCATTGACGTGGCATCGCCGATTTGCCATTCAATGCCGCGGGATTTTCTTTGTGCAGACTCGAGCATCTTGTCACTGATGTCCAGTCCAATAACTTGACCGGCAAGGCCTGTTTCGAGCTTGGCGGCGCGGGAAAGTGTGCCGGTGCCGCAGGCAACATCAAGCACATGTTGGCCAAATTCAATTTCGGCAATCTCGGCTACCCTTCCTGCCCATTGGGCATAAATGGCCGGTACGAGATATTGCTCATGAACTCTGACCAAATCGTCTGTTATTTTCGGTGTGCAATGTAATATAGCCATGTTCCCCCCCCAGGATCTGATTGCAATATTAAGTATGGTTCAAAAGTTACATTTTGCAAGTAAATACTGCTCGCAATCGAATGGTCGGGGTTCAGGCACCAGGAAAACATGAAAAATAGAACAGAAGATGAAATTGTTGTAGGTGATCTGCCCGAGATGATAGTAATTCTCAACTATGGTCGACAATCACAAATCCTATGTCTATAGTTAACTTATCCACGATTTACTTTCAGTTGGGAAGTGAACGTGGATTTTTTAGCTCAAGGGGAACGGGTCAGGGCATAAAAAACAATCAACAATCAAATCTATCCTAAGGGGGGAAGCAATGATTCAAATACTCATTATTGACGATCAGGCGTTGGTCAGAACGGGGCTACGGCATATTCTGGATCAAAGTAGCGAAATCACCAAAATTACGGAAGCTTCATCAGGGGAGACTGCGCTTAGGCGCTGCAGAAAGACTCGGCCCGATGTCATATTGCTCAGCATAAACCTGCCGGGATTGACGGGGTTTGAAATTACACGGAAGCTTAAACGCAGCCACCCGACG
>JAOUCZ010000101.1 GCA_029859505.1 Lysobacterales bacterium | reverse complement strand
ATATCTTCTCCGCGACGCCCTGCGCAAAGCAGGCCGTATACCCAAGGGGCCTCAGGAGAACAAAAGCTCAAACCAAGAAAAATAGTTAGCCTAGTTTTCGGAACCGGGTGTGGACAACAGCGCCGCAATGGTATCCGGTTCGGGCCGTACACGGTAATTATCGGTTTGGTCGGAAAATACAATCTGACCCTGTGCGTTGGTTACAATCAGCGTGGGCATCACCGAATCGGACTCGTACCCCAGTATTTGCAGACCCATCGGTGTTCCCCAACTGTGCTCGATTCCCAGTTGTTTGGCCGCGGCGTTTTCCCTGTCCCTGAGAAAGGTCATGGAAATATCGAAGCGGGCGGCTAATGCTTGGTTTTTACTGATTGGCTGAGAGCTGATTAGCACCACACTGACACCCATTTTCTCCAACCGCTGATAGGTTTGTGCCAGTTCTTCGATTTGGGCGGTACAGAATGGACACCAGTTACCACGATAAAAAAGCAGCAGATGTGGTTTTGCCATAAAACTTTCCGAGGAGACAGTGTGGCCATCGAGGGTTTCCAGCTGAAAATCCGGCAGCTTTGCGCCAACTCTCAAGGACTCTGCGTCACGTGAACGAAAGACGGAATACCAGCGTAAATAGGCCAGCCACGCTAGCAATGTAACCCCGGCCCATATATGTATCTCACCGGCGGCCTGTCCATAACGAAATGACGTAGCCATTGTTATGGCAAGTCCCAGGCCACTGAGAACGCTGTACTCAACCGGGTGGCGGGGTGTGCGTGGTGATTTGAAGAGAAAGGCCTTCAGAAAGAAGACCAGTGGTGCGAAAGCGGTCAAAGCCAGCCCCAGCCAGGAAAGCAATGGTTCTGTGCCCAAGGCCAAGCGGCTGAAAGCATAAAGGCTGAGCAAGGTCAGCCATGTAACAAAGGCACTGATGAATACAGATTTGAGTAAGTTCATTGTGGTGAACTCCTGGGCGACATGTGAAAATAC
The DNA here is from genome assembly GCA_029859505.1 of Lysobacterales bacterium. Lineage (GTDB taxonomy): Bacteria > Pseudomonadota > Gammaproteobacteria > Xanthomonadales > SZUA-36 > SZUA-36. The sequence goes on along the minus strand of JAOUCZ010000101.1, from coordinate 10,575 downwards.
CGGTATTGTTTCAGGGATAATGCAAAAGCAATTATTGCGTCTGCCTTTTCCTGGGTCTGCCTGTCAAAACCTTAAAGCCCTGGCCGGGTGGGTTAGCTGCCAATGGAGTTTAGCCATGATTAGAAAGTATGTCTTGTCAATTGTTCTGCTGTTGATATCCGTTCCGTTGACTGCGCTGTCTGCCGGCAAGGACTGTTTTCCACCCGAAATGATCCCGGACAACCTGTTTCCCATGATCAAGCTCGAGACCAGTATGGGTGATATTGTCGTTGAGTTGAACCGCATGCGCGCACCCATTACGTCCAATAATTTCTTACGTTACGTGTTGGAGGGTGAGTACGATGGCACCATTTTTCATCGCGTGATGCCGGGCTTCGTGGTGCAGGGTGGTGGTTATACCAAGGACATCGAAGAGAAAACTCTGCACGAAAACGTACTCAATGAATCCGGTAATGGTTTAAAAAATGTCACGGGAAGCATCGCCATGGCCCGTTATGACGACCCGCATTCAGCAACACGGCAGTTTTATTTTAATATGAATAACAATACCAGTCTTGATCCGGGTTCACGTAACTGGGGCTACACGGTTTTCGGTATGGTTATTTCGGGAATGGAAGTGCTTGAGGCCATCGCTGAAACTGAAACCGGGTATAGCGAGGCACTTGATGCGGAGGACGTACCCCTGGTTCCGGTGCTATTGATAAAGGCAAGTGTTGAGGAATGACCAGCACTCCGGAACTTGACGGGTTTCCGGACTCACATCCAAGGCGTATTTCCTGATGGGCTGGGGTGAATTGTTTGCCATTTCCAGCGCCCTGGTCTGGGCGCTCGCTGTTATCCTGTTTCGGCGCTCCGGGGAAACACTACCGGCTTTTGAACTGAATCTGTTTAAAAACTTCTTTGGCCTGATTCTGTTGATTCCAACAATATTGCTGGTTAATGGTTTTGCGCTGCCTGGCTATTCACCCACGGAGCTGTTCCTGGTGTTTTTGTCAGGTCTGCTCGGAATCGCAGTGGCAGATACCTGGTATCTGAAAGCACTCAACATGATGGGTGCCAGCAGAACCGGTATTGTTTCAAGCCTGTTCAGTCCCTTTGTGATTTTCCTGTCTGCTATTTTTCTTGGTGAGCGCCTGGTTACCTGGCAATGGCTCGGGTTTATGCTTGTAATGTCAGGTGTATTACTGGTTACCTGGCGTTCGCATCGATCAGTGGTGGATACAGCCGACGTCAAAAAGGGTGCGATGTACGGTGTGGGTGCTGTATTCATGATGGCTGCCGGTGTTGTGATGGTAAAGGAAATACTGGAGACACAGCCGTTTTTATGGACGGTTGAGCTACGTATCGCCGGTGGTATTTGCGGTATGTTGGTCTATATGCTGTTGACCTCACAGTGGCAAAGTGTAAAACGTAATTTCAGCCAGCCGCAGCCCTGGGGTACGGTGATGTTTGCTTCATTCCTGGGGTCATATTTTGCGCTGATACTGTGGCTGCTGGGATACAAGTTAATTGATGCGTCGGTGGCTTCAGTACTCAACGAGACCAACGTTGCGTTTATTGTTTTCCTGGCCTGGTTAATGCTTGGAGAGCAGATCAACCGACGCAAAATGGCCGGCCTTGCCCTGACAGTTGGTGGCGTGATTATCATGATGTCGGTTTAAAATATGAGCCTGCAGGAGTAATGACAGGTTCCGGGAGCACGAATGAATAAAACAGTGACCATCAACCCATGGCTGCTCAGCGTGGTTTTGTTTCTTGTCGCAGTGCTTTCGGTCACACCGTTTATGGATCAGCGCGCTGCTGCTGATTATGAGCAACTCTTCCAGCGTGCATTTGTCACTTTTGCCCTGGCCAGAACCATCAATGGCGTTATCTCAGTGGTACAGGGTACCGAGATTGCATTACAGCCTGCGGGGGTAGGGGTCACTTTAACGCCGGGTGAGATTTTGGATCCGGTGAATGACCTGGTAGAGCGTTTTTCATGGGTCATGATGGGGGCGACCATTTCGCTGGGTGTGCAAAACGTATTGCTGGATGTCAGTGCATGGTGGGTTATTCAAGCGCTTGTCACGCTGTTGGCGGCCTGGTTATTGATACGTGTGTGGTATCCGGGGCAAGGTTCCGATGTGACCAGGGCCATATTAAAGCGGGTTTTTTTGCTGGTTTTGTTTATACGGTTTGCAGTTCCGGTCATGCTGATAGCAAATGACTTGCTTTATCAGCAGTTTCTTGAAGAACGATTCCAGCAAAGCACCGAAATCATTACCGTGGCAGGCAGGGAGTTGGAGCAACTAAGCGAGGAAAAGAGCACTGATAATACCGGCGACGATGAAACCGGTATGCTGAACGCCATCACCCGGGCCTGGAGCAGTACGGTCGATACAGTTGACCTGTCTGGAAGAATACAGCGTATGCAGGCGCAGGCGGCCCAGGTCATAGAGCACATCATACAGTTAAGCGTTGTTTTTATTCTTCAGACAGCCTTGTTGCCTGTGGCTTTTCTGTGGTTTTTCGTACAGGTCGTTAAACGGCTGTTCCGGCCGGTGAAGCTCAAGGCTGTTCCCGAATAGCAGGAAGAAGGTCGCTTGAAAAAGGCGCCTGTAATCAGGCCCAGTTTCTGGGCATTCCCATCATCTTTTTCAATATAAAATTGACATAAATGGCAAAATATGCCACTTTTGTCTAAAAATGACATATATGTCAATGAATGATGTCTATGTCATGTCAGTCTATGAAAAGGGAGACGCGTTGCATCGGTTTTGCGATAAACCGGGTTTTGTCTTGTGTGGACTGAATACAGATTGATGGCTCGTGGCTCTCTGGTCACAAACGAGAAACACGGGTTTGATTCAGGGAATGATGTTCCTCGGAACAGGGAGAGTCTTATGGTTGCCTCCGGCAAGCCTGCTTTACGTGATGTTGCTATTCTCACGCGTGCTGTTGAAAAAGTCTTCAGAAAATTAATCCGTATGCTTATCGGCAGAATGTCTCTGAAAAAGCTTCAGGAGATGGTACAGATCATTTTCATCGAAGAGACAGAAGCGAAGCTTAAACACGAAGCGCCCGGCAAAAGCGTGGCGCTGGGCGATATTGCGCTACAGACCGGGGTTGATACCCGGACGATTAAAAAAATCAGAACCCACATAGCGCTCAGTGACCCGATGTACCAGGATGACGAATTTCTTGATGGCTTCATGCCTCTTTTCAAGGTGTTTGATCTCTGGATGAACGACCCCAGGTTTTTTGATGTTAAAGGCGGTAAGCCACGGCCACTTCAGGTTGAAGGTGACGGGGTGAGTTTTTCGGAGTTGGTCAAGCAGGCCATTCAGTCACGTGGCCTGACTGCCCGGGCTGTTCTAAGGAGATTGAAAGAAATTGAGGTGGTCGAGGTGGATGCCCGGACCGGCATGGTTGTTCTGAAACAGGATGACAATGTTTTCATCAGCAAGGATGATCTGGATCTGCTCGAAGTTGGTTTAACCGCGATTGGCAATCTTGCGGGGACGGTCGATCATAATCTCCTGCATCATGGGAATGAAGAAGAGAGATATTTCCAAAGAGGCAGTTGGAACTATCAATTCAACCCGGAGAATATCGATCATGTCCGCAAGGCAATTCACAGGTACCTTCGAAAAATGGATGTTAGATCCAGGGATCTGATTTCCTCATTGGCAGAATCTGAAAGTCAAAAAGGTCAGGTGACCGCAGGAATTAGTGTCTTTTACTTCGAGGAAGATTCGCCAGTATGATAGTTCTGGTCTCCTTTTGTGCCCCATAGATTCAGCCTGTGGAAGAGGGTTCTTGTCAGTATGGCTTCGCGACAGTATTCCTCCTGAAAACTTCAAGCTTGCTCGCTATTGCAATTAGATCGGTAGCGGGTGTTTATCGATTACAGATAATTACTCAATTTCCCTACACAAAAAAATTGACATAAATGTCATAATATGACAATATTGTCAATAAGAGACATATATGGCAATAAATGACATGTATGGCAATATGAAAGTGAGTTTAACAAGTAATAAAAGTGGCAGTTTAGAGCGTGAGGGGGGAGTTCTACAAACGCTAAAAGGGGAATCTTATATTGCTTGTAAAGGGGGGGAAGATAAAGCACCGGTCTTGAGATAGCCCGGGCTTTGTCTTATGCGTAGAAAAGCAAACCTGTAAGCCGCCTGTTTATAGCTGTTTTGATTTTTTACAGGAAGTAGGGTCGGGACAGGGAATGTAGTTCTTAATAATGCAAGGAGAGCCTTATGTACACGTCCATTAAAGAAGACTCAGGTGACGTCGCTATCCTCACGCTCGCCGTCGAAAATGTGTTCAGAAAATTAATCAGATTGCTGATTGGCAAGATTTCATTGAAAAAACTGCAGGAGATGATCCAGGTAATTTTTGTAGAAGAAGCCGAGGCAAACCTGAAACAGGAAAGGCCGGGCAAGAATGTCGCACTGTCGACCCTGGCTGTGATTACCGGTATCGACACTCGAACGCTCACCAGGGTAAAGAGCAAAGATAGTTATTTGAAACCATTTCACGAGAAAAAGCGCTTTCTAAGCGAAATTACACCGGAGTGCAGTGTTTTGGATGTCTGGGAAAGCAGTGAAACCTATACTGACACCAAAACGGGAAAACCAAAGGTGTTGGCAATCAACGGACCTGAGCCCAGTTTTGAGTCCTTGATCAGCGATTCGAACTCAACCCGGGGTGTTACCGTGAAATCGTTTCTGCAAAGGCTGGAAGCCAGCAAATCCATTGTCGTGGATAAAGCGAGTAATTCAGTCCAGATGATTGATAAACGCTATACACCATTCGGATCTGAAGCCCAGACCGAAAATGCAAGGATCGGAATGGCCGCCGTTGGTAATCTTGTGGATACGATCGGGCATAATTTGGCTGCCCCCACGAAGAATGGAGAATCCTTCTATCAAAGGGGTTGCTGGACCAACCGTTTGGATATAAATGACCGTGAAAAGTTAAGAGAGCTTGTTAAATCATTCCTTTCCGGTATCGATGAAAAGGCGAGAAAGATTATCAAACCATTCGAGCAGGATGCAGTTAGCCATGACCAGGTAACGGCCGGTGTCAGCCTGTTCTATTTTGAGGAAAAGTCTCAGAACCAGGCTAATTGAAAAACGGACAATTCCGGTCGGTTAAAGAAGTCTCCAGATGTTTGGATGCGTGTTCTTGTATTCCGGAAAATCAGAGGCCCTCTATTCGTTCAATACCTGGAAGGTATTCTTGCCATAGAAATTGAAGTACCCTGAGTATCATGGCTCATGAGCAAGCAGAAAGTGCGGTAAACAGGCAGGTGGCACCTGCATGGGCGCTAAACCTGAACCGTTTTACAGATTACGCAGTAAATGACTTTGGTGGCGGTCCACGGCCCTGGAAGTTTTCATGGGTAATCAACTTCCAAAAGTGCGGGACCTTCTTTTTCCTCGGTTTCCTGATGTGGTATTACCAGAATTTTTCCGTAACTGCGTGGGTCTATCTCGCGATGCAGGGTAGCTATGGCATTATCTGGTTCATCAAGGATATTTCTTTCCCCGATCCTGCGTGGCAAAAGAAGATTACCGTTCTGGGTGGTATCAACGCTTTTCTTGGTGTGCTGGGCTGGTACTGGGTGTTTGGCTGGCTTTTGATTTCCGGCGTATCTTCACCCGACTACCCTTTATCTGATGGAGCCTGGTATGCGCTGTGTATCAGCATGTGCATGATCGGCAGTGTGATCATGATCGCGGCAGATGCGCAGAAATACTACACATTAAGCCTCCAGCGCGGTTTGATTACCACCGGAATGCATCGTTATATACGTCACCCGAACTACCTGGGAGAAATGCTGATTTACGCAAGTTTTGCACTCATGATATGGCACTGGTTGCCGGTACTGGTACTGGCCTGGGTCTGGGGCGGATTGTTTGCGGTCAATATGATGATGAAAGAAGCAAGCCTTTCACGCTATCCCCAGTGGGAAGCGTATAAGAAGCGTAGTAAATGGTTAATACCGGGTGTTTTTTGAGCGTGCGAAAGCCTTCTTTTCAGATACTTATGAACCGGCTTCTGTCGTTCAAGCCATCTGTTACTATTCACTGAAAACAGCATCTGTTTAAAAGGGTTATTAACAATGTCACCACGTCTTTTTGTTCTGTTTTGCATACTGTTTACGTCAATGGCAAATGTTTGTCAGGCGGCAGGTGATACTCCTACAAGCACGCCGCTGGATCCAGATGCAGATAAAACGGTCACATTGTTATTTACCAACGATGTCGAAAGTGCCTATGACCCGATCCCGGCGTTCTGGCGCGATGACATTTCGATGATCGGTGGTATTGCAGAAATGACCACGCTCATTGAAGAGGTGCGCCAACAACAACCCAACGTCTTCCTGTTTGATTCCGGGGATATATTCACAGGTGCCCTTGCCAAGCTGACCGAAGGCCGCCTTGCCTTCGAATTGATGATCGCCATGGGGTATGACGCCATGGCCATTGGTAACCATGAGTTCGAGTACGGTCACGAGGTGTTTGCATGGCAGAAGAACAGGGCGCCTTTCCCCGTCCTCGGGGCGAACTTTTTCTATAAAGATACCGACCATCCCTATGCCCAGGCACATGCAATCATCGAGCGGAATGGAATACGCATCGGTGTGATCGGTATCATGGGGCAGGACGCTGTGACCGCGATTATCCCTTCCTTTATCGCTCCATTGGACGTGAAAAGCCCGGCAATTGCTGTACAGAAATCTGTTGATGAACTGCGTGACCAGGTGGACCTCATCGTATTGTTGACTCACCAGGGTAAAACCGCACCCATGCAGACCGATGCTGAAAGCGACCCACGCCTACAAAGGGATATTGATGCCGATATCGCATTGGCAGGGGCGGTCAAAGGCATAGACGTTCTGTTTGCAGGTCATGCCGATGCGGGTACCCCCGAACCGGTGGTTAACCCGGATACAGGCACTCTCATTATGCAGACCTACGGTCAGGCAACTCACCTTGGCTATCTGCAACTCACACTGGATGGCAAAACCGGCAAAATCACTCACTACGATGGCAAGCTGATACCTGTTGACTCATCAAGGTATGGACCGGATCAAAGAATCGCAGAAAAACTGACGGCCTACCGTTCCAGGTACCTTGAAATCCTGCTCACAGTGGGCAAGACCGAGGCCCGAATGAACCGCAGGTATATCGAGGAATCCGATGTGGGTAATCTGTTTGCCGATATGTTTGTTGAGGCTAGCGGTGCCGATATCGGCTTTATTCATGGCGGAAGCCTGCGCAAGGATATTCCCGGTGGAGATGTACGTATTGTGGACTTGCTTGATACCTACCCATTTGTTGATGATGTGATTATCAAGCAAATGAGTGGTGAACAGATACGCCGTGCACTGGAACAGTCGCTGACTTTTGAACGTGGTTTGTTACAACTGTCAGGTCTTGAACTGACTTACGATTTACAACGCCCGGAATTTCAGCGCATCGTCAGTCTTAGCCGTAAGGGAAAGCCCGTAATGGCCGATGATCAGTTCACCATTGCCGCGCCCGGTTTTCTCACCGAGGGTGGCGATCTTTACGATTCGTTCTCTGAGTCAGCTGTAATTGGCAACATAGGCAAGGTATCGGATATCGCCATCCGCTATTTCCGTGAACAGGAAGTGGTCAGGGTGCCGCAGCGTGGGCGACAACTGGATGTCACACCACAGCTTACTCAATAACAATTGTTTCCTGAATATTAGATATAAATTTATTCCACACACTGCTAGTATCGAGCCCTGCTTTTAGGCCGCCCGGGTCCATGGGTGTGCAAATAATGGGGCAATAGTCATTCCATGCTTCTTCAACCCGGCCATCAAACTGGATACCAGTTTCGGCGATGGTGGATATGTTCAAACAAATATTGCCACATACGATAACTCCAATCAGACAGCACGTAGCCTTCTCGTACAGGCGGATGGCAAGATTGTAGTAGCCGGTATAGAAAATAATGGCAACGATACTGATTTTGCGCTAATTCGCTATAACACGGATGGAAGCAGGGATCCCGGATTTGGCGAAGGCGGTGCAGTGTCCACAGACATCCTGGGTGCCAGGGCGATCTACTCCGGCGATCAGGATTTCGCAACGCTTCGCTATGATAACGATGGCAACCTGGATACCGGGTTTAACACCAACGGCATTAAAGTTGACTGGATTGGTCGGAATACAAAAGATGTTGCCGTATCTCTGCTTGCCCAGGCGGATGGCAAGCTGATCGCAGCTGGACGTTCATCCTATAACACAAGTGGAGATCTGAACAGTCCAACGGATATTGCGCTGGTCCGCTATAACATCAATGCTAGCCTTGATACAGATTTTGCTATTGACGGCCGTGCCACGAAAACAATTGTTACGCCCTACAGTGCAGGCAAGGACCTGATAGGCCAGGTAGATGGTAAAATTGTCTGTCTTGTTGAGAGCTATGATGGCTCTGCAGTAGGCGGTGCCCTGATGCACTTGAGCCCGGAACCGGGTTTGAACTATCTGAGGACAGGAAAACGTTAACCGTCTATTTCACAGATGGCCTGCGTGGTGATGATGATTTGACCGTCAATGCGAGTGTTATTGACCCGGCACTTCCCATTATTCAAATTGATCCGGTGATCTTCAAGGATGGTTTTGATTGAGTGCCGTTTGGAGTACAAGATCTCCACTGATACGCAAGACGATATCCCTTTGATCAAAATGCAAGGAAGTTTTGCAGTTTATGACTTCTTGTAGTGACTGTTTTCCTGGCGATTAGTAAATACAAAAAAGACCACCATGAGGTGGCCTTTGGTGGTAGGTAGAGTCGCTTCTCGATTCTCCCTTTTACCCACTTTAACTTGCTCTTTCAAGAAGCACCCTTTATAACCTTCACAGTAGATTTACGGAACTCCGGGGTACTTGTATTTACAACCCCAGAATAGCGGTACCAATCATATGCCGAAAATACTGTTAATTCGCCTTGTCCCATTCTTGTTTCTGCTGTTGGTCAGTGCTTGTGATTACCAGCAAAAGGAACTGCGCTTTCACATTCTCAATCACGAAAATGTCAACAATGTGGCGATTCAGGAGATATTTTCGCAGCAAGCTGGAATTGGCGTAACCCTGGTCAACGGCCAGCCCGGCCAATCAGCGCTCAATGCCTTACAAAGTGGGGATACAGACTTGGCTCTGGTTAACCGTACGCGACCCTTTACAAGCGGTGTGCGTGCCATCATGCCTGTCTACAAGAGTGTGCTGCACCTGTTAGTGCCGGATGAGCAAGTATCCCAGGCCGATGCGCGCTCCCTGGCCGGCAAGCGCATTCATATTGTCAACAACTCCCTCGCAGGGCGCCGCCTGTTGGAAGTATTAGCTGAACGCCAGGATTTATCCCCCGGAGATTATGAGCTACTTGATGAATACCAGCCGGGTACCACAGACCTGATCATTTACCTGGGTCCCATCGACCCGGATAACCAGTTCTGGAAGAAAAGTGGTTTTCGGCTAGTGAATGCCGCTGAAGACCCCGAGGGAGGCACGTTACTGACTCGCACCGGGCTCAGCTACCTTGTACCCGGCATGGACCTTATGGAAATTCCTGCCCGCACTTACCCGATTGCAGGCAACGAAGAAGATGTACTGACATTAAGTGTGGATACCCTATTGGTCACACGCAAGGATGTTCCGGTCGACCTCATCTACCCCCTCAGCAAGACTTTGTTTGAACACAAACCACGCTTCATGGCAGTTGCTCCAACCCTGTTCTCAGCCGTCAATACCAACTTCGACCAAATGGATCTCAACTTCCCACTTCACCCGGGCGCCCGGGCTTATCTGGAGCGCAATGAGCCCAGCTTTTTGGAACGCTACGCCGAAACCATCAACATGCTGACATATGTCGTCTTCCTGCTGATTTCCGGCTTTCTCGCCATGGCCCGTTGGAATGCGCACCGCAAAAAGGACCGTATCGATACTTTTTACACCCGTGTTTTTGCAATTCGTAAACAAGCCCAGCCCGGGAACTGCCGAGAACTCAAAAAGCAACTAATCAAGCTGGAAGAAGAGGCCTTTGCATCCCTTGTCAGCGAAAAACTGGCTGCCAACGAGAGCTTCCGAATCTTCACCGACCTATTGGCACGAACCCACTCTGAAATCGATAAAACAGGGGAGAACCCCAGCGATGTGGGTGGCATACCATCTTAAAGCCTCACCAACTACCTCAGGTGTTCGTTGAAAAAGGACACCATACGCTCCCAGGCTAACTGTGCAGCTTCAGGATCATACCGCGGCGTAGAGTAATTATGGGAACCGTGACGTGTACCCTGATAAGTGTGCATTTCGTAGGTCACACCATTGGCCTTTAAAGCCGCTTCGTATTCCGAACGCATCGCGTTGACTCGTTTGTCACCTTCGGCCTAGTGGACTTGAATTGCCGCCCGGCGACGGATAGGTAACCCAATTAGCTTTTTGTAGATATGTCAGACCTTACGGGACAGTCTATGCGAAATGATATCTGTTTAGGAGGCTGTAGAAATGAACGAAGAACAACGGCTAGTGCAAAAAAGAT
>JAOUCZ010000100.1 GCA_029859505.1 Lysobacterales bacterium | reverse complement strand
AGTTGGCGCAACCCTGCCCGGGATGACCGAAACGGTTGTTCGCCACACTCAACCACTCAGGGGTGTTTTCACGGTCACGGGAAGTGCCATATTGGTTGAACAATCCACCACCAGTATTGCACTGGACTTGTCCTTTATTCCGGATTTGTCAACCTGCCCTGCTGATGTAACCGTTTCAAGAGCGGAGTTTACAAGTGCCATTGAATCCCGGGAGCCTGTGGATATAGTCAGAAGTATAGATAGCACAGCCGAAGCACATTATTTTTTCTCCGAAATCTCAGGTGCAAAACGTCCGGTCACGATTATTCACTACTGGTTCGCGGATGGTTTACCCCTTACTGATGAAGAACTGACCGTGGGCCCAAGCAAACGCTGGAGAACGTGGTCCTCAAATGGACCCACAGCCAACGATGCAGAACAATGGGAAGTGGTGGTAGTTGAAAAAGAGACAGGCTGTATCCTGGCTTCAAAATCCATTCGCTCACGTCAATCCGATAATCCGGTAACCTTTTCCGATGAAAGCAATTCAAGTCAAAGCTTCTCTGAATACCGGTTTGAATTTAATCGCAGGGCATCCGCATTTTGGATCCTCCAGGCTGAACCGGGTATTGCATTGATCGAGGTCAGGCGCCCGTTTCTTCAAAATATTTTGCAAGCTTCTCTAACAGGCTTAAGTATTGATACCGAGATTAACGGCTCCAGCCTGTCCTCATTGAAATTCCAGGCTCAGCTTCAGGCATTTAACACCGAAGACATCACCTGTGAGCAACGCACCTGCCCCACTGCCCCCGCCTGCAAAGTCAATCTCTCACAATGCAAGCGACTCAGGGACACTCGTGATTGCTCTTCCTGCCAGTTTCGCAACCCCTTGAATAACCGTTGTGTCAGCGAAGCCGTCGATCCATTGTGCGAAGCAGCAAGAAGCCGTCAAAATGCAAGGTATGATGATGAACGCACAGCCTGCATCAGCCGTGCTGAAAATGCCAAGCGTGAATGTGACCGTCTGAATGCCCAGGCATTCAATAGTTGCCAGATTGAATCAGGATTCGAAGACTCTTCCTGCGAGTCGGTTAAAAATAGTTTGAAGGCTTTGAGCCAGGGTACAACCGTGGCACAGATTAGCGCCCTATCACCTCTCAGCGGAACACTAACCACCAGTTTTTCTAATTTCCTGATCGAAGGCGACCTGGCCAGTCTAAAACTCGACATGAGCCTAAAATCCAACTTACAACTGGATGGTGATCTGAGTTTTGAACCGGTTAATATTGCTCAACCCTTAAGCGATTGCATCGCAGCATGGAGCGGTCCGTTTAACACACGGCTCACTGGCACCCCGGTAGTCAACAGTCTGCTTAGCACTTTCGAGGCCGGCACCAACAGGCTGACAGCCAACTGGTCGGGGTTCGGTGTGACAATTGAAGCCCGGCCATCAGCTCTGAAATCGATATTCATCGGAAACCCGCAACTATTGGCCAACTGTAAAATTGGTCTGAAGGTGAGCACAGTGGAACAGGCAATTATCGGTACTGATGCGGCTTTCTTCCAGGGACAAACGGATCTGTTGATACAACCCCAGCCAACAAAAATTCTGCTGGCTCCGGCAACCATCAAGTTTGGCAAGATGGTTCACAGTGCGGAAGCAGAGTTGTCAGCCCAACATTTGCAATACGATATACGGGAATAGATAATCCATCGCCCCGGCATCCTTGCGAGGCGATGATGATACTGTCACTCCACCCGCTTACTGAAACCTTAAACGCTGCAGGGTCGTTTCCATACTTACCTACAACGCTGGAGTTACATTCAGTAACCGAAACCCTTTCCACCCACCTGATTGCTTTTCTCGCCACCGATCAAATCACTCAGGTGGTGGTCGGGCCACTGAAGTTCTCGTTGCACTTGGGAAGTCAGCAAGGGGTAAACTGATCTTGTGACCGAGAACTACAAGCCCATAGTAGACTGTGTGCCTGAACAGATATTGAAGCAAAGATGAACACAGATTAAATTTTTGATGAATTTCTTTCCGGCATTTATAGATTCAACCGGTAACCAAGACCTCGTACCGTCTCGATGATCGAGTCGGTTCTATCACCATCAATTTTTTTACGCAGCTTTCCAATATAGACATCCACGACATTGGTGAGGGGGTCCATATTCATTCCCCAGACATTACTGAGAATTCGTTCGCGACTGAACAAGGTACCGGGGTGGCTCATCAACAACTCGATGATCGCCAACTCCTTGGCCGTCATTTTGATTTCCTTACCATCAACCGTAAACCGCAATGAGTCGCGGTCGAAAGAAAGCGATCCGACTGCCAGCGATTGTTCTTCACTGGCAACTTCCGAACTTCGTCTCATCACCGTCTCAATACGAGCCAGTAGCTCCTCAAATGAAAACGGCTTGGTCATATAATCATCGGCACCCATACGCAGACCGGCGATCACATCATCAAGACTATCCATAGCTGATAGAATAATTAATGGTGTATTAATTTTGCTCATGCGCAATTGCTGGCAAATTTCCCTTCCATGCAAACCCGGCAACATCATATCCAGCAGGATCAGGTCAAAATCACCTTCGAGGGCTAACGCCAACCCGGACTCACCATCGTTAGCCACGACCGGAAAATGCCCTTCAGCACGTAAACCCCGCTGCAAAAAATCAGCAATTCGGGTTTCATCTTCGACAATAAGAATTCTCATACTATAGCCTCTAACTTGTTTTCATAAGGAAGAACGACGGTCGCAAGTGCACCTTTGCCCGGCTCGCCCGAAAGCGCAATCCGTCCTTTGTGCGCCTGCACAATTGCCTTGGCAACGGGCAGACCCAGTCCGGTACCACGGGCATGACTCTGTGCCTTGCCACCCCGGAAAAAGCGCTGAAATGCCTGGCGTGCCTCTTCTTGTGTTAACCCGATACCGTTGTCCTGGACCTTCACAACAACTTCATCGGCAACCCTGCTCAGTCCAACTGTTACCCTGCCGTCCTGTTTGGAATAGCGCAAGGCATTATCAATCAGGATCGAAAAGACCTGTCTTAAACGCCCTTCGTCGCCCATTACCACGAATTCAGTTTCGCCGAGTTCCGGCTCAATGGCGACGCCGACCTGTTCTGCCCGGGAACCAAAATCTTCACAGCTTGTATTTAACAACTTGTTGATCGATACCTCACGTACTTTCAAACGGGGCTCACCCGCGTCTGCACGTGCAATAAACAATAAATCATCAACAAGACGTGTGGTCTGATCAGCCTGTTCGATGATTCGTTCCAACGTCTCCTGATATTCCGCCTTGGTCTTCACCTTGCCCCTCAGCGCGATTTCTGACTCTCCACGGATCACGGTTAACGGAGTACGGAACTCGTGGGAGATATCAGCAAGCAGCTTGCGTCTGTTTTCGTCCACCCGCTCAAGTGTTTCGTTACTGCTTTTGAGGGCCCGCGTACGCTCTTCTACAATTGCCTCAAGACGGATATTGGAGTCACGCATGTCAGACCGGTGTTCAGCAAGCTGACGTGCCATGGTATTAAATGCTGCACCTAACCGCTCAAATTCCATTTCATGCAGTTCTGGAATGCGATGGTTCAAATCATCGTTTGAAAACGCCTCCGCCCCATGGTGCAATTCGCTGACAGAGCGCGTCAGGCTTCGAGAAAAAAGCCAGGCGATCATTCCAGTTAAACCCACCAGGGTCAGCATAAAAAGAGGCAGGACGCCGGTAATATAATGTGCCAGCGAAATTGTCTCAGTATTCGCCTCGGCAAGTTTCCTGCTGCTTTCGGCCAGCGTTTCAAGCATCAGCTCACTGAATAATTCCGCCGCCCCTGTACTTTGCAGCTTTTCAAGTTCGATCCTTGCATCGCCTGGTCTTTGTTCTTCGAGGGCCGTCCTGATTGTTTCGCCCGAGGTAATAATGGCCTCAACAAGACCTTCCATCTCATTGAGAACTTCTATCTCATCGGTTTGAATGCCGTCATTTTGCAGTTCATTTTCTTCTGTCAGAGCAAGGCGAATATCAATAATAGCTGTACGCAATATCTGGACGTTATCATGCCACCTGGGCAAATCACCAATTGCCTCATCGACAACGCTTTCTTCTATGAGACTTAGCTTTAGTGCGGTTTGCGAGGCAAGAGTACGTTGGGCGTTCAATACGGAATTGGCAATAGTGATGCGTTCCACGTCATATTCAAACCACTGTACGCTGTCATAGAAATACCATGCCAATGCAAGCGTTATAACTAACATCGCACCAAATGCCAGGTGCAATTTTCGACTGAAACTCGTCTTTTTGGCTGCCATTTCCGTGTCGGGACCCTGGTTCCTTCCAGTATTTGAGCCTAAGGATACCAAACAAAATACAAGTGCAATAGAATGGTTAGCGTGATCCCCAAAATCTGAAGCCTGGAAAAGACCGTTTGAAACTGCTAATTATTTTTAACCCCAATGCCGCCTATGGTCGTTCGGTTAAGAAACTTCCCGCTGTTGAAGCCAAATTTGAAAGCCTGGGTATGAAGGTGACATTCATACCAACAACACATACAGGCCACGGTACTGAACTGGTCACCCGCACTGATCTTTCTACATACGACGGACTGGTCGCAGCCGGTGGTGATGGAACCGTCTTTGAAGTCCTCAATGGTCTTTATCAGCACCCCAAAGCGGAACGTATTCCACTGGGTCTTTTACCTATAGGTACCGGCAACGCCTTCGCACGTGAACTTAATTTAAAAACAGACACACTGATGGACGCCATTGAACTGATACACCGGGGACATACCCGCAAGGTGGATGTAGGCCTGGTGGAATCCACCGGCAGGAGTTTCTATTTCGTAAATATCGTCGCCATGGGTTTTGCAGTGGATGCAGGTCTCGTCGCGCAGAAAATGAAGTTTATGGGTAAAGCGGCCTATACACTGGCAACCCTGTGGAAGGTACTCAAACTAAAGAGTTACCCACTGGAGCTGGAAATAGATGGTGAGTCATTCACCAGTGACAATATTTTTGTCACTTTTTCCAACAGCCGGTATACCGGCACACATTTCCTGATGGCGCCGGAAGCAAAAATCGATGACGGTCAATTGGATGTAACCATCCTGGAAAGTCTGCCCAGGACCCGGTTGCTCAAACTGTTTCCGACTATCTATGATGGCCGGCACATTGAGTACCCTGAAGTCAAAACATATAAAGCCGCCCATATCATCATCCGTTCACCACAGGGAATGCTATTGGGCCCGGACGGTGAGTTCCGTGGCAACACACCGGCGGAAATCACCTGTTTACCCCGGGACCTGACGATCTTTTCCTAAGACATCCTCACACTACACTGTTGACAAAGGGAGAATTGGTCAAAAAAAGCACCCGGATGGCGATATTCACCTTTCCACATAAAAAAGGGCTGATATTCGAGCAACCATTTTAGACCTGACGTCGTCTTAATCACTGAAAACAGGCAATTACTGCATTATCGGGCCCAGCATGACGGCTGGCTCTTTTCTTGCATATAAGTAAACCGGAACTTGTGATTATTCAGGAGTGAGGACAATGAGACCAATGAGAACAACCATGACATTTCCAATCCGCTTTTGGGGAGTACTGCTTTGTGCGCTATTGCTCTACCAATTCAGTACCGAGGCCTTGGCGGACAGCTGTAAATATGAAAAGAACATCGATAAGACACTCGACTTGACCGGTAGCGAAATACTGTCAATTGCAGCGACGGCGGGAGACCTTGATATCGTTGGTGTTGACGGAGCAAATCAGGCCGTTATTCATGGTAGGGTCTGCGCCTCGAAAGAATCCTGGTTAGAGTCATCAGAGATTAATACTACAAACGGAAAGCATGCCGGGATAGAAGTAAGCCTGCCCGATGCAAGTGGCGGCTGGACATCTTTCGGCAACAGTTACGCCCGGATCGATCTGCAAATTGAAGTACCACAGGACATGGCACTGGATGTTAAAGACAGCAGTGGTGATATATTGTTAAAAAATATTGGCGCGCTGGAAATCAAGGACAGTTCAGGCGATATCGATATTGAAAAAGCCCGGGGCAGTGTGTCCATCAGTGATTCCTCAGGTGATATTGAAGTTGATGAGGCTGAAGGTAATGTGACGATCGAATCTGACAGTTCCGGCGATATCGAAGTAATGGAAATTAACGGCAATGTACTGGTCATGTCCGATAGTTCAGGTGATATCGAGGCAACAGACATCACTGGCGATGTGATTGTAGAGCGCGATTCTTCCGGTGATATAAGCGCCGATGATGTCGGTGGCGATTTTCGTGTGCTCAAGGACGGCAGCGGCGGCATTAGCTCAAGTGATGTCAAAGGCGAAGTAGATATTCCAGCCAAAAGCTGATCAGCCCTAAAGCAATTATTGAACTTCGAGACACCGGGTAGCCGTGCACGCCACGGCACCCAGTGTCCAGCTCACATCAGTTGGTTCGGACTTATCCATCAACTCCAGGGTGTTTAAAACACTACTTAGATAGACCGCACGAAAACACGAAGACTCGGGCTGGAAACCATCGTTAATACCCCTGCGACAAAAATTTTCAATATCGGTATTTTGCATGTAACGGAATGCACTGCTCAGGTACCATTGAAAACCTTCAGCGTTTTCAACCATGCTTTTAACATCAGCAGCGGTGTCCTCGAACTCAAGCACGCCCTCGCAATCATCGACCCGCCAGCCCGGTATTTTTAATGCGGCACCCCGGGAGCAGGCATTGATATTCCTATACTTTTTCCAGGCCTCATCCTGACCCCAGCCAATAAATGAATGGCTGAAGACCGGCATGATCACGTCCTTTACCCTGACTTGCCTGGCGTTATCACACGATGGACATGGGAAGGTCACCTGCAGTGACACACCACCCATTTCTGCAATACCAAAATCTCCATCAGGCTTTAATTCACGCAGCGCCAGCCAGGCGTACAAACCTTCCTCATATTCCGAAAGTGTTCGTGTTGTTACATCCATCCCAAGTTTTTTGCCCAGTCTTTTATTCAATCTTTCCCAAAGCAATCCACTGTTCCTGGCATCTTGTTTCTCCGCAAGCCGCATACCAGCGGTTGCATACACAGCCGCTGATTTAACGTTGCAGTGTCTTCGCCAATCGAATGCATACCATTGTGTCTCTCCATTTCTGTCCGGTGGGCCATCGCGACGTATATCATCCAGTGCAATGAGTGTATCGGCAATCACAGCATTGACATCGGACAAGGATTTCCCTCGATTTCTACGTATTGGATCTGACAGGGGATCGGTGTGGGGACCCTTGTGCTTCAACCAGCCTGATGTAGTTTCCTGGTAGATAAACAAGCGGGTCGCACTGCTGCCTGCATCGTAAATAATATGACAGTTAGTGGCATCGACACCGGGCTGCACAATTTCGGACGGCGTCGTGCACGCTGCCGTAAACACTAGCGTGAACACCAATAGAAGACATAAGCCAAACCTGTTTACCATAAAACTATTATTCTTCTCTATTGTTCTTATTTGCCATTCGGCATCTCTTAATTTCTACCATTTGTTGGCGTCAGCACGGACCCACAAGGCTTGCAGATCTTCCGGGACCGTTGACTCCGTCAGCAGGCAACCCTCCTTCACAGGAGGATACAGTTCGTCATAACTTTTGACCACAGTTCCTCCCACCCGTTGATGGATATGACCCGGTCGCAACTCATCCAGCGACTCCAGTCCTGCCGCGGCAAGCAATTCCAACAGGTTTTTTATCATCTCTTGATGGTAGTTCGCAACACGTTGATCTTTGAGCTTAACATCCAAAGCTTCGTAATGTGCAGGGTTCTGCGTTGCGATACCCGATGGACATTTATCGGTATTACCACTGCGGGATTGTATGCAACCAAGGACGAACATCATCGCGCGGGTCGTGATCGAGCATTTGTCTTGGGGCCAACGAGTGATTGATCCACTCGCAACCATCACTATAAACATCAAATACAGTAACAAACGGACGGGTATCCCGGTCGCCTTTTGCATGCTGATAAACCAAAGACCGGAACCAGCAACCACGCAACTGGTGGCCAGTAGATGCTCCAGAAGGCAATCGGTATAAGCAGCGTAATACTTAATATCGCGAATCCTTAGTTTTGCGGTCATTTGGTGTCACTCCTTCAGCATGCGCTGTAGTGTAACCCCAAGTCTCATTAGGGATTCAATCCGCTAAGAATCTTTACCCGCGCCAGTCGGGTTTCACATAGTCGGTCATCTAGACGAGATGCTGCCTGGCCCACTGCTCTATCTGACCACCCATCATTGCCCCCGACTGCCTGGCAATTTCCTTTCCGTCTTTGAACAGGACCATTGTCGGAATACTGCGAATATCAAACTGGGCACCGATCTGTTGCTCTTCTTCAGTATTCAGCTTGGCTAGTCGGACGTCAGGTTCCAGTGCAATTGCAGCCTTTTCAAAAGC
Source organism: Lysobacterales bacterium (assembly GCA_029859505.1). Classification (GTDB taxonomy): domain Bacteria; phylum Pseudomonadota; class Gammaproteobacteria; order Xanthomonadales; family SZUA-36; genus SZUA-36. The sequence goes on along the minus strand of JAOUCZ010000100.1, from coordinate 3,191 downwards.
TGGCGCCATCATTTTGCATGGACCACACCACGGTGCCCAAAAATCTACCAGCACGGGAATCTCACTATTGGATATTTGTTTGTGAAAATCAGCTGTTGTGAACTCTACCGGTTTCGAGGCGAAAATGTGCATGCTGCATTTCCCACACAGTGGGTTATCACCAAGACGTTCAGCCGGGATTCTGTTCACAGCACCACAATATGGACACACAACCTTTTTTGACAAACTCATAATATTTCCTTTACCAGATCCTATAGCCTTAGAAATGTATATTACGTATTTATAATGTATGTTGTGATCACGTGATCAGGATTCAAGCCCGCTTTCAAGCTGTGGGGAATCAAACAATACTCTTGTGTAGGTCGATTCTTCAAATTCATAAGATGACAAAATGAATGGTCGTAATGTTTCGTGTATATTGATCACGAGGATCCATAAGTTCAAATATAAACGCGACTGTCATGACATTCAGGCGGCAGAATAAGAACTTCAGGCATTACCTCGTAAAAGGCATTATCACTGCAAATATGACGCTGCTAATACAGATTACCGACACACACATTCTTCCACCGGGAGAAATCCTGTACGACGAAGTTGATACTGCACTTCACCTGTCAGAGACGGTGCAGCAGATCAATCGCATGCGCCCATTAGCCGATGTCGTCATGATCACCGGGGATCTTGTCGAACAAGGGGACACAGCAGGTTACGAACATTTTCTTGAGCTGATCAGACCCTTGAAAATGCCAACCTATGTCATACCCGGTAATCATGATAATCCGAAGGTGATGACGGACGTGTTTGCAGGGACTTCCTGTTTTCCAAGCTGCGACAATACATTCCAGTATGCGGTCGACGATCTGCCGTTTAGAATCCTGGCGCTTAACAGCTGTTGTACTGGTTCCGAGTTGCCGGCGTTTGATGAGAACCGGTTGTCATGGTTAAAGAAAGAGCTTGGTCAGTCGGATAAACCCACTTTGATCGCCCTTCATCACCCACCCATGCTCACAGGAATTGAATTGGTTGATATGGGTGGTTCAGAATGGTTCCAGGGGCTGAAGTCAACTGTTGCTGAAACCAATCACGTCAAACTGGTGATCTGTGGACATTGCCACACCGATATGAGCGGGCGGATGGGATCGGTCCCGGTTTACATGGCACCAGCCACCGCTCATCAACTGGTTGCCACCAGGGGCTTAACCATCGCACCGGCAGCGATCAACGTGGCAGGCATACCCGTTCTTCATCACTTTATTGACGATGACTTTGTCAGTGGCAGCAACCAGTGGCCAGCAAACGCGGATGATATTCGTATCGACAAAAAATCCGGACGCTCATGGCACGAACTGAAACAATCCATGATGGGCTCGAAAATCTAAGCAGCCTCGCTGTCCAAACTCAATGCCCTCGTCTCGGCGGCAGCAGCGTATTGCCAAACAGTAATCCACCGACCAGCGCGATCAGTAAGCGCAAGGCCAGCAAAGTGGTATCGGTGAGGTTCGTACCACCATCCAGAAACAATGCAGTTGCACCGTGATAACCGATGGTGCCGGGGACTAGCAATATTACGCCGGGCACCCTGATCAATGCGCCCGACTGCTTGAAAACACGACCATAAAGGTTCGACAGAACAGCCACCGACATCGAGGCGAGAAGAACACCAAACTCCAGACCGCCGGCAGCAACACCAACACGGGAAACCACGTAGCTGATTATGGCCGCGAGCATGGCGAAATGAAACTCTTTCAATCGCACCGAAAACAACACGCCAAAACTAAACGCTGCCGCGAGTAAAGCCGGCCAGCGGAACCAGTCGGGAGGTGAGGCCAGGCTGCTTGCCGACGAGGACTCCGGCGACCAGCCAAACCAACCCACGACTACCGTGCCGATCAATACGCCAAGCGATAGTTTGAGCAGGGTAACCAGGGCACCTGAAAGACGTGCAGACCCTGAGGCCAAATGGTCAGTTGATAATTCTGTTACTGCAATCGTCAAACCCAGACCGGGAATCAATACGATCAGACTGGACATGATGACGACAAAGACGTCCAGACCCGGTACAAGCCTGTTCAAAACAAATACCAGGAAGGTACTGAATAGTGCTGCAATGGCTTCCAAGCCCCCTTCTCTAAGCGCTGCGCCGGCCTGTGTTACCAATAAGCCTGTCATTGCTCCGGTGACTGCTGCTGCCAGAATTCCTGCCCAGCTTGCCGCCAGCATCACTGCTACCGCACCCCCGGTTAAACCCCAACAGAGTATTTGCAACCACAGAGGATACAATGGCGTCGGTTGCCAGTTACTCAGTCTCGCATAGGCCTCTTCAGCACTCACTTCACCATCAAGCAGGCAGTGACCCATGTCATAGAGTTCCGCTGTATTTCCGAGATTGATTACCGGTGGATTCATACGATCCAGCTGTGTGGGAATCGGGTGCATATCATCCTCATCATCCTGGTACTGGAAAGACAGGAAAATGGAGGTCGGACTGGACAGTGCCTGACAGTTGAATCCGAGCTTGTCAGCCAGGGCCGTCATCATCCGCTCAAACTGGTGTGCGGGAACACCGGCCATGTGCAACTGGCGTGCATAACGCTTCAGGAAACGTACCTCCAGCGGGAGTTGGGTCGTCATATTAATTGCCCGTCGATCTAGTCAAAAATAGCAGAGTGCAGCAAGTCTCTTTGTCGGGCAAGCCCTGATTTAAACGAGGGCAACCGGTTGGGCCTGAACTTATGCCGGGAGCCTGTCGGATTTAGCATGATCTAGCGCTACCGGCCAAAGCCGTCAGGGCTCTAGCGGATTGAATTGACAGGAAGATTATCCTTCGCAATTTACTTAGTCTGTTAAAAACTGAACCATGTTTGAGTTATACTATTTTTACTATCAGTTGATGACACGCGCCTTCGGGATAATAAAAATTATGGCTGACTATGCTGCGATCACCGGTTGGGGCAAATGCGTTCCACCCGCAATTTTAACCAACGATGAGATTGCCAGTGTTATCGATACATCTGATGAATGGATCCGAACCCGCAGTGGTATCCGGGAACGCAGGGTTTCACATGTTCCCAATAGTGATCTGGCAACGGTTGCCGGGCAACGCGCCCTCGCCGCGGCAGATATAGATCCGGATGACGTAGACCTCCTGATTGTTGCCACATGCACACCTGATACCGTTATTCCCAGCACTG
>JAOUCZ010000017.1 GCA_029859505.1 Lysobacterales bacterium | reverse complement strand
AAGTGGGTAATTGTGTTAGGGATGATAGGCATACTTTTGCCAGCTTTCTGGATAATAGGCTACATTCTGAGCCGATTGATCAGTAAGCCCGGAGCACCGTTATTTGTCCCGATACGGAGTTTTCTCACGCGGCCAGTTCCTTTCCTTGCGATCGGTTTAATTAGCGGTAGCCTGCTGAGAGAACTGGGGTTGGGGGCCAGGGCCCAGGAATTGGCGGAATCCAGAACACTGGTAACACTGATCGTGGTTTGGTTGATATTCTCACTGATTGACCTTGCGCGTGCAAAAAGGCGGGAAAGATTCATCGCCGAGGGTCGCGAGGATGCACACATCCTGGGGAGGCCGTTAGCCCATGCACTCAAACTGCTGACACTGCTTGGCGCCTCCCTTGTCTGGTTAAGCAATTCCGGCGTCGAAATTAGCGCATTGCTGGCAGGCCTCGGCGTGGGTGGTGTTGCACTGGCTCTGGCATTGCAAAAGCCCATCGAGGACCTGCTCGGCGCTGTATCGCTGTACTCACAACAACCCATGCAGACTGGCGATCTGTGTAAGTATGGAGACATTCTTGGCAGCATCGAGGAAATTGGTCTCCGTACAACGCGTATCCGGACGCTTAGCGACACATTGGTCTCGGTGCCTAACTGCATCATCGCTCATGGTGCAATTGAAAACTTCTCAAAACGTGAAAAGATGTTGTACCATCCCGATCTGCCGCTTCGTTTCGACACGACCCTGGAGCAAATGCAATCCGTCATCGACGGTATTGATGCCGTGGCACGCGCTCATATAAAGGTGATTGAGAAATCAGTCAGGGTAAGATTTATTCAGTTTTCCAGCAATGCACTAATAATCAGAGCCCGGGTTTATGTTGATGAATCGGATTTCAGTGCTTACCTGGAAGTGGTGAGTGAACTGAATATGTCCATTATGAAGGTCGTTGAGGATGCCGGTGCTCATTTTGCTGAAGGTGCAAGCACGGTCATGCTTGAATATGGCAACGCATCTGAGCCGCAAACTGCTCCGCGTTAAGGTTGTTAATGGAACAATTTGGAGAGTTTAACTAGAACTCTCCAAATTGATATTTGCCTGTCTTCAGCCCTGATTGCTCAGTTGCCTTACACGGAATTGGCGGGTTGAGATTAAGTCAGATGCTCAAAAGGCCTTATAGCATTCCTCAATATCAAGGATTGAGAAATTCAGCCCTTGTGTGAATGTTCTCTTTAAAGCAGCCACCGAGTGCGGTCGTACTGGTCTGTGAGTTGGTGTCCATCACTCCGCGTGATTTAACACAATAATGCGTGGCATCAATGCTCACAGCCACGTTATCAGTGCCCAGTAGTGTTTGCATTGCCACCAGGATCTGCCGTGTCAGGCGTTCCTGGACCTGCGGGCGCTGGCCGAAAAAGCGTACGATTCGATTGATCTTGGAAAGGCCAATGATCCTGTCGCTCGGAATATAGGCAACCTTGGCAACACCATCGATGGTTACGAAGTGATGCTCACATGTGCTGGTCAGGTCGATATCGCGGATTTTGACCATCTCATCTGCACCCATCTTGTTATCTATCAGTGACAACTTTGGAAAATGCTGATAATCCAGACCGGAAAATATTTCATATATATACATTTTGGCAATGCGGTGTGGGGTTTCTGCGAGGCTGTCATCACTAAGATCAAGCCCCAGGGTTTCAACCACATCGGACATTAAGTCCCGGATGCGGTCATACTTTTGCTCCGGACTGAGACCGGTTTCGATCATCGGCGTCTCAAGGCCGTGAGCTATCAGGGCATCGCGCACCAGAATTGCTTCCGTGCTCAAGCCGTCATTATCGGCCTCGGTGAGGTTGGTGAGATAAAATGGCTCTACGCTCATGATGCTTTCTCCAAAAATTGATGAGTGCTGACGACTTCAGCACGATACTTCAATGTCAATGAAACCGAATCCGCAAATCGTAGTGCATGTGGCTTGTCGATCGTGACGCTTGAAGACTGGATACCCGGATGCTCGCTACAAATACTGAGGACATCCGACGCCAGCTTTTCCAGCAGCAGGAAACGACCCTCCTCAACGAGACTGATCACCCGCTTGGTGATTGTTTTATAATTCAAGGCATCGTCAATGTGATCCTGCAGAACTAAACCATCTATGCCGTAATTAATTTCAATATTAAGGACGACATCCTGCTTTTTGGTCTTTTCATCGGGGTTAAACCCGATAAATGTACGCAAGCGTAAGTTCTTGATGTTAATCGTGGCACAAGATGGTTGGGAAGATCTGTTGGTGAAGCTATTTATCTCCGACATGGCTATTTTCCTGGACGTTTCGTTCATATTTGCTTGCAGCATCGTAAGTCTGTCTTATAATATACAATAATTATACATATTAAACAATAAACATACAAAATATGTGTTTATGTTATTCATAATAATATACAATATGTATACAGACCGAGTTAATTTAGTAGGAAAAACCATGAATAAACTAATTGCAATTATACTTTTATTACTCAGCTTGCCTACCATGGCTTGCGATAGTGAGCTGCTTGATCAGGACTTCAGGCGCCTGGCGTCAACCGAAGAAGTGAATCTCTGCGAAGCTTATTCCGGCAAAGTGCTGTTGATCGTCAATACGGCATCTAAATGCGGTAACACACCTCAATATGACGGTCTGGAAAAACTCTATGATCAATATGGTGAAGAGGGTCTTGTCGTATTGGGCTTTCCATCCAATGATTTCATGGGTCAGGAGCCTGGCTCAGAGGAAAAAATCGAGGAGTTTTGCCGTCTCACCTATGGAGTTGAGTTTCCGATGTTCGAAAAGACATCGGTTAAAAAGGACAACGCACATCCTTTTTACGCGGCCCTTGCTGACTCTGCCGGTACTTATCCCACATGGAATTTTCATAAGTATCTGATTGGTCGCGATGGTGAGATGATTGCAGAATACAGCCCTCGTACTCAGCCATATGATCCGGATCTGATCGTCGCGGTAGAGCAGGCACTTGGCAGGTAAGACGAATGAAATCGATTTGTGCTTCACTTATAGCTTTACTCACCATTCTTACTTCGGGAAATCTGATGGCGACGGAAGAAGCTGAATATAGTGTTTCACTAAAAGAGGATCAATTCGAAATTCGAGAGTATGCACCCTCAATCGTTGCGGAAGTCATTGTCTATGCGGATTTTGAAGATGCATCCAATGATGCATTTCGAAGTTTGTTCAAATACATATCAGGCGATAATACCCGCCGTGACAAGATTGAAATGACCAGCCCGGTGTCGCAAAAAGCCGAACCCGAGAAAATTGCAATGACATCACCGGTTGCCCAGCGCGCTTCGGGCAAGGGTTGGGCGGTCAGCTTCATGATGCCGGCTTCCTATACGATGGAAACTATTCCGGTACCGGAAAACCCATCCGTGTCCCTGCGGGAAATACCTGCCTATAGGGCTGCGGCAATCCGTTACTCTGGCGGCTGGAGTGAAAAAAGCTATAAGAAACATCTGGCTTCTTTAAGGGAGTGGATCAAACAGAACAATCTTACGGTTGCTGGTGAGCCCGTATGGGCCCGTTACAATGCACCATTCACACCATGGTTCATGCGCCGCAATGAAATCCTGATAGCACTGGCACCATAAAAAGCTACCAGAATGAATGCACTGAGTCCGAAAAAACTGCTCAATAGCAAGTGGACCGCAGTAAACCCCGAACGAAGGGAAAAGCACTTCTTAATTACCGAAGTGGAATATGATGAGAATGGAAAGGTTATCCACTGCCTGATTGAGGCAGTGATCTCCAAACGCTGTTTCTCAATTCAATGGCGGACGCTAAAAAATGCCGGGCAATGGGTCAGTGGCTGGCTATAAGAAAGGTTCATAACTCACTGCCACTCCACCTTGGCGGTCGACGGAGTTACCCTGTATTAACACTCGCTTATTTAAGCACGCCCCGTTGCTTCATAGCCCTGGCATACAAATACAATCCAATCGATGCCAAAAATATAATAGCGGTGAAAACGAGGGCAAATGTATCCCCCATGACTTCAAAGCCATTGGATATTCCGTAGTTATGGATTGCAGTGATAAACATGGCAATCAGGGAGATCAGAAACAGACCAACGGCTGCACTTTTCCTCAATAGCAACACTATTGAACCGGCAACACCACACCACACAGCAGTTGCCCATGCCGCCACTATGAAGATTGGCAGGCCATAGAAAAATTCCAACTGCTCAGGGGTGAAAGCGCTCATGTACTCGGCGTTCCTTGTCTTGGTCATGACATAGTCCATGGCTCCCATGGCACTCCACAGAAACCCTACGATACCCACAACCCAAAGGTGCCAGGGTGCTTTTACATTATTGTTCATTTTTAACTCCGTCATTTTCTAAACCATCATATTAGTCTAGTGCATGGAGAGAGATTTTTATGTCCTGCGTTCAAGCGCCCCTTCGATCAACGAATAAACCGCCGGTACCACAACCAGGGAGAGCAGTGTTGAGCTGATCATTCCACCGATAACAGCAACCGCCATCGGCGCATTACTGTCAGAGCCGGCACCCACGCCAAAAGCCGCCGGTAACATGGCCAGAATAATGGTCAGTGATGTCATCAGAATAGGGCGCAGACGTATCGGGCATGCCTCCTTCAGAGATTGCTCAATACTCTTACCGTCTTCACGGCGCTGGTTGGTCAGATCGACCAGCAGGATAGAGTTTTTGGCTACCAGGCCCATCAAAAGGACCAGGCCGATCATCGAAAACATGTTGAGCGTATGGCCGGTGGCCCAGATAGCTACAACACCGCCAATAATGGCAAGTGGTTGGGCAACCATAATGATGAAAGGCTGAATAAAAGAATTGAACTGGCTGGCGAGCACCATGTAGACAAGGATAATGGCAACCACGAAGGCAAATAGCAGGTAGAAAGCAGTTTTTCCGAATTCCTCTGCGCGACCCGACATATTGACCTCATAGCCCAAAGGCAGAAGGTCGGCTGTTGCATTGTTGACCAGGGTGACGGCCTCACCCAGTGACACCACCGGTGTGCTGTAGAAGTTAGCAGCATACTGAAGGTCATGACGTGAAATAACGGCGGCCCCCAGTTTAGGCTCCAGTGTGACAAGGTTGGCCAGGCTCACCATTTCACCATTTGAGGAGCGCAGGTAGATTTTGGAAACATCATCACTGTAGTCAAGTTGACCCTGGCCTGCTTTGAGGCGAATGTCATAGCGTTCACCGTCACCGGGGTCATCATTAAAACGGGCAATATCAATACCACCGGCCAATACGTTGATAGCCAATGCAATTTCATCAGAGGAAAGGCCCAGGCTACGCGCCAACGATCGTCTCAGCCTGGCTTCCAGTTGCGGGAGGTCAAGTTGCAACTCCAGGTCCAGGTTGCCGATACCGGGTTCCTCCGCCAACCGTTGGTGGACGATCTCCGCCAGGCGGGCGACTTCATTCAGGTCGGGCCCGCTAAGAATAAAATGTAGCGGTTCGCCACGCTGACCGCCAACCATGGGCATAGGAGATGGAAAAGCTTGCACGCCTGCTATTGACGTCAACTCACCACGCAGTTTTTCTATCATTTCAACCTGGGTAATATCACGTTCTTCCCATGGCACCATCCTGACCAGGAAGCTTCCTTTGCTGACCTGCCGGGACTGATCGGCGCCAATGGTTACAAAGTAACCAGCGATATCTTCATTCTGCTCAAGAATCTTTTCGATTCTCTTGAGTTTTTCCTCCGTGTAACTGATAGAGGAACCCAGTGGTGTTTTGACGCTGATCATAAACCGGCCTTCATCTTGCACGGGCATGAATCCGGAGCCGGTGTGGCTAAAAAAGTAACCACTCGAGAGCACGATTGCCAGTGTGATCCAGGCGACCAGGCGGCGATTGCCAAGGGACACACTCAACAATTTGGCGTAAGCCCTGTCCATTACATTAAAACCGTTATCTATCAGGTGATAAAGTTTTCCATGTTTCTTCTCAACCTTGAGAAACCGGGAGCACAACATGGGCGTCAGGGTCATTGAAACAAACAGGGAGGCGAGTACACCAAAGGTAACCACCACCGCAAAAGCCTCGAAGAACCTGCCAATGACTCCCTGCATAAATATCACCGGGGCAAAGATAGCCACCAGCGTCAGCGTGGCTGCCATCACAGCAAACACAACCTGCCGTGTACCGTGAATTGCTGCATCAACCCGTTCCGAGCCGTGCTCCTCCGCGTGCCGGTAGATATTCTCCAGCACCACGATAGCGTCATCTACAACTACACCAATCAGTAACAGCAGACCGAGCATGGTCATGGTGTTGAAGGTGTAGCCGAGAAAGTACATGACCGCGATTGCACCCAATAACGATACGGGAATGGCCACTGCAATAATGAATGTGGAACGCAGGTTTTTCAGGAACAGAAGCACCACCAGCGCGGTCAGCAATGTGCCCGAGATCAGGTGTTCTTCCAGTGCATCGATAATCCCTTGCGTCAAAGTCCCATCATTGTGAGCAATCCGAAGTTCAACTCCCGGTGGCAGGCTCGGTATCAGCTCTTCATTCATGCGCCGGGTGATCTCATTGACTATGGCGACGGTATTGGCATCCTGAACCTTGACGATACCGAGTCCTACTGTGGGTTCTCCATTGAATCGCGCCAGTTGGCGGAAATCTGCCAGGCCATCCTCGATGTCGGCAAAGTCGTGTAGTCGATGGGGGGCGCCACCGCTGTAAGCGACGATCATCTCGCCCAGGGCTTCGGGGCTGTGGTATTCAAGATCCAGCTCGAGCAACTCTTCTTTACCCTCGCTGATGAGAAAGCCACCCGGCAAACGCAGATGCTCGCGGTTGAACATGTGCACCACGTCGGGAACGGTAATGCCAAGTTGTTTCATACGTGTGGGGTTCAGGTTGACCCGGATGGTGCGGCGCTGTTCACCGCCGAGCTGAACTTCACCGACACCATCGATGGTTTCCAGTCGTTTTTTGATGATATTGCGAGCGTATTGATTGAGCTGTTGCAAGGTGCGGTCACCTGTCAAAACAAGCCACATAACTGGCAGGGCGCCGAATTCTATTTTTGCCACTACCGGTGATTCGGCTTCATTGGGCAGGTCTCTCAACACCCGGTTAACACGTGACTGTACCTCGTTAAAGGCGACATTGACGTCCTTGTCCATATTGAAACGGATGTTGATGACTGAAATTCCAGGCGAGGAATTGGAGTTGATGTGGTCAATCCCCGGTGTGCTGTTGACCGAAGACTCAATCAGGTTGGTGATACTGGAATCAATGATTTCAGGCGTCCCGCCGGGCAGGATCGTGGTCACAGAGATCATCGGAAACTCGACCGTCGGATAGCGGTCAACACCGATATCCTTATAACTGATGACACCGAACAGCACCAGCACCGCAGAGAGCATATAGGCGAATACGTGCCGCCGGATGGAAATCTCGGGTAAGTTCAACTGACTGGCTCCGCAATTTTCACACTGGCGCCGTCGGTCAGAAACGCTGCACCGTCGGCTGCTACAACTTCACCACCCTTGAGGCCGCTGGTGATTTCAATCATGCCGGCATCGTTGTGACCGGTTTCTACCAACCGGGCCTCTGCCCTGTCGCCATTGATCACATAGACCACCTGTCCCGCCGGCCGGCGTACAACGCTGAGATTTGGAACCATTACAGCGAGACTGCGTGTTTCTACCAAAACCTGTCCTGAAAGCGTTGCACCTGGTCGTAAATCACCGGGATTTTCCAGATCAACGATGGCCATAACAGCACGACTGCCATTACCGACGGTTGGTTGCAAATCTGTAATCTCTGCGGGCGCAAAGACACCTGGTGTGAGCGGACTGTAAATCTTTGCGGGCTGGCCAATTTTAATCCGCAAAGCAACTGTTTCGGGATAGGGCAACCAGGCCTGGAGCAGATCAGTGCGCGTAATTTCAAATAGGGCCTGCCCGCGCTTTACAAAATCTCCGGTCGTGATGAAGCGCCTTTGTATGACGCCTGAGACCGGTGCCATGACACGGGACTTGTTTAGCGAATCTTCGACAATGGCGAGCTGGGCAACAGCTGCCTTGTAGTCCGCCTGGTATGCTTCCAACTGCTCCATGGCATCATCAAGCTGAGTTTGAGAAGAAAGGTTTTTTGAGGAGAGTTTTTCCAATCGGTCAACCCGGCGCTTTCCGTTGGCAATGTGTACTTCAAGACGTTCGAGACTGGCCTGTGCCGCCTGTTGCTGCAGCAAAAGGGTTGAAGTATCTATTTCCGCGAGCAGTTGCCCAATCTCAATACGGTCTCCGGTATCTGCTGTGATGGTGGTGATGCGCCCCTCAACCTCTGCAGCGATGGTTGGCGCGGACAGGCTATGCACCTGGCCGACCGTTTCCAGCCATATGGGCAACTCCCTGGTTTCTGCGATTGAAGTGGAAATCAGAACCGCCTTCGCATTGGCCGTTGTACCTTCCCCGGTAGAGTCCTCACTACTGCAGGCGCTGAGAAATAGGGTAAATATTGATATTAAGCCGAGCCTGAATAGAAATCTGTATTCCCTATGATGTTGCATCAGCTATCTCCTCTTCGAAGCATGCCGTTGATCAGTACATCCATGACGCCCTGACTGTAGGTGCTGGCATCATCGATGAATTCGGCTTCAGGAATGTGTTGCATGATCGGGGAAGCCTGAAAGAAGAACATGTTGGCTGATATGATCATGAACGCAGCCAGCGTCGGGTCGATGTCATCCCGAAACTCCTTATCCAGCTGGCCCTGGTGAACCATTTCCACGAGCCTGCTAAACACCTCGCCCATCACCAGTCGAGTAATTTCCTGCCCCTGTTGGGAGTCTTCGGTCAATGTTTCCCGCAAGATCAGTTGGGTGCTGCGTTTGTGACCCAGGATATTTTTTAACTGACCCGTAGAAAACCCGGTTAGGCGCTGACTGAATGTACCAGGCGCGTCCTCCACTGCGTCAAGCAAAGCCGAAGACCGCCGGACGGCAGTTTTCATAACGGCCAGGTACAGATCGTTCTTGTTTTTAAAGTGATGGTAAATATTGGGTTTGCTGGTATTGGCAAGTCCGGCGATAGCACTCATGGAAACAGAATCAAATCCTTTCTGGGCAAAAAGAATTTCGGCAGCTTCCAGAATGGCTTGCTCACCATCAGATTGAATTGTTTTGTTGGCGGATTGGTTTTGCATGTTGTCTGGCCTTACTTTGTGAACTGACCGAACGGTCGGTAAGTATATTCCTGTTTTGGAACCTTAACAAGAAAATCTCGGCTCTCGATGTCCTGTTCAGGTAAAATTTCTCCCCTGTCTTTTGAAACTACCAGGCAATTGCGGCGTCTATTGCGGGGCAGTGAATGCAAAATAACCAGGCCACGGTCTTATCTGATGATGAAAAATAGAAAATTAATGGGTTTCTCCGGACTACTTCCAACTGCCTTGCTGTTGATGTGGTCAACATTTGCAACAGCAATTGAATTTGATGAGATCAGGGATTTTGGTGAGGTTTTCGATGTTTCCGCGACCGCCAGTGACCGGCAGCAAATCGAAGTAAGCTGGAAAATTGCCGATGGCTATTACTTGTATAATAACAAGTTTCTGAAGTTCAAAACCGAAACCTCCGGAGTTGTTCTGGGCGAGGCAGATATACCGGAAGGCGAAAAAAAGTTTGATGAGTTGCTGGGTGAGGAGGTCATCAAGTTTCATGACCGCCTGACAGTCAGGCTACCCCTGGATTCCGTGGAACCCACCGTTGAGTTCGTTAGCCTGAAGCTTCGCTCCCAGGGGTGTATGGAAGATGTATTTTGTTATCCCCCCACAGAACAGTTGCTGGATGTCAAATTACCGGCTCCGGTAGAGGTTGCTGCTCTTGGCACACAACCACAAGCTGCAACAACACTGGCCGATGTGTTCAACCAGCCACTAACTGTATTGGGGCAGGATTCGATCAATAACGAGCCGGCCCTGCAGCCGGATGAGGCATTTGTATACGAGGCCATCGGGCTTTCTCCTGAAACAATCCTGGTACGTTTTACCGCACAGCCTGGTTATTACCTCTACCGGGACAAGATGGCGTTCAGGGTGTTGGGTGACAATAGATTTGAAGTTCGTGATACCGAGCTTCCAGCCGGCACTATTAAGGATGATCCGGAATTTGGTCCTGTCGAGGTTTACTTCGGACAGATAGAAGTGCCGGTGCACATCAACAGGCCGGCCGGACCGGAACAGAGCATCAGCTTACAAGCTGATTACCAGGGCTGCCGGGATGGTGATATTTGTTATCCGCCTCAAACCTCAAGTGTTGAGCTGCTCATTCCGGCCTCAGCTGGGGCCATAGGTGAAGGTGAGCTTCCAGACCGGTCTTCGGTGGCTAAAACCAGTACACCGACTCCATCCCGTTCCAGCGCTCCACCGGTATCAGAACAGGACGCGCTGGCTCAGATGCTGCTTAAAAACCCCACCGGCGCGCTGTTCGCATTTTTCATTGCCGGTATTTTGTTGGCGTTTACACCCTGTGTATTTCCGATGGTGCCCATTCTTTCGGGCATCATCGCCGGCCAGGGTGACCGCATGACAACGTCGAAGGCGTTCTGGTTATCACTTGTCTATGTGCTCGCCATGGCCGTGACTTATACCGTGGCGGGTGTTTTGGCCGGACTATTTGGTCAGAATCTTCAGGCTTTATTCCAGAACCCCTGGATACTTGGCTTCTTTATCGCCATCTTCATCGCACTGGCGCTCTCTATGTTCGGATTTTTCGAACTGCAACTGCCCTCCAGTCTGCAAACCCGGTTAACAAATGCCAGTAATCGGCAAGAAGGCGGAAGCCTTGCTGGTGTTGCGGTGATGGGCTTTCTGTCTGCCCTGATCGTGGGTCCTTGTGTAGCCCCGCCATTGGCTGCAGCTCTAATTGTGATCGGTGCTTCAGGCAGCGCGCTTTTGGGTGGTACAGCCTTGTTCGCCCTTTCCATGGGTATGGGTCTGCCATTGATACTGTTTGGGGTTTCCGCCGGCAAACTGGTGCCCAAAGCCGGTCCCTGGATGGATAGCATCAAGGCCGTATTCGGAATCGCGTTGCTGGCGTTGGCCATCTGGATGCTGGAACGAATAGTACAGGGTCCGGTGATTCTGCTGTTGTGGGGCATGCTTGCGATGGCTAGTGGTGTATATCTCGGTGCTCTCCAGTCCATTCCCGAGGGCGCTTCAGGCTGGCGTCGTTTATGGAAGTCGCTAGGCCTGGTACTTCTACTAATCGGCACAATTGAAATCATTGGTGCTGCAATTGGTGGTGAAAACTGGATGAAACCACTTCAAAAATTGCATACGGGTGGTCAGGTAAACAGTGTTGAGCATATTGCATTCAATAAAATCAAGTCACTAAATGATCTGGAAACCGTTGTAGCCCGAGCGAATCAGGTCGGTAAACCGGCAATGCTGGATTTTTATGCCGACTGGTGTATTGAGTGCGTGCGTATGGAGCGCAATACTTTTGGGGAGCCGGAAATTCAGGCCCTGTTCGGAGAAATTCAACCACTGCAGGCGGATGTCACTCTTAACGATGAAACAGATCAGGCGCTGATGAAAAAATATGACATTATCGGTCCACCGGCAATTCTTTTTTTCGATCGACAGGGTAAGGAGATGCCTGGTTACCGGCTGGTTGGATATTTTGAGCCTGAAGAGTTCGCAGAACATCTTCGTAACGTGCTGGAGTCGCAATAATGCGGAAACTGGTTGTTACGCTTGTTGCTATAACGGCATTGTTAGCCGGGTTTTATTTGTCAGCTCGTCACTTTTCAGAGCCCGTGGTTGTTGCTCAACCAGCATCCGGCAGTTCCCTGGTGGGGACCTATCGACCAGATTTTCAACTGGGTAACAGCATCGGTGTGTCTGTTACGCCGGCTGATTATGCCGGTAAGACTATTCTGATCAACTTCTGGGCCACCTGGTGCGTCCCCTGCCGAAATGAAATGCCCATGCTGATGGATTTGCAGCAGCAATATGGATCAGCCGGGTTACAAGTGGTGGGAATTGCACTTGACGATGCCAAAACCGTCAAGGGTTTTATAAAAACCTATCGTATCACTTACCCGATACTGGTCGGTGAAGCCGATGTTTTCGAAACCAGCCTGGCGTACGGAAATGGCGAAGGCGTACTACCTTACAGTGTGCTTGTGGATAAGACGGGTATTGTACGCTGGCAATATGCAGGCATCATCCAGCATGACAAGATCTCAAGCCTGTTGAGCGAGCTGCTCTAAACATGCACAAAGCCTATCCAAGGCAAAGCCACCCCGACGCTGGTCGGGGACACCATCTAATTCCGTGAAACTGTAAGCATCACTCTTTCAGAGCTCCCGTTAAGCATCCTGAGACCCGGGTCTACATCCCAAAGACGGTGTTAAGTGCCTGGTTCAGGATCTCTGTTGCTGGATTGTTAATTTTTTGTTGCTCCGATTATGTGGTTATCTTCTTCAATACGGTAGCGAACGGTAGACAAGTGTTGTCTTTTCGGGCAGACTGTCTGCCCCCAGACGAGGAATGCTGATCCGTGGTTAATGTTCGCGTATTTAATGGTCCCAATCTGAATCTGCTCGGTCAGCGGGAGCCTGGTACCTACGGGCAACGCAGCCTTTCGGATATCATGCAGGGCCTTGAGCAGTTCGCTGCTGATTGTGGTTTGCAACTGGATCATATGCAGACCAACTCTGAAGGAAAAATGGTAGATGCCATACAAAAGGCGGGCAAAGACGGTGTTGATTACATCATCATCAACCCCGCTGGCTATACCCACACCAGTGTCGCCATTCGTGATGCGTTGCTGGCAGTAGAGATACCTTTTGTTGAAGTTCATCTCTCCGCGGTGAATTCGCGGGAGCCCTTCAGGCAGATCAACTACTTCTCCGATATCGCTATCGGAGTGATCAGCGGGTTCCGTGGTGAGAGTTATTTACTGGCCTTACAGGCTATTTTGAATCGAATTGAACCCTGAATCGGGAGCGACGGCACGTGGATATCCGGAAAATTAAAAAACTCATTGAGCTGTTGGAAGAATCCAGCCTTACAGAAATTGAAATTGTCGAAGGTGAGGAGTCTGTGCGCCTGGCGCGTGGAGGGCAGGCACCAGCCATACCCTACGCTGCTGCACCTCAGATGGCCGCACCGGCACCGGTTGTAGCCGCACCAGCAGCTGAACCAGCCAAAGATGATGAAGATGAGGTACCTGAAGGAGAACTGGTCCTTTCACCCATGGTCGGCACATTTTTTGCGGCTTCCGGCCCCGGGGCCGAGGCGTTTGTCAGCCTGGGACAGTCAGTCGGGGTTGGTGACACCCTGTGTATCATCGAAGCTATGAAGATGTTCAACCAGATTGAATCCGATGTGTCCGGTACGGTGGTTGCCATACTGGTCGAAAACGGTCAACCGGTTGAATATGACCAGCCATTATTCGTGATTCGATAATCCTGGATTAAATAAAATGGCCGTACTTGAAAAAATCGTCATTGCCAATCGCGGTGAAATTGCGCTGCGTATATTACGGGCCTGTCACTCCATGGGAATCAAGGCCGTTGCTGTGCACTCTACCGTCGACCGCAATCTGAAACATGTTGCATTGGCAGACGAAGCGGTTTGCATTGGTCCTGCCCCAGGCACAGACAGTTATCTGAATATTCCCGCCATTATTGCCGCGACAGAGGTGACCGATTCGGTGGCGGTGCATCCGGGTTATGGTTTTCTGGCTGAAAATGCAGACTTTGCTGAGCGTGTCGAACAAAGCGGGTTCATTTTTATAGGTCCACGGCCTGAAACCATTCGCCTGATGGGTGACAAGGTTTCAGCTATCAAGGCTATGAAGGATGCGGGAGTGCCCTGCGTACCCGGTTCCGACGGTGGATTAGGTGAAGACCTTGCGGAAAATCAGACCATTGCGCAACGTGTTGGATATCCCGTGATAATCAAGGCCGCTGCTGGTGGTGGTGGCCGGGGTATGCGGGTGGTTCATACCGAAGCACACCTGTCCAACGCATTGCAGCTAACGCGGCGCGAGGCGGAGACAATATTTGGTGACCCCACCATTTATATGGAAAAATTCCTGACCAGTCCGCGTCATATAGAAGTGCAGGTGATCGCTGATCAGCATGGTAACGCCATACACCTTGGCGAACGTGACTGCTCAAGCCAACGTCGTCACCAGAAAGTTATTGAAGAAGCACCCGCACCTGGCATCACAGAAGAGCAGCGCGAATATATCGGCGGTGTTTGTGTTGAAGCCTGTAAACGCATTGGCTATCGAGGTGCCGGTACATTCGAGTTTTTGTACGATGATGGCCATTTCTATTTTATTGAAATGAACACCCGCATACAGGTCGAACATCCGGTCAGTGAATTGATAACCGGGGTCGACTTGATCAAAGAGCAAATCCGTGTGGCTGCCGGCGCCAGGCTTTCTTATACACAGGATGACATTGTTGTCCGGGGCCATGCGATTGAATGCCGTATCAATGCCGAAGATCCGGAAAGCTTTATGCCATGCCCGGGCACAATCAGTGGCTTTCATGCCCCTGGCGGCCCCGGTATACGCGTGGATTCACATATCTACGATGGTTACAGGGTTCCGCCGGACTACGATTCCATGATAGGCAAGCTCATTTCCCATGGGGAAAGCAGGGAAGTCGCAATCGCCCGTATGCGAATGGCGCTTGATGAGACGGTACTAAACGGAATCAAGACCAACATTCCGCTTCACAAGTGGTTACTCCTGGATCAGGGGTTCGTCAAAGGCGGTTTCAATATTCATTACCTCGAAAAGCGTCTCGCAGACCGGGCGACACACCGGCCGCCAAAATAGCGGTCCGGATGGTGTCAACAGGTCCCAGACCCTGATGTCGTGGCTGGAACTCAGCGTTCGGGTATCGCGGCAGAACGCGTCGCTGGTTGAAGGACTTCTTCAAAACGAGCCTGTACTGGCATTAACAATGACGGATGATGCAGACGACCCCGTGCTGGAACCGGGTGTTGGTGAAACACCATTGTGGCCATCCGTCTGTGTTACCGCGTTGTTCAGTGGTGATACACCGGTTGAACCACTGACACGTTTACTAAGTCTTTTGCCGGGTGTGGACCGGCCGCACCAGGTCAACTTCAGAAAGTTTGAAGATCAGCAATGGGAAAGGGTTTGGATGGACCGGTTCAAACCCATGCAATTCGGCTCTGATTTGTGGATTGTGCCCGGCGATGCAAAGATACCGGACTCGGCTCTGTACGCTTTGCGTCTGGATCCCGGGCTGGCTTTTGGCACTGGTACGCATCCGACCACACACCTTTGTCTCGAGTGGATGGATGGTCATGACTTTACGTCTCAACAGGTAGTAGATTACGGTTGTGGTTCCGGTGTACTGGGTATAACGGCCGCCATTAAAGACGCCAAAACCGTGGTTTGTATTGATAACGATCCCCAGGCGCTGACCGCAACTGAGGATAATGCCCAAAGAAATGGCGTACAGAACAGTGTTGAGGTCCAATCACCGGAACAATTTAAGCCACTGCAAGCGGATGTAGTTCTCGCCAATATATTGGCTGGTCCACTGGTTGAACTGGCGCCTCGCTTAAATGCGTCTCTCCGGCCAGGAGGTTCACTCGTTTTATCAGGTATTCTCGAAGCCCAGGCAGAAGAGGTCGAAACTGCTTATGCAGCTGATTTTCCCGGGCTGAAAAAGAAAGTCCTGGATGGTTGGGTGCTTTTGACAGGAACAAAAAATGGAAGCTAAGGTAAAAATCAACCTTGGTTCAGGCCACTGGAAGCTGGAAGACTGGGTCAATGTGGATATTGATCATGAAAGCCAACCGGACGTCTGTGCCAACCTGGCGGGTGGTTTGCCATTTGCCAGCGGTGTTGCACAGCTGATGCATACCGAAGATTTTATCGATCAGCTAGAGCTTGTTCAGGCTGCGGAATTTTTGCAGGAGTGCCACCGAATCCTGGCCCCGGGCGGTGTACTGCGTGTGCTGACACCGGATATGAGGCAGCTGGCGCATTTGTACCTCAATGACCCGCAGCAACTCAAAAACCTGTGGAGCACGTTTGTTGGTATCCCCTTGTCTCTGGACACCGAGGGTGAAATCTTCAATATGGGAATGCGTTTTGCCGGGCACACTTTTTTATATGATGAAGAAACATTCAAGGCACTTGCGCACCGCTGTGGTTTTGAAGCCCGTAGGGTCGATTTTCAGCAAAGTGAGATTCCCGAGCTGCAGGGGCTCGATTTGCGCTCACCTGAAAATGCTATTTCATTGTATTTTGACTGTTATCGTAAAGACTAGTTTGCACCTATCCAGTGCTCTGATCAGGAAGAAGGTGAGATGGCAAACCCCAGTGCTATTGGTTTAAATCAAGTTTAGCCAGTAGTTCTGATGGATAAGACCAGTCCCTGCCGCAGACAAAGCGTGGCAAATTCCAGCGGTTGCTGTGAACGGTAACCATATCTGGTTCGGTTCCAACGGCAGCCAGGCAGTGATGGTCGTCGCCGTGTAATGGAAAATACTCGTTGCGGATGTACGCGCCGGATTCGCCAAAGGGATAGGCGAAAAAGCACGGCCTGCGTCCGGTTTTGCTTTCGATAAATTCGCCAGCCTGAACTACCTGTTCATGACAATGCTCAAGCTTGCTAACCATATCGAAACCACCACGTGCGTAGTTCCCCTCTTCTAGGTCGGGGTGATTGTGATCCCATCCGTGATTACCGATTGCCAGCAATGGATGTGTATCTGCGTTGCACCACCAGTCATCACTCATATGTCCCAGGTCAAACAGTGACTTGCGGTCAATGACTTGACGTGCCTGCGGACTCGCGATGACGAAGCAGGTGGCATGTAAGCCAGGCTGGTTTTCACTGCCCTGAACAGCGATAAATGCTTCCATGATCTGAAGAAAACCGGGCTGTGAACCATGTCCGGGAAACTCAAGTGTACGGACGTCAAAATTACAACCATCGTCAAAAGTCAGGCATATGAGTGGAGGTCCTTCAGGCAATGAAGCATCACCAAAAAGTCCCGCTACCAGCGTATCAAGGGAAATGAACCGGCAACCTGCATTGTGCAGTGCATCCAGATCAGCCGCTAAAGCAACATGGTCATTGTTTCCGGTTTCACTGCCGGCGATATTCTGAGAGTGATAGGTAAGTATGGCTGCTTTCAAGATGTGATACCCGGTTTGAGATTCTCTGCACTGGCAAGAAACTTTATGACACTTTGGTAAGTGAGTTGGATAATATACTCTATCCGTCGGTCAGTCTTCGACAGGCCGTTTAAAGTTTCGCATATAACACGGATTTCCAGAGGTCAAAAAAGCAATGAAAGTCTGGAGCGCCATTCGCAGACAATCGGTCGACTTTATCGTCTACCTGGCGTTACCGCTGGTCTCTGTTTTTTTGCCATCAGCCTGGTCACGTGCATTACTGGCGCGCAGTTCCAACCTCAACTGGGTGTTGTCAGCGGAAGCCGAGGCCGCCTGGTCAAGTGCCTGTGATTATGTCGATACAGGTGATGAGAAGGCCTGGAAAGCACGCTGGAAACAAGTTGAGATGCTGGATGCACGCGACTTGTACCTGATGAGCTTTGGCCGAACACGCTCAGTACTGAATGAAATTGAATGTTACACGGATCTGGAGATCGTCAGGGACAGGGTCTTGATCGGTATGCATTGGGGCCCTTCCATATCCATTCTGAAGTTGCTGCAGGTTGCCGGTCTTGATCCCGCATTGCCATACCGCAAGCCTGAACGGGAAATACTCCGGATCCGGCCGTTTTTTTACATATTCGTAACTCTAGCGACCCGGCATATCGTGAAAACCATGGGTGACCGCGCGGTCAAGATTGGTGGCGCGGGCAAGAGGTTACGCGCGATGATGGATCAACCGGGCAGTGTTATCGTGGTGATGGATGCACCACCAAAGGCAGGAAGACCGACGCTGAACGCCGAGGTGATCGGTAAAAGTGCCAATTTTGAAGCGGGCTTTCCAAATATTCTTGCGGATAACCACAAGGAATATGTTTTTTACGCGATTAACCTTCAAGCTGGCGGCCTGGTCAAGAAAAAATTCGAACTGATGGGGCCGTTTAACTCAAGCGACGCGCAGGAGTTTGTTGAGCAGTACGCAGCGTTTCTGGATCAACACCTTTCTTCCGACCCCGCCCAATGGAGAATTTGGCACGTTGCCGAGCAATTTTGGGGGTGAGGGTGTGTCATTCGATACGCGCCATATCTTGATCCATTTATATCACTGTCCCCAAGCATAACTCATGGTTTCTACCGGGGCGCCAAGGCTGCACGGTAGCTTACTTCAGGATTCGCTTGAACACGTCCTGTGGCGCTCGATACTCGACTCCTGTCTCGTACGATCCTGAAATAAGCTACCGTACATCCTCGGCTGTGTGGTTAATCAAAGAACATTGGTCTCAGATAAAAGGACTTGGGAAAGGCAGAAGCTGGGGCGGGTATTGACTTACCAGGACCTTACGAGACAGGACATCGAGAAAGAGCCTACACGGATGTACTTGTGGCGTGTACTGGTAAGTCAATACCCGCCCCAGCGCCCCCACTGCTAAGTTTAATGGACCTGCAGACCTACCTCATGACAGAGGTTTTCAACATGACTGGGTTACGTGGGTAACGAGTAACCCACCCTACGAAATAGCTAGAACGCTGGCTTTTCCGGTGCTGCCTGGTAGCGTTCGACTGACTCGATAATTTCCTTGCGAGCGGCGTCGAGGCCTTCCCAGTCACCGGTTCTTACCCATTTGTTGTGCTCAAGATCTTTATAGTGCTCAAAAAAATGTTCGATCTGGTCAATCAGCATGGGATTCAGGTCTTTGTATGATTCGATATCCACGTAATTGCCGGTGACATCGCCATGCGGAACCGCGAGGATCTTGGAGTCCTCACCGGCCTCGTCTTTCATCTGCAACACACCAACCGGGCGGCAGCGCACGACGGTGCCGGGTAACAGTGGCAAAGGCAACACAACAAGAACATCAACCGGGTCGCCGTCACCACACAGGGTGTTGGGAACATAGCCGTAGTTGCAGGGATAGTACATGGCAGTCCTTAGCATCCGGTCGACAAAAATTGCACCGGTGTCCTTATCTACCTCATATTTGATAGCCGGGCTGTTCATCGGGACTTCGATGATCACGTTAATATCATCGGGTATATTTTTTCCGGGTGGGACTTGTTGCAGGCTCATTTTATCTTCCTTGGATTGCAGCCATTCATTATACGTAAAGTGGAGTTAAAAGGCGGTTCTGACCATGTTTTTAGTGGGTTTTGTTGTTTTGTTTATCGTCTTCGTTTCAAAGCCGGACATAAGCAACTACAATACCTGCCCAGATTTCAAAGGTATCAAATGATGTGTCCGGCAACACCAACTAAAAATCAATCCCGTGGGTACATTATTCCCATCGGCGGCGCGGAAGCAAAACACAAAGATCCGGTTATTCTTAAGCGGTTCATAGAGCTATGTGGTGGTGAAGACGCCCGGGTTCTGGTTATTCCTACCGCATCGCTATTGGATGAGACCGGTCCCCTGTACCAGGAGTTGTTCGAAGGCATGGGTGCGAAGGCGATGTGCATCCCGATTGAAGAGCGTGATGACTGTTATCAGGAAGATACAATTGCGGCGCTTGAAAGGGCAACAGGGATTTTTATCACAGGTGGCAACCAGCTACGTCTCAGTACCATACTGGGTGGTACACCGGTGGCCCGTGCCATCCGCAGGTTGAACTCTGAAGGGGTTCACATGGCAGGTACCTCAGCCGGCGCAGCCATCGTTTCTGAACACATGATAGCGGGTGGTCGTGGTGGTCCTTCACCGCGTGAAAGCGGTGTTGTACTCGCACCCGGACTGGGTTTAACCAATCGTGTCATCATTGATCAGCACTTTAACCGGCGAGGCCGCATGGGCCGGCTTCTCGCGGCTTTGTCTTTCAATCCATTTGCCTGCGGACTGGGTATTGACGAGAATACTGCCGGGTTCATTGCGCCGGATGGAATCATGGAGATCGTTGGCCACGGAACCGTGACGGTGGTCGATCCATCGGACCTGCGCCACTCTTCCATGAGTTATGTGCGTAAGGCCGAGGCCGTCTCGCTGATTGGATTGAAATTACATGTACTGGCTCATGGTTCTCAATTTAACCTTGAGACCCGCGAGGCAAAACTGTAATTAGCCTGTTACCGATGCAATACCCGAACCGGGTACAGCATGATATGGTTATGAACTGAGAAGTCCCTGATTGATTCTGGATGCATCAAGAGTAGGCGCCTTCAGGCGATCAGAGGCTTCCTTACCTGTTAACCCGGCAGTGCCGGTTTTGTAAAGACATCATTTGAAGGTCCTGTTATGAAAATTCTCTCCACCAATGTTTACGTCGGCCCCAGTCTGTATGCACATTTTCCGGTTATTCGTCACCATGTGGATCTTGGTATTCTGGAAGAATGGCCATCCGCGCGGCTTGGCGAGGACTTCATTAACTCCCTGATCGAGGCATTACCAGGTCTGCAGAATCATGGTTGCTCGTATGGTGAGCCTGGCGGGTTTATCCGTCGTATGCGTGAGGATGAAGGTACCTGGATGGCTCATATCTGGGAGCATGCGGCACTGGAACTGCAAAATGAGGCAGGTTCATCTGTCTCGTTTGGACGGACGCGTGGTTCAGGGGAGCCCGGTCAATACAACATGGTGTTTCAGTACAAGCAGCGTGACGTTGGTCTTGAAGCTGCCCGTATTGCGCTTCAACTTCTATTGAGTCTTCTGCCGGACACGCTCAAAAAAGAGGTTTCATCCGATATTGATGAAGATTTTAATTATGAAGAAGATCGTGATGAGTTCATTCTATTTGCTCAGCGCAAAGAGCTAGGGCCAAGTACCGCATCATTGGTCGAAGCCGCAGAGGAAAGGGGTATACCCTCCTTACGGCTCAACAAGTATTCGTTGGTTCAATTTGGCCACGGTGCATATCAGCAGCGAATTCAGGCGACGATAACCAGCAAAACACCGCATATCGCCGTGGAGATATCCTGCGATAAGGAGGATACGCATAACCTGCTGCGCGATCTTGGTTTGCCGGTTCCTTCACAAAGAATGATCTATAACCCGCGTAGCGCCGTGCGTGCCGCACGCAGTATCGGCTTCCCGGTTGTCCTCAAGCCCTTGAATGCCAATCACGGCCGTGGTGTTTCCATTAACCTGACGTCAGATGAGCAGGTTGAAAGCGCGTTTTCTTTTGCCAGGGAGCACGGCAGCAGCCGGGCAGTACTGGTTGAAAGTTATGTCGAGGGCTTTGATCACCGCATGCTGGTGGTCAACAACGAACTGGTGGCAGTCGCCAAGCGGGTGCCCGGTCATGTTGTTGGTGATGGAAAAAGTACCGTTACCCAATTGGTAGACATGGTCAATGAAGACCCGCGAAGGGGTATCGGACATGAAAAAGTTCTGACTCGACTTGAACTTGACCGACCGGCACTGGAGCTTCTGGAGCTGGGCGGCTATGACGCTGATACGGTTCTGCAGGACGGTGAGGTTTTCTACCTGCGTAATACAGCCAATCTTTCAACCGGTGGTACAGCCATTGATCTGACAGATGTGGTGCATCCTGATAATAAGGAAATGGCGGAACGGGCGATTCGCTCCGTGGGTCTGGATGTGGGCGGTGTTGACTTTCTTACCCAGGATATTACCCAGTCGTATAAGGAGATTGGCGGGGCGATTGTAGAGGTTAACGCTGCACCGGGTTTCCGGATGCATGTTGCCCCTTCTGAAGGTGAACCACGCGACGTTTCCGGCAAGGTAATGGATATGCTGTTCCCGCCGGGTACTCCAACAAGAATTCCGGTTGCCAGTATTACCGGTACCAATGGTAAGACCACTACCTCCCGTATGCTTGGCCATATTCTTAAAACTGCCGGCCATACCGTGGGTATGACATCAACGGATGGTGTTTATATCGATGGTCGCTTGACGGTTAAAGGTGACATGACCGGACCGACGTCCGCACATATTGTGCTGCGTGATCCAACCGTTGATATCGCCGTGCTGGAAACAGCCCGTGGCGGTTTACTGCGTTCCGGTCTGGGTTACCGCCGCTGCGATGTATCCGCCTGTCTGAATGTTTCATCGGATCACCTGGGTCTTAAGGGTATCGACACGCTGGAACAGCTCGCGGAGGTCAAGAGAATTGTCGTCGAGGTTGCTCGTGATACGGCCGTACTGAATGCGGATGATGAGTTGTGCTTGAAGATGGCCGATTACACACAGGCCGAGCATGTCTGTTATGTCACCATGAACCCGGCCCATGCGCTTGTAAAGGAGCATGTTCGCGCCGGCGGCAGGGCGGTGGTGCTTGAGCAGGGCTTTAATGGTGACATGATTACCCTGTATGACAATGGCACCCACTATCAATTGGTCTGGACACACCAGATACCTGCAACCATGGATGGCAAGGCGACACATAACGTACAGAACGCCATGTTTGCGGCGGCTCTGGCCTATTCGCTGGACAAGTCACTGGATGATATCCGTGATGGTTTGCGTACGTTCGGCTCAACCATATTTCAGGCCCCTGGCCGTATGAATGTGTTTGATGAACACCCGTTCCGCGTAATCCTTGATTATGGCCACAACGCAGCGGCTATCGGCAGCATTTGTCAGCTGGTTGACAGACTCGAGGTGGCGGGTCGGCGAATTTGTGTTCTCGCTGCACCGGGTGATCGTCGTGATGAAGACATCCAGGCCATCGCCAATGAGGCCAGCGGCCACTTTGATCATTACATTTGCCGTGCAGATGATAGTAGACGCGGACGTGGTGATACCGAGGTGCCGGAGATGTTACGTGATCAATTGGTGGCCAACGGAATTGATACTGCCGCCATTGATATTATTCCCGACGAGGTGCTGGCTGTTGAAGGTGCGCTGGATGTGGCGAATGAGGGCGATCTGGTTGTCCTGTTTGTTGATAATGTCAGACGCTGCTGGAACCAGGTGATTCACTTTGAAGGTCACGATACCGGGGCCGCTAGTCCGGAAATGGCCAAGCCGGTACACAGTTTTGTCGAGGCGGATCCTGATGCTTTCTCTCTGGATTCCAGTGTACGTCTGGTCAGGGATGAGCGTGGTGTACGTGTGGCCAGAGAAGAAGAAGCCGACTAGCAGGCAGCCGGAAGATTAGATTGTGAATATCGAGTTGCTTGATAGTCGACGTTTGACCGGGCCAAACCTCTTTTGGGGTTTACCCGGTGCGATACTCGATGTTGCCATAGAAGGTTCATCCGCAGACCGGGTGATCCAGGTCTGGTCAAAAGAGGTTGCCGGTTTAATGAAGGCGGTTGGCTGGCCAGTTGAGCACATCTGTTCACGCATTTTTGATGGAGGCGTCAGCCTGGTCATCAATGCGCCGATAGATGTTTTGTATGCCGCCTGTGAGCTCAATGAAGTTGCATTCAATCGGACCGTTGCAAGTCTGGCAGGGGAGCCGCTGGCCAATTTGAATGACTCCGTTTCAGCTTTGTCCCGCTTGATAGCCAGTGAAGGAAAACCAGCCTTACTGGATATGCAGGCTGCCGCCGCCCATCATCAGATACCTTTCCTTTGGGATGATGACGAGGTATCGGTGGGTTTCGGAAAAACAGCCATTACCTGGCCAGCTGGCCGTTTGCCTGAACCGGAAAGTGTAGACTGGCCGGCTATCAAATCAATCCCGCTCGGTATTGTCACTGGCACCAATGGAAAATCAACCACCGTCAGAATATCTGCAGAAATTCTGGCCGCTGCCGGACTAAGTGCCGGAATAACCTCGACTGACTACATACGGGTTGGTGAGGAAATACTGGACCGGGGAGATTATTCCGGCCCTGGTGGCGCACGAACTTTGCTTAGACACCCACAATCAGAGGCCGTAGTGCTTGAGGTGGCGCGTGGGGGGCTGTTGCGACGTGGTATTGGTGTAGAGCGAGCTGATGCGGCGCTGATCACCAATGTTGCTGCAGATCATATGGGTGAATACGGTATCAACTCGGTAGCAGAAATGGCCGAGGCCAAGTTTATCGTTCGGCGCGCACTGAGTAAGAACGCACCACTAATTCTGAATGCCGATGATCCGGAAAGTGTCAGAATGGCCGCGACACTCGATAACAGGATTATCTGGTTTGGGCTGGATGCCAGTCACCCGGTTTTACATAGCCACCTGGAAAGACAGGGTCAGGGAGCATACCTGTCGGATGGCTGGCTGGTACTTGCTGAAGGTGACAAAGCCAGGAAAATTGTGAGGGCTGAAGATATCCCCATCACCTTTGGTGGGGTGGCACGATACAACATTAGCAATGCGCTTGGCGCCATGGCCCTGTGTTCCATTCTGGGTGCGGATGATGAGTCTCTGGCTGCGGGCCTCAAGTCCTTCAGTGGTGATGCCAGTGTTAACCCCGGACGGGGTAACCTGTATGAAAAAAATGGCATACGGATTTTCATTGATTTCGCACATAACGAACACGGTCTGAAGGCTGTCGCTGATACTGTCAGGGCATTCAAGGCTTCCCGGAACATCGTGTTGATGGGGCAGGCGGGTGACCGCAGTAACGAGGAAATAGGCGCGTTCCTGAGCGCCGCATGCGAACTGGCACCCGACCCTCTGCTGGTCTGCGATCTTCCGGGTTACGAGCGTGGCCGTTTACCGGGTCAGGTGGCAGACCTGATATGCGAGCTTGCCATCACCGAAGGCCTGGCGCAGGAGTCAGTAAAATTATTCGACAGCCCGGTTGAGGGTGTTCAGTACGCGCTGAATTCTGCACAGGAGGGTGACTGCATGGTGTTACTGGCACTAACCCAGCGCGCTGAAGTGACGGAACTGGTCCAGAAATTTGTGGCAAAATAGCAGGACTCCCCTGGAACCCTGAATGGCTAAACTTTTTTTCAACTACTCTTCAATGAATGCCGGCAAAACCACGATTTTGCTGCAATCTGCACATAATTACCGTGAACGTGGCCTGATGCCGATGTTGTTCACACCAAAGCTTGATGACCGTTACGGCGTGGGTTGGATCAAATCAAGAATCGGTCTGCAGGCCAGGGCCACTATTTTTACTTCGGATGACGACCTGTTTGAAATCACACTGGCACAACTAGAAGAGAAAAATATCCACTGTGTACTGGTTGATGAAGCACAGTTCCTGAGCCGTGACCAGGTTTACCAGTTAAGCGAGATCGTCGATCGTCTGAACATCCCGGTCCTGTGTTTTGGTTTACGCACCGATTTCCAGGGTGAGTTGTTCGAAGGCAGCAAGTACCTTCTGGCCTGGGCTGATCAGCTGACAGAAATTAAAACCATCTGCCATACCGGCCGTAAAGCCAATATGGTGGTAAGGGTTGATGATGAAGGTTATGCCATGAAAGAAGGTGCACAGTTGGAGATCGGCGGCAACGAACGTTACGTTTCGGTCAGCCGGGCGGAGTTTAAAAAAGTTTTTATCGGTGGCGAGCGTATCAAGTTCATTGAGCCGGTAAGCAGTGAAGCCGAAGATGGAAGCATTCCGGAAAATGAACAAGAGAGCGACAGGCTGCTATAGTGAAATTATGAAGTCATCATTCAGGTGACGGGAGAGGGATGGTGCGCTGGCTGTTGTTTCTGATCATTGTATTCGCTGTTCTTTGGTATATTCGCGGTATCGAAGAGGTCAAGCCACCTCCGATTGAAGAGGGTATTATCGGTGGTCCTGTCAAAGCTCTGCGTAAGGCGGAGGGTTATGAAAAATCCTACCTGGATGCCACCAAAGAACGTCAAAAACAAATGGATGAGCAGGTAGACAAAGATACCGGTGGTTACTAATCCGAAAGCCGAATTTTGGTGTGAATTGGGTTAAATGATATTGGCTTGATTCAGCTGATAATCAGGACATCCATCGGCACAGCTCTTAACCTAAAGCCTGTAACAGATCGTTTGAAATATCGTCTGCGTCTTCGATACCCACTGATATCCTTAGTAAACCCGCGGTAATACCAAGCCGTTGGCGTTCCTGCTCAGACATCTTCTGGTGTGATGTCGCTACCGGCTGACAAATCGTGGTCTCTACACCACCGAGACTGATTGCACATTTCACCAGTTCAAGGCGGCGGATATAACTGATCGGATCAATATCATTCGCCAGTTCAAACGACAGCATACCGCCAAAACCCCGCATTTGCCGTTCTGCTATTTCATGACCCGGGTGGTCTTTCAGGCCCGGATAGTAAACCTGATTGATATGCTCACTTTCATCCAGCCGCCCGGCAACGATGGTCGCGTTCTCGCTTTGCCGGCGCACCCTGAGCTCAAGCGTTTTAAGGCTGCGCTCCAGCAGGTAACAGTCCTGGGCATTCAAACAGCCGCCATACGCAACCGCGTGATCACGGACTTTGCGGATTAACACGGCAGAGCCGTTGACGGTGCCGCAGCAGAGGTCGCTGTGACCACCGAGATACTTGGTGCCGCTATGCATGACCAGGTCGAAACCCTCCACCAGCGGGTTTTGCAGGATAGGGGAGGCGAAAGTATTGTCGATGACAGTGAGCATCCCCCGCGATTTTGCAAATGCTGCGACCGCCGCCAGGTCAACCACTGTTAATAAGGGATTACTGGGTGATTCCACAAAAATCATCCGGGTATTGGTCGTGCAAACAGCAGCAAGCGATTCAATCGAGGTTTCTGCAAAGCTATAACTGATACCAAAGCGTTCCAGCTCATTGACAATCAGGGCATGGGTGCCGCCATACAAACCCTCGGTTAATACAACATGATCACCATTCACCAGCAAGCCAAACAGGATGGCAGATATAGCTGCCATCCCCGAGCTCGTGACCAGTCCTGCTTCGGCACATTCAAGCGTGCTCATTTTTTCAGCGACCACATCATGGTTTAACGTGTTGAAATAGCGTGGATAACGAACCTCGGAATCGTCCAGGTATTCGATGGCGCTTGAAGACATCAAGGGAGTATTAAGACCACCCATGTTTTTTTCACGACGGGTACCTGCGTGTACAGCTTGTGTGGATTTTTTCAAGATAAATGCTCGGTTTGGGTGATGGGGACAACTATTGTGAATCAACGCTGACAAGCTGGGCAATAATAACTTGATCTTTGACCGATTACTTTCTGTTTAATAGGTGAACTGCATTGGAAACAGTCACCCCCGGCGCGGTCGTAGACCAGTAATTCCTGGGCGAAGTAACCCGGTGCTCCGTCTGAATTTACAAAATCCCGCAAGGTTGTACCACCCCTTCCTATCGCCCTGGCCAGCACGTCACGAATCGCCGCTACCAGACCTTCGTAACGTTTTCTTGAAACGCGCCCAGCCGCTCGTTGTGGGTGAATTCCCGCCATGAAAAGTGCTTCGGAAGCATAGATATTGCCAACCCCAACGACGATATGGCCATTCATGATGAAGTTCTTGATTGCAACGTTGCGATTGCGGGAGCGCTCGTATAAATAGTCTGCAGTAAAATTTTCTGACAAGGGTTCCGGGCCGAGCTTGCGCAATAAATCATGCGACTGCATCTCACCGTCTACCCATAAAAAAGCACCAAAGCGACGGGGGTCGTTAAAGCGCAGGCATGTACCGTTTTCCAGTTCGATATCAACATGATCATGCTTTTGCGGTTCCATGGGTTGCTGCAGAATACGCAAAGAACCGGACATGCCAAGGTGGATGATCAGGCCGCCTTGCTGAAGGTTCAGCAATAGATATTTTCCACGTCTCGCCAGGCTGACAAACGTTTGACCTTCGGCCTTACAGACCTCGATAGGCACCGGCCATCGAAGGCGTGGATCGCGAACAATGACACGGATGATCCGCCGATCAATAAGGTACGGTTCTATACCCCTGAGGGTTGTTTCGACTTCTGGTAATTCGGGCATGTGTACTCAAAACCTGTGAGAGAGCAGTATTGTAAACCGGCTGATGTTAGCATTTGTTCCCATGAATGATATTACACTGGTTGGCATTGATACGGGCGGCACTTTTACCGATATCGTTGTTCTCGAGCGCGGTTCAAAAGCCAGCAGCATTCGGCACTGTAAAGTGCTTTCCGACCCGTCAGACCCATCCAACCCCATTGTTGAGGGGTTGAATAAACTGGGTCTGGAAAACCGGGAATTACAGATTATTCATGGCACCACTGTTGGCACCAATGCTGTGCTGGAGGGCAAGGGTGCACGTGTTGCCTACGTGACCAGCAAGGGTTTTGCAGATTTACTCACCCTTGGCCGCCAGGAAAGGGAGCAGGTCTATCAACTCAGGCAAGCCGCAACAACACCGCCCGTGCCAACGGATCTTTGCCTTGAAGTGTCAACCCGTATTTCTGCAGATGGCAGCTTGCTCACGCAGAGCAGTGATGAAGAACTGACACAACTCAAGAACCGCCTTGAGGAGCTTGAGGTTGAATCGGTGGCCATTAACCTGTTGTTTTCCTTTTTAAGACCGGAAGAGGAGCAACGTATTGCCGAAAAACTTGATGGCCGTTGGTTTGTATCCCGCTCCAGCAGAATCCTGCCAGAGGTAAAGGAGTACGAACGGGGTATGGCGACCTGGTTGAATGCCAGTGTAGGACCGGTCATCTCCCGTTACCTGAAACGCCTTCAGATCCGCTTGCCCGGTGCCAGCATTGCGGTTATGCAAAGTGCCGGAACGACCATCGCGGCAGATCAGGCCGCAGGGCAGGCCGTTCGTTTACTACTCTCCGGCCCGGCTGGTGGCCTGGCCGCAGCCCGTAGTATTGCCCTGCAAACAGCCTGTCCCCGGTTGATGAGTTTTGACATGGGTGGCACTTCAACTGACGTATCTCTGTTCAATGGTGAGATCGCTTTAACAAGTCAATGCCGACTTGGTACCTGGCCACTGTCCATCCCTTCGGTTGATATACACACCATTGGTGCTGGTGGTGGATCAATCGCCCGGGTGGATAAGGCCGGTATGTTGTTGGTGGGTCCTGAGTCAGCGGGTGCCAGTCCCGGGCCGGCCTGTTATGCACAGGGCGGGACACGGGCCACGGTAACCGACGCCAACCTGGTGCTCGGCCGGATACCCGAAGCCACTCTGCTGGGAGGGTACCTGCCGCTGGATTTAAAGGCAGCAAGGCGGGCTGTCGAAGCATTAGCAAAAGATATGGGTTGCGACATACTGGATGCGGCTCGGGGTATTGTGCGCCTCGCCAACGAGCATATGGCACGGGCCTTGCGGGTTATCTCGGTTGAGCGTGGCTATGATCCGGCTGATTATGCCCTGTTATGTTTTGGAGGGGCAGGCGGTCTACATGCCTGTGACCTTGCAGAGTTACTGAGCATGCAGCGTATCATCATTCCGGCTCGGGCAGGTGTGCTATCGGCCATGGGCATGCTGGTCAGTGAGCCTGGCAGGGAGCTGTCAAAGGCAGTGCTGGCACCAATGGCGACTTTGACCGACGATGATATCGGCCAGTGGTTCCAGTCGCTCGAAGCCGATGCTCAAACACAGTTGACCAATGAAGGTTGCGAGGCCAATAGCGTGACATTCAGACGCCAGCTTGAGCTTCGTTACAAGGGCCAGAGCGCAACCATCAGCATCAACTGGTTAGCTGGTGCTGATCACGAGGCAACATTTCACATAGCACATAAAAAGGCCAGTGGTCTGCGTTTGCCGCATCCGGTTGAGCTGGTCAATTTACGTTTGAGCGCAAGGGCACCGGCAGCTCTGAAGTCGATCGACATACGACAGCAAGGGAAGGATTGCCGCGAGATTGAAATGATCCAGATGCCTGAGCTTGCCATCAAAGTACCATCATGCAATCGCAACAATTTGCATGCCGGTGAACAATTGCAAGGACCTTACATCCTGACAGAGCCAGTAGCGACAACCTGGATCAAACCGGCCTGGTCTGTCAAATCGGATGAGTGGGGCAACCTCCTTCTTTTCCATCAGGATGGTAGCTGATTCAGCCGCAAGCAATCACTGATTCTTCCGGTGCATTTCTTAAAAGGCGCACGTCAGCAATACTCAGCTTGAAAGCACCGGTTGTTGCCACCACCAGCGGCGAGATGATATGGCTGAGGTTTGCACCAGCCTGTTCAAAGCAACTGAGTTTCAAGCTGATCCGAAACCACTGTTTTTCCGGAACACTTTTAAGCAGTTTTGTCATATCCAGTGAACCGGCACATGGGTAGCCACAATCCATCTTAAGGTCAACTGATTTTTTTGGCTTTTTATCAACACGGATTACGATGCTAAGGGCGCCACCTTGTTCAGACAATTCGCGATAATCCCGGGGGTTATCTTCCTGCCAGTAGACCTGGCCGAGACCATTTTTCCATACCGCCTGAATTGCGTCTGCCTTCCCCGCGTTGTCGATTCTATTAACCGTAACAACCTTGCTTTTATAAGACGTCGTGACCGGACCGCTCACAGGCACCATCCAGTTATTGCTGCTACCAAGGTATAGCCGCCAGGGTGCGTCGCCGGTGGCAGAGAAAACGACCTCGTCGGATTGCGCGAAAACCACGCAGGAGAGCAGGCTCGTCAGCAGTAGGCACAAGCGGCCTGCTGTTTTTCCATTGATTTTGTATTTGCTCAGATTTTTCATGGCTTAATTGCTCCAGATAATGAAGTAACTATGAATTCGGATAGCTTAGTCCGTATCCGAGTGGGAAAAGAGGCTTCCGCTCGCTTATCCCATGACTAGCGATGTCTTCGGTACATTCGGGCCAGGAGAAAGAAAGTCTGCCCTGAAAGTCAAAATCTCCGAACAAAACATCGGCAATACCCCGGCCTTCGGTTCCAGGCAGCCAGGCGGCCACAAACGCTGTCGAAATGTCCAACTCCCGGGTTACGACCAAGGGCCTTCCTGATACCAATACCACCACGACAGGTATCCCTTTTTCAGCGATGGTTTCAATCGTCTGCCGGTCTTCCGGGTGGAGGCTGGCAAGTTCCAATGTGCTTCCATAGGGCTCCCATACATTCATAATACCCCTGATTTGTGAACCGGCCTCTACAAGAACATGATCACCGGTACGTATATCTCCCATGCCCTCTGCATAGGAACACTCACCGATTACCACGATGGCGACATCGTGTAAGTCCGGGTCGGCATCAGCAGCATCGGGCTCGGTACTCAAAACTGCCCGGGAGGCCACCTGTTTTATGCCGTCCCATATTGTTGAACCACCTTTAACCAGTTCATTGCCGCAAGAGCCCTGTAGCTCGATGCTGAAACCACCGCACTGGTGGCCAAGGTTATGTGCGTTTTTGCCCGCGACCAAAATCCGGGCGTGCTTTTCCAGGGGTAACAAAGATGCCTGGTTCTTTAGCAGGACGAGAGACTTTCGCACTGCCTCACGGGCTATTGCCCGGTGTTGCGGGCCACCAAAGCTGTCGTGATTTGACCAGGACCGTTCTGCCGGACGTGGTTTCTCGAACAGACCATAAGCAAGTTTCACCTTTAATATACGGCGCACAGCGTCGTCGATCCTTTGCATGGGAACGGTGCTGCGTTGTGTGTGTCGTTTCAGATGAGCGATAAACTCCCTCCACGATTCAGAAATCATGAACATATCAATACCGGCATTTACTGCTATACCGACAGCTTCGTAGTAATCCTCGGAGAGATAATCAATACCGTCAAAGTCGGAAACGACAAAGCCCTCGAACCCTAATTTGGTTTTCAGAACATCGGTTATCAGGTGCTTATGCGAGTGGCATTTGTCGCCGTTCCAACTGTTAAAAGACACCATGACAGTCATTACGCCAGCATCTATCGCGGCATAATATGGTGTCATGTGTGTTTGTTCCAGTTCGGTCAATGTGAGGGTGGTTTCACCCTGGTCAATACCGTTGGTCGTGCCTCCGTCACCGACCCAGTGTTTAACACAAGCCACCGCACCATCGATGTCAAAAGTACCCTGAAACCCTTTAACAAACTCCCCCGCGAAGGATGCAACGATGGCAGGGTCTTCTGAATAGCTTTCGTATGTCCGGCCCCAATGAATATTGTTTGCAACGGCAAGCATTGGTGCAAACCCCCACTCAACGCCTGTAGCGAGAAGCTCCCGTGCAGTGACCGTC
>JAOUCZ010000342.1 GCA_029859505.1 Lysobacterales bacterium | reverse complement strand
CTCCCGGGCCTACCTTGATACCAACCGGATTACGGATGCCTCTGAAATATTCCACATGTGCACCATCGACATCAGCGGTGCGCATACCGATCCAGGGAAAATGTGTGGTCAGGTCAAACCAGCCCTACTGACGCGGAACTTCGCGAGTCAGCGCCTGCTCATAATGAAGGTGCAGTGCCTCGTGCGAAGTATAGAAATCCACACGCTTTAGCACTCCGGCACGCCGACCTGAAATGGTTTCCATAAAATTGACTGCCCGGCCCAGGCTGTCCGCCAGTCGCTTGAACTCTTCGGCCAGCGGAGAGTGTTCTACCCAACTCAGATTCCAATACTCGGGATGATGTAAATCGGCAAAGCCACCGTCAACCAGTGCACGTACAAAATTCATTGTCATTGACGACATCGCATGACCCTGGATCAGACGCCGCGGATCCGGTCGTCTTGCTTCAGGTGTAAATTCAACCGAATTGACCAGATCGCCACGATAGCTTGGTAATGTCACGCCATCACGTGTTTCGACGTCGGATGAACGGGGTTTTGCATATTGCCCTGCAAACCGGCCGACCCTGATAACCGGTCTCTGGAGACCATGTGTCAACGCCAGGCTCATCTGCAGAAGCACTTTCAGCCGGTTTGTAATAACGTCCGAGTTACACTCTGCGAAGCTCTCGGCACAATCGCCACCCTGTAAGAAAAATCTTTCCCCGGCCTGTGCCTGGGCAATCTGCTCTTTCAGGGACAAAATCTCCCAAGAGGTAACCAATGGAGGTAGACTCGATAGCTCATCCAGCGTCGTTTGCAATTCCATCTGATCGGGATAACTGGCCTGCTGTTTAGCCTCACGTGATTGCCAGGATGTAGCATTCCAGTCATTTTTTTTCGACGCATTTTTCTGATTCATTGTTGTGCTTCCATTCATTCTCTTGTTGTTTACCCGTCAATTTTTATCAGGTTTCAGTGTTTAGCCGGACGGTACGTCACCCATAAGGTCATCAGGCCAAGCACCACGTACCAGATCATCGTCCACATTGGCATACTCATACCCAGAAATGACCAAATCACCTCGGCGCAGCTTCCGGAGCCCCTTAACACCGTTGAAAGAACTTCCGTCAACGGAAAGTTATCCAGCATGTAATTCAGACCGGGGCCACACTCCGGCACCTGGTCAGGGGGTAAGCTCTGCAACCAGATGTGCCGTCCGGCAATTAAAGCGCCGATAGTTCCGCTGGCTACAATCAGCCAGGTATATATTTGCTGCCCTGTACGTCCCGGATTGTGTATAGCTGCCAGCAGCGCAATCGCTCCCATACAGAAAAACACCACCCTCTGAAAAATACAAAGAGGACAGGGATCCAGGTAGTCAACATATTGATTGTAAAAAGCGAAGCCAAGTAGCGACACACAGCAGACTACAACAAACAAATTCCATATTCTGGGCGTAATTTTATTCAGCATTCCTATTCCAAGCATTTGCCGTAAACGCGGCAGTGTAATCAATTTCGCTGCTATAATTTATAGCAATTACATTCAGGGTTGTGACTGTACAGTAATGGAAACAAAAAATGCACAATTTAAGAAAAAAACTGGCCCTGAAAGCGTGTAAATTTGAGCGATAATGGAGTCAATGTGATTATCCATGCTCCCCCTTACTCCGGAGCTACACATTGATGCAATTCCATCAACCAGAAAACCATCGAAATTACGAATGAAAGAGCTACCAAACTGCCCATTATAAAAACATTTGGAAAACAAGATTAATATGCACCTTCAATTGCAGCACCTGTACACCGATCTTAACAACAGCATGTTGCAACTACGGCAACAGTCTGGCCCCGTCAGTGAATCCCGGAAAATTGTCGACCGCGCCCTGCTTGATGGTCACGCACACTATGGCATCAATACCGGTTTTGGTGTTCTGGCCAACAAACGTATATCCAGTGATGACCTGGCTATGTTGCAGAAGAATATCCTGTTAAGTCATGCCTGCGGAATGGGTGACCCTGTGCCGCCCGAAATTACCCGGTTGATGCTCCAACTCAAAATTCACTCACTCAGCCTGGGTTATTCCGGTGTCTCCGAACGGACATTCAAACAACTCCTTGATCTGGAGGAGCATGGGATTCTGCCATGGATTCCCAGTCGCGGCAGCGTAGGCGCATCGGGCGATCTCGCGCCACTGGCACATATGTGCCTGCCGTTAATTGGTCGGGGCGAGGTCTGGAACGATACCTGCTCTGACAGAATTCCCGCAGCAGGTGCATTGGAAGCCAGCGGTATTCAACCCATCGACCTTCAGGCGAAGGACGGTCTTGCATTGATCAATGGTACCCAAATGATGGCGGCCTATGGCGCTTTTGTACTTGAGCGCACACTGGGTTTGCAACGCGAGGCCGATTTATTGGCCGCTATGAGCCTCGAAGCCCTGCAAGGCAGTGCAGTACCTTTTGATGAACGAATTCACGCCATCAGACCCCACCAGGGCCAACAGGATGTTGCATGCAACATCAGAACATTGCTGCAAGGCAGCGAAATTCTTGCCTCTCACCGGGATTGCGGCAAGGTTCAGGATCCCTATAGCCTTCGTTGTGTGCCACAGGTACATGGTGCCAGCAGGGATGCCTTATCCTATGCCCGTCAATGCTTTGAAATTGAGATCAATTCGGTCACCGATAACCCACTGGTCTTTGAACAGGGTGACATCCTGTCTGGTGGGAATTTTCATGGTCAACCACTGGCACTGGCGATGGATTTTGCTGCAATTGCACTGGCCGAACTGGGCAGTATTTCTGAGCGGCGGACCTATCTTTTACTTGAAGGGCATGATGGCCTGCCCAAACTGCTGATGAAAGATACCGGTGTCAACTCGGGTTTCATGATTCCACAATATACGGCGGCAGCGCTGGTTTCGGAAAACAAGGTTCTTTGTCACCCGGCCAGCGTGGATTCCATTCCGACAAGCCTTGGACAGGAGGATCATGTCAGCATGGGATCAATATCCGCCTATAAGCTTCTATCTGTATTAAAAAATGTCGAATGTATTCTGGCAGTCGAATTACTGACAACTGCACAAGCACTGGACTTTCGTAGCGAATTCTCACCCGGGCTAGGCGTTGCACTTGCCCACCACTCTCTGCGCAGGGAAATTCAACATGCGGATCAGGATTATGAAGTAAGGAACGATCTCGATCAATGCGCTTCAATACTGCGCAGTGGTGAATTGCTGAGAGTGGTTGAAAGCGAACTAGGTCCTCTGAAATAGTGTTCGTCCTACGCAATATTGGTCAACTTGCCATCTGCTCTGCTGATGCAGCACAACAGGACGCCGGGTTGATTGGCGCCGCAGCATTGGTGATTGAAGATGCGCGGAT
>JAOUCZ010000099.1 GCA_029859505.1 Lysobacterales bacterium | reverse complement strand
CATCCTCGACTTCCTGTCTCGTAAGGTCCTGGTAAGTGAATACCCCTCCCCAGCTTCAACCGCAACCGAGTACATCCATCTGAAACCAATGCCCTTTGATCTCCAACAGAGCCGAGGATGTACGTTACCTTACTTCAGGACCTTACGAGACAGGAAGTCGAGGATGAGCGACACATGGACAAGGTGAGACCGTAAAACGGTCGAGAGGGTGCCCTGGGGTATGTGCTTGAGCGAGTCCTGAAGTAAGGTAACGTGCAGCCTTGGCTCCCACATCGAAGACCATCCATTT
Organism: Lysobacterales bacterium; assembly: GCA_029859505.1. GTDB lineage: Bacteria > Pseudomonadota > Gammaproteobacteria > Xanthomonadales > SZUA-36 > SZUA-36. The sequence goes on along the minus strand of JAOUCZ010000099.1, from coordinate 11,435 downwards.
TCATGATGATTGAAAATTATGAATTGATCAAGAAAACGTGTTACAGGACTGCTTCTAACTCCGTGATCAGATCGTTGACGTCCTCGACTCCGACTGACAAGCGTATTAACGAATCCGTGATGCCTAATTCGGCGCGTTTTTCAGGCGGCACCGATGCGTGTGTCATGATGGCCGGGTGATTGATCAGGCTTTCCACGCCACCCAGGCTTTCGGCCAGTGAGAACAAACGGCAGCCTTCCAGCATCTTTTTAGCAGCGGGCAGTCCGCCTTTCAGATCAATACTGATAATACCGCCACCCATGCCGTTCATTTGAGACATGGCGAGATCGTGCTGCGGGTGAGACTTCAGACCCGGGTAGATGGTCTTGGCGACGGATGGGTGTTCTTCAAGCCAGCCTGCAATCTGCAGCGAATTCTGGCAGTGCGCGTTCATTCTCAAGGCCAGTGTTTTAAGGCCGCGCATCGCCAGGAAACTGTCGAAAGGCCCCTGGATTCCACCGATGGAATTGTGCAGATACCAAAGCCGCTCTCCCAGTTCATCATTATCACCGACCACGGCGACACCACCAACCATATCCGAATGGCCATTGAGAAACTTGGTAGCAGAATGCACTACGATATCCGCCCCCAGTTCCAGCGGTCTTTGCAACATGGGTGAAGCAAAGGTGTTATCAACGACCAGCAAGACGCCGTGTTGACGGGCGACTTCGGCCACTGCAGCAATATCAACAACTTTCAACATCGGGTTGGTGGGTGTCTCTAACCAGATCATACGGGTTTCAGGTCGCATGGCTGCTTTCAGGGCGGTCATGTCATCAATCCCGGCAAAGCTGAACTTCAACCCCGCTGAACGTTCACGCACATTGTGAAATAACCGGAAACTGCCGCCGTAAAGGTCGTCAATGGCAACGACATGATCACCGGAATCCAGTAGCTCAAGAACTGTTGCCGTGGCGGCCATTCCTGATGCAAACGCAAACCCGCGGCTACCGCTTTCAAGATCAGCTATGCATTGCTCGTAAGCACTGCGAGTCGGGTTGTGGCTGCGTGAATATTCCCAGCCCTGATGATCACCCGGGCTTTTCTGCACATAGGTTGAAGTTGCATAGATCGGCGTCATGATGGCACCGGTTGACGGATCCGGTTCCTGCCCGGCGTGAATGGCGCGGGTAGCAATATGGTGTTTTGGCTGGCGATTCATTTCAGTGCTCCAAGTTTGCGGTCAATATTTCAGTAATCAGCTTTTCGCCGCAAATAGTTCAATAAGTCGACACGGGTAATCAGACCAAGAAAGCGTCCGCCATCTTTCACAATAGCCACATAATCCTTGTTGAAAATTGGCATGAGTTTATCAATCGGGTCATCCACCTCTACCATGGCCAGCTCAGTAACCATGGCAGTGCTTACCGGTTTGTTAAAACGATCATTGGATTGCGCTACCGCCAGCAGGATGTCTGATTCATCGATAAAACCAACGATATCCCTGTTTTCAATAACGGGCAATTGCGAAACGTCATATAGCTTCATACGGCTGTAGGCATTGGCCAGTGGTTCATCCGGACCGACTGTAATGGTGTCATTCGATTCAAACGGCCTCGCTATCAGGTCGCGCAGATCACCATGTTGCTTCGACTCTATAAAGCCCTGATCACGCATCCAGAAGTCGTTGTACATTTTTGACAGGTAACGGTTACCTGTATCACAGGCAAAGGTGAGAACTGTTTTGTGCTCGGTCTGCTCGCGGCAGTAACGTAAAGCGGCAGCCACCAGTGTTCCCGAAGATGAACCGCCAAGAATTCCTTCCCTACTTAACAATTCACGTCCCGTCAGCATGCTCTCAGAATCACTGATGGCATAGGCTTTTGAAACATGGGTGAAATCACTGATGCCGGGTAAAAAATCTTCGCCTATACCCTCGACCAGCCAACTACCCGGTTTATCCGATAAAACACCGTCATTGATGTACTCGGCCAGGATCGAACCCACGGGATCTGCCAGAACTATCTCTACATCGGGCGCAGTTTTTTCAAAAAAACGTGACAGGCCGGTTACGGTTCCGCTGGAACCGACACCGAGTACAATGGCGTCCAGGTCATGATCCATCTGGTCCCAGATTTCGGGACCGGTGAAGTCCTGGTGAGCCAGCGGGTTTGACGGGTTGCCGAATTGGTTAATAAAGAAGGCACCCTCGATGTCGTTGGCCATCGTCTGTGCCAGATCCTGGTAGTACTCCGGGTGACCTTTGGCTACATCGGACCGCGTCAGGACCACTTTTGCACCCATGGCTTTCAGATTGGAAATCTTTTCACGACTCATTTTGTCCGGAATAACCAGGATCAGCTTATACCCTTTTTGCGCCGCGACCAGCGCCAGGCCCAGACCGGTGTTACCTGCCGTTCCTTCCACCAATGTCGCACCCGGACTGATCAAGCCCGCTTTCTCTGCATCTTCAATCATCCTCAACCCGATGCGGTCCTTGATAGAACCTCCCGGGTTCTGACTCTCCAGTTTGATGTAAAGGCTACATGGACCGGTGTCCAGGTGGTTGACGCGTACGATGGGGGTATTCCCTATCAGATCAAGAACTGAATCATAGACATGCATGAAGGTTTGCTCCGGGTAAAAAAACGGCCGGGAAGATTCCCGGCCGTACTGTAGTTCAATTGGATATAATTTTCAGGCTTGAGCAGCGTTCATTAATACTGCAAGCTTATCCTTAATCCACAACTTTTCTTTCTTAAGTTGATTTAATGCCAGATCTTCCATCGGTGCCGTTCCCAGTTCAGCTGCGGTAACTCGCTTGTCAAGTTCCTGGTGGCGATCGTAGTTCCGACGAAAGTCTTCATTTTTGTTGATCAGTTCTTCTAGTAAATCCTGATGGTGTTCGAACATAGCTTTACTCCTATACGGGATGAGTCACACGCTCAAACCGGGCGCAGTTAATCGGCCTGGTAACGTGTGAAAAAGAAATTAAGAAGTTGTATGGCAGGGCGTAGCAAATATCAGAAAAGTGCAGCGAAAAACCTGGGGTCCTCGCTGCCATTAGTCGGAAACTCCGATTATGAAAACTAAAATTACCATAGCAGTGACATAACATTAGCGCAAAGTAAGGAATCTGGCAAGTTTCAAATTTGAATCGCACACCAGTGTTAGGTGATTTAGCTTTATTTGTACCGGGTAGACTGAAAATCTGCGCTAGATCTACCTGATAGCTATCAGTTATCTAAAAGTATCACATCAACCCGCCGATTACGGGCACGCCCGTCCTCATCCTCATTGCTGGCAATGGGAAAATCTTCACCCATACCCAGTGAGGAGATCCGCTCAGAAGCAACACCGAGGCTAACCAACGCCTCAAGCACGGCCTGAGCACGCAGTTCAGATAATAATAAATTAGCTTCGGCATCACCGAGAGAATCCGTATGACCCTCTACACGGATTTTTTTATCCGGCTCGGTCTGCAGTAGATCAACCACTTCTTCGAGACTGGAGCGTCCTCCCTCAACCAGTGTTGTCTGCCCGGAGGCAAACAGCACATCACCCAGAGTGACCACAACGCCACTCTCGGTTTCACGTAACTGCAGATTTTCCAACTGCCGTGTCAGTGACGTAATCTGCTGACTGGCAAGATCTGCTTCAAGGCGTGCATATTCTGCCTCTGATGCCCGTGTTTCAGCCAGACGGCGAGCCTGTTCGGCTTCCTCAGCTGACAACTCAGCAGCGCGTGCAGCCTCAGCTTCCTTCCGTAATGCCTGCTCTTTTTCTTCCGTGGCCCGTTGCGCGTCTTCAGTTGTGGTCGCAACCAGCAAACGGGCCTGTTCGGCATCCATTCTGGCCTGATCGGCTTCCAACTGACTGGCTCTGATCAACATCGAGCTGTTTTCTTTTTCAAGCTTATCAAGAACCTGCTCGTACTGTTCCCGCTCTGCCATCGTACGTGCAATCTGAATCCGGCGGTCCGCCATGTAGACAAGGTAGGAACGGTAAAGGTCATCACCGCTTGCCAATTCGGCCTGACGCAGTGCGCGTTCTGCCTCACCTACCGCGAGAGGCGCATATCCAGCCAATTCAGGATGTGCCTTCAAGTCATCCAATTCGCCCCGGACCCTGTCCAGTGCGAGATCTTTTTTCGGGGCAGTGGTACACGCAGAAAGCATCACCAATATCAGGACCAGGGTAATTTTTGTCATCATGCGGTTCATTTGTATTCATCCCCAAAAGTCGCACGCATTTTCTGGTCAAGCTCTTCGTTGCTCCGGCGCAGTTCATTAACCCGGCGACGGGATTTAGCCGTACGGGACTTCTCAATCGCCAGTTCCGCATTTATCTCCGATTCTGCTACCAGGTATACGGCCACTTCGTATTTCTCTTTTTCTATGCCTATTCTTGCACTCGCGAGCTTCTCTCGTGCAAAACGCATTTCAACCGGTGCAAATTCATCACCCCCGACGGCTTCAGCTGCCAGAATGGCCTGCTCTGCTGCATCAAATAAATTTTCATCGGGACGAACCGTTGTGCACGAGGCCAAGGCTAAACAAATAAATGTAATAAAAATGGACTTCATGGAATGAATACCTGAGTAATATCTCTTAATTATGACCCAACAACAGCCAAGGTTGAACCCCTAATTGGGAAACTGCGATTTTAGCCTCAAAGCTGCTCCGCATCCGGTTGATTCTCCGGTGCCGCCTTGATAAAAGCCGGCAAGCTCCGGCAGTGTGTAACCAAATCACTAATTAACGGGAAAACTGACATTTCAATACCGTAGCGCTCTGCGTTGTATACCTGCGGCACGAGGAAGCACTCAAACAACCGGGACGGACGTCATCATAACCGGATTGTCCTGAACATCTATCATTTAGTTGACGCTCTATTGCGACAAACCCTTCGTTCATCCAGTGAGCCATCCACTCGACCGAATCCACCGCCTCACCATATTGGCCTTTCAAAAACTTCAAAACACGCAAGTTATTGAGCGGATGAATCTCACAGGCAACCTGTAAAGCCAGTGACCGGACCCTGGCGCGTCCGGTTGGGTTCGATGGCAATAACGGATAGGGTTCAAAACACTCGTCCAGATACTCACATATCGCCATGGATTGCGTTAACACATGACCCTCGTGTTCCAAAACGGGCACCAGGCCCTGTGGATTAACAGAGCGGAATGTTTCGTTGTGTTGTTCTCCACCCTGTTTTACCAGGTGTACCGGTATTGTCTTAAAACGTAATTTTTTCAGATATAAAGCAATTCGCACGCGGTAAGCAGCCGAGCTGCGCCAATAGCTGTAGAGTGTTAGCTGACCCCTGCCTTCAGAGCTCATTTGTCTTCAGGATTCATTGGGAACTATTGTTTGCTCGATGGCGCCAAAAATTGATTCGCCCTGCGGATCAAACATTTCTATCCGAATTGTGTCACCGAATTTCATGAACGCTGTGGATGGTTTTCCGTCGGCGATAATTTCCAGCATACGAATTTCTGCCAGGCAGGAGGCTCCTTTAGCTGTATCTTCGTTGGCAATGGTGCCTGAACCTACAATGGTTCCGGCTGTTAGCGGACGGGTTTTGGCCGCGTGGGCAACCAGCTGGGCAAAGTTGAACTGCATATCCACACCGGCTTCGGGTTCACCGAAAAACTCGCCATTGAGTGTACTGTGCAATGGTAACGACAGTTTGCTGTCCTGCCATTTTTCCCCCAACTCATCCGGTGTCACCAATACCGGCGAAAGTGCCGACCGGGGCTTGGACTGCAAGAAGCCAAAACCCTTGGCCAATTCGCCTGGAATAAGGTTTCTCAAACTCACATCGTTTATCAAGCCTATCAACTGGATATGGGGCTCGGCATTTTCCGGCGTTACAGCCATGGGTACATCATCGGTAACAACGATAATTTCAGATTCAAAATCGATGCCATACTCCTCACTGACTACCGGTACGGGATCGCAGGGCCCAAGAAAACCCGCTGAAGTTGCCTGGTACATCAGGGGATCGACATAGAAGGATTCCGGAACCTCGGCACCGCGCGCCTTACGTACACGGTCGACATGCGGCAAGTACGCACTGCCGTCAACAAACTCAAATGCCCTTGGCAGGGGTGCAGCCAAGGCCTTTACGTCCAGTGGCTGGATGTCACTACATGCGCCCCGGTTCAGATCTTCATAGCGCGCATTGAGCCTTGGTGCTGTTTGCTGCCAGTTATCGAGCGCTATCTGCAAGGTGGGTGATATGTCTGCGGCAGACACGAAGTGTTGAAGATTTCGGCTGACCACGATCAGGCTGCCGTCCCGGCCGCCGGTTTTCAAAGAGGCAAGTTTCATGAGTTTAAACGTACTCCGTTCAATTGAGGTATGTCGTTTATAGAATATAGCGTCAATTGTAAGGGATTTTGAACGGGTACGTGGTTTACCGCTTATATCACGGTGCCGCCAGTGCAAGTGTAGTGTCCTGTATTGGTGTGATGGGTCGACGTTGTGCAAAACAGACACCTGTTGCATCACCCGCATGAACCGAGCCGGTCTGCCGGCCGTTTTCAGGCTCAAGGATCAACAACACCTGCCCACCGTCCACATAAAGCTTACCGCTTTGCGGATCAATCGCGATCTGGTCGATACCAAAGTACTCAGCAGAGAAAGATACCGATTGAACCCAGTCGGCTTTCATCACTCCAGTGACCGGATTAAAGTCGAATGCTTCAATCGTATCAACCGTTCTGACATACAAACGGTCACCAAAGTGGTTGAATACTGCGGCCACAGCGGTCCCGCCCTGTAAAGTCATGAAGCCGGCCTGATTCAACCCGGGCAAGGTGAATGAGGTCAGGCCGGCTTCACGATCAAGCAACACACCGGCTCTTGATCCCGGTGCACAACTACCGTTATTCGGTTGCGCGCCACTGCTCAGGCGGTTTCCGCCAAGCTGCAATTCACCGTCGGAATTCACGCGGGCGTCATACATGGCGTTATCATTCGGTGTGGCAAACGTGGTTCCAAAGGTAGTTGTCAACAACAAGGTGCCATCATCACAGAACTCCGCCGAGGTATGATCCAGAAAAGGCGCACTTGTGGCCACTTCGATTTGCTGTTCAGTGTCAATGATTGAAAGAGGTTCATCAATGTGACCTGCCCCGGTGCTGACCAGCAGACGTCCGTCGGGGCTCAATGACATGTCAACACCGGCGTTACTGATATCAATGCTGGAAAATTCGACGCTTTTACCGGAAGCCGAATCTGTAAAGTTAAAAACTGAAATATTTCTGCTGGCATTACTGGAAAAACCGGTGGATTCATCTTCGCTTAACGCACAGTCGCCGTTGATCTGTCCAGGCGACCCAATCATGCTGGCAACAACGACACCGGTTTCTGCATCGAACAGACGCATTTCGTCTGATGCATTATCGGTAACCATTCCAAGTGCCGCAGCGGATGCGGTTCCGGTCACCAGAGAAATACACAAAAAAACGACCAGCGTGTTCAGCATGCTACTGCAGTCCTTCGCAAACAGCATTTGCTTTTGGTTATAGATGCAAAACTTGCCACCCACTGAAACCTCCTTGTTTCATCTGACTGGCCGGGGTCACCATGAAAACCATGGTCAACCTGGCCTCCCGTGCAATCCCGCGCGGGTCTGGTGTGATTATTCCGGGATCAAAATCTGATGGGACAATCCCTGTTTAAACTTGAACCAGCATCCTGCCAATCAATTTATCCTTAGCTATAACTATTAGTAGTTATGCCATGCAATGTGCGGTAAAAACCACACCTGTTCTACTGTTAAAACTGACAGCTTTTTTCAACAATTAAGAAAACAACACCTGATACGTGTAGCATATTGCACGATCATAAACACACACTTAGTTTTTTACCGCATCACGGAGCAACATCTACATGCCGCTAAGCACCATCCTGATCTGGGCCATACAACTGGCACTGGTCGTCCACGTACTCAAGACCGGTCGTAGCCGTTACTGGATTATGGTTCTTATATTTATGCCGCTGATAGGAGGTCTTGCCTATTTTGTCATCGAATTGCTGCCGGAGTTCTCCGGTAGTCTTACTGGTCAAAGGGCAGTAAGAAGTGTAAAGAAAACACTGAACCCCGGTGCCGACCTGAGACAACACGAAGCGGCCTGGAATCAATCCCCGAATGTTGATAACAGCCGCCGATATGCGGAGGCATTGATGGATTCGGGGAAGACTGCAGAGGCCGAAGACATCATTAACCAGGCCCTCAAAGGGCTGTTTTCGACCGAACCAACATTATTATTACTCAAAGCCCGGCTTCAATTTGAAAATGAACGAACCGCCGAAACAATAGGAACCCTGGAAACCCTGCAGGAGCAAAACCCGGATTTCCGATCGGCAGATGGACACCTTCTTTATGCTCGCGCATTGGAAGCCGGAGGCCGGATCGAAGAAGCCATTAAGGAATACTCCGCAGTCTCGGGGTATTACCCGGGTGTAGAAGCAAGATACCGCTTGGCAGTTTGCCTTGAAATCGCGGGGAAGAGTCCCGCCGCACGTGCCGAATTTGAATCCATATTGAACGATGCAAAACTCGCCCCTCCACATTTCCGCAAAAGCCAGAAAACCTGGCTGGATGCCGTCAAAAGCGAAATGAGCGATATTTAGCTAAAACTTCGGCGGGAACAGGCGAAAACAATTGCCCGCCCAGCCCCTTTCTGGTATAAAGCCCTGCTGCCTTGGTGATGAATGTCATACGAGGCGAACGAGGTGTCGGAATTGACAGGATTTCCCTGTTGTTTACACGACACCAAATACACACACATACCGCAACCGTTCGGTTGGGTGCTCTGAAAAATCAGGGTTTCCGGACAGGGTATGTGGAGGATTAACCCGGAAAATCAGCGACGCCAGATTGCAGATCATTGGCCGCTGTGCTTCTGCTATGTAAAGGATATAAGCAATGCCTAATATTACCATGCGCCAAATGCTTGAAGCTGGCGTGCACTTCGGTCACCAAACCCGTTACTGGGATCCAAAAATGGCTCCATTTATTTTCGGAGCGCGTGGAAAAATCCACATCATTAACCTTGAAAAATCACTGCCAATGCTGGTGGACTCAATGAATTTCATTGGCAGCATCGCTGCGAAACGCGGCTCCGTGATTTTTGTCGGCACCAAACGCGCCGCCTCCAAAGCCATCGCCGAGGAAGCAGAGCGCTGTGGCATGCCTTACGTTTCCCACCGCTGGCTGGGTGGCATGTTGACCAACTTCCGCACCATCCGGCAGTCCATCAAGCGTCTGCGTCAAATTGAAAAGATGGAAGAAGATGGAAGTTTTGAACGCCTGCTCAAAAAGGAAGTTCTGCAACTGACACGCGAACGTGACAAGCTCGAAAAAACACTCGGCGGCATCAAGGACATGAAGAACCTGCCCAATGCCATGTTTGTCGTAGACGTTGGCCACGAAGACATCGCAGTGAAGGAAGCCCGTAAACTGGGTATCCCTGTGATCGGCGTTGTCGATACCAATTGCTCACCCAATGACATTGATTACGTTATCCCGGGTAATGATGACGCAATTCGTTCCGTACGTCTTTACACACAACTGGCAGCGGACGCTGTACTGGAAGGCCGTGCTTCTACTCCTCACTTCGAAGAAGGTGATGAATTTGTAGAACTGGATGAACACGGCAACCCGGTCAAACGCGCCGCCAAGACCCCAAAAGCTGTACCGGAAAAGGCCGCAAAGAAGAAAGTTGCCAAGAAGGTAGTTACCAAGAAGGCACCTGTCGCTGCTGACGTTGTTGAAACTGTAAAGGCTAAAGCTGCAGATGTTGCTGAAAAGGTTGAAGCCAAAACTGCAGATGCTGTCGAAACTGCAAAAACCAAAGCAACAGATGTTGCTGAAAAGGTTGAAGCCAAAGCAGCAGAAGCTGTCGAAACTGTAAAAACCAAAGCAGCAGATGTTGTCGAGAAGGTTGAAGCCAAGGCCGAAGAAGCAGTCGAATCCGCAAAAACCAAAGCTGCAGACGTTGCTGAAAAGGTTGAAGCCAAGGCCGCAGAAGCTGTCGAATCCGCAAAAACCAAAGCTGCAGATGTTGCTGAAAAGGTTGAAGCCAAGGCTACAGAAGCTGTCGAATCCGCAAAAACCAAAGCTGCAGATGTTGCTGAAAAGGTTGAAGCCAAAGCAGCGGATGTTGCCGAGAAGGTAGAAGCCAAGGTTGCTGAAAAAGCAGAAGCCGTAGCGGAAAAGATTACAGAGAAGGTGGAAGAAGTTAAGGCAAAGAAAGCTGCCACCACCAAGAAAAAAGTTGCCAAGAAAAAGACAGCCAAGAAAAAAGCTGCAAAAAAGCCAACTGAAGACTGAAACGGAACGCCCCGCCTCACGGCGGGTTACCGCCCGGCACCTGGCCGGATTATTAAAACTGAATTGAAGAAGGAATAGGAAGATGGCAGTAACTGCCTCAATGGTAAAAGAACTTCGCGAGCGCACTGGCGCAGGCATGATGGAGTGCAAAAAAGCACTGGTGGAAACAAATGGTGACCTGGATGCGGCAATAGAACATTTGCGCAAGTCCGGACTCGCTCAGGCTGACAAGAAGGCGTCCAGAATTGCGGCTGACGGCCGGATGGCTTTGGCCACCAGTGGCGACAAAAAAGAAGTCGTGATGGTGGAAATCAACTGTGAAACTGATTTTGTCGCCAAGGATGCAAGTTTCCTGGCGTTCACCGACGCAGTCGCTGCCAATGCTCTTACCGCTTCATCTGATGATATAGATGCGCTCATGGCAACCGAATCTGATGGCGTAAGCCTTGAAACCGCACGCCAGACACTGGTGACCAAAATTGGTGAAAACATCCAGGTCAGACGTATGGCAAGAATGACTGGTTGTGACACCGTGGGCTCGTATGTACACGGCGGACACATCGGCGTGATTGTCGACCTTGAAGGCGGCAATGAAGAAGTAGCCCGTGACATCGCCATGCACATCGCGGCATTGAACCCGGCTTATATTGACGTTGATGACGTTCCTGCTGATGTACTTGAAAAAGAAAAGCAGTTCCTTATCTCGCAGGCTGCAGACAGTGGAAAACCGGCTGACATCATCGAGAAGATGGTTACCGGACGTATGCGCAAGCACCTCTCAACCATCACCCTGCTCGGTCAGGATTTTGTGAAAGACGGTGATATCACTGTTGGCAAGCTGCTTGAGCAAAACAATGCCAAAGTGAAAGCATTCACCCGCCTGGTGGTCGGTGAAGGTATCGAGAAAAAAGTAGACAACTTTGCTGATGAAGTCATGCAACAGGTGAAGGGTGGATAAACCCGCCTATCAGCGTATTCTGCTAAAACTCAGCGGTGAAGCGTTGCTGGGTGATGAGGACTATGGCATAGATCCGGCCATCATTGGCCGGATCGCCAATGAAATTCTTGAAGTACGCAATACCGGTGTACAAGTTGCCATCGTTATCGGT
>JAOUCZ010000098.1 GCA_029859505.1 Lysobacterales bacterium | reverse complement strand
GCCTGTGACATTGTCCTGGCCGCGCGTTCTGCCAGCTTCATCCAGGTATTTTGCAAAATCGGCCTGATCCCCGATTCAGGCGGCACATGGAATCTGCCTCGGGCAGTGGGACTGGCGCGAGCCAAGGGCCTTGCCATGTTAGGTGACCGCCTCCCTGCTGAAACAGCCCAGGAGTGGGGGCTGATCTGGAAGTGTGTAGATGACGACGACCTGCAGGAAGAAACCCGAAAGATGGCAACGCATTTTGCGACCCAGCCCACTGCTGCGCTTGGCCGGATCAAGAAACTGTTACATGTATCCGCCAGCAACACCTTGGCAGAGCAGCTGGACCTGGAACAAAAAGCCATGCAAGACCTGGGACAAAGCGAAGACTACCGCGAAGGCGTGTCCGCCTTTTTAGAGAAACGACCACCACAATTCAAAGGTGTTTGAACCACGGGGTGAAAACACGATAAAAGATGATCTCCTCATAGATACCCAGGGAATAAAAATGTCTGACCACAACTCGCCAAACACATTCCTGCGGAGAAATTAAACCATGCACGAGATGTCCATTTGCCAGGCACTGATGGATCAGGTCGAACGAATTGCCAGTGAAAAAGGTGCCAGCCTGGTTGACAAAATTGTGTTGTCCATAGGCCCCCTGGCAGGTGTCGAACCGGAATTACTGAGCCGCGCGTATGAGATCTCGCGAGCAGGAACAGTCGCTGAAAATGCGGAGCTTGAGATTGAAACGGGGCCCATCGTGGTTGAATGCCGCAGTTGTGGCGCCAGTGGTGAAGCACAGGTCAGCCGCCTGGTGTGTCCATCATGCGATGACTGGCAGGTTAATCTTACCCAGGGTGATGAATTGCTGCTTTTGCGTCTTGAGGTCAGCGGTATTTCAGACTCTTCCAAGGCGGGAAATTAAGATCATTATCGGGTACACAGGACCTGTTAGCCAAACATCCACAGTACCCAATTCTAATCATACTCCTCTAACCGTCAATGACTATAACTATTTATTTTTACTAGCATAAAAAGCGGATTCTTAATTGATCCAGATCAATTAAAAGTTAAGTTTTCAGGAAGATAATCAAGCAGTGGGTCAGCACGGAACTAACGGACGTGAATTGGACGATTAGGGTTTCGAGTAGTCTTGATGAAGTCCTGGCATTTTTAGCCAATGAGAGGGAAACCTATGGCCTCAAAGAACTGGAAAACGGCCACTACTCCTTGACCAAATCGACAGGCTGGCAACCGGAATATCACACACTCGGAGATTTCCGCCAGATAGAACCACTCAAGGCTCTATTTTTCCCCGCACGTGAATTCATTGGCAGCTGGAAAGATCAGTCCGCCCTTCACCCCTTACCGAACCGTATCGTTTTTGGTGTTAAGAATTGCGATCTTTCTTCACTTGGGGTTTTTGATCATGTCTTCCTGAACGGCGTTTGCCCGGATCCGTACTACCAGGAGGCCCGTGAGAAAACCATTTTGGTTTCCTGCGACTGCAACTCCCATCTGGATGTCTGCTTCTGCCCTGCCATGGGCGAGCAACCCTATGCTATGAGTGGTTTCGATATCAACATCGCACAGACAGCCGGCGGTTACATTCTTGAAAGCGGCTCCGAACGTGGCGAGCAACTCCTTGAGTCAGCCCGGCAGTATCTCGAACCGGCCACCGGGGACTTACTCGAGAAACTGGAGGAGCAAAGAACCAGGCATTACGGGGAGCTTGTAGAGAACAGCAAGGCGCACGGACTGAACCCCGGAACCGACTTCCGTACGGCGATCGAAACCTCATTTGATTCAGACCTGTGGCAGGAGTTTGCAGAGGATTGTGTCGAATGTGGTGCCTGCAATTTCATTTGCTGCACCTGCCACTGTTTTCTGTTGGCCGATGGCTACGATGCACGCGCTGAGCCGGCACGTACCAAGCTCTGGGATGCCTGTCTGTACTCCGGTTTTGCAGCCACTGCAGGTGGAGGTAATCCGCGGCCACTGCGCGCAGAGCGTTTGCGAAACCGCTTTGATAAAAAATTCAGCTATTTCCCACAGGTACTGGACCGATATGCCTGTGACGGTTGCGGGCGCTGTAGCGAAGCCTGCATTGCAAATATTGATGTACGAGATGTATTAAGGAGGGCCGTCGATGAATGCGACGCTCTACATGCCCATTCCAGCGATCATCGAGCGAATTGAGGACGAAACGCCTGATATAAAGACGTTTACCATTCGACCGGTTGAGCCGATACCATTTGCGGCTGGTCAATTTGTAGAACTGGCTGTGCCAGGCATTGGCGAGGCGCCCTTCACACCTTCATCATCACCCAGAATATCGGACTTCATGGAAATAACCATCATGCGCACCGGGCGGGTCACCGACTGGCTGCACAACATGAAAGAAGGGGATGAACTGGGTGTCCGTGGACCAATGGGCCGCGCTTATCCGATCGCAGACTTCCATGGACGTGAGATCCTCATCGTCGGCGGTGGTTGCGGTGTGGGTCCTTTGCGTTCCCTGCTGCTGGCGCTGATTGACGATCTCGATGCCTATGCCCGTATCATCGTTCGCTACGGTGCACGTTCGGCAGACAGCATCGTCTTCAAGGATGCTCAGATGCATGGTTGGGATCAGGGCGGTGCGCTTGACGTCATGCTGACCGTGGATGAGGAAAGCAGCAACTGGGACGGCCATGTCGGCATGATCACCGATATTCTTGAGGAGGACTACCTCGACTGCCACGCGAGCGATGGCATTGCAGTCATGTGCGGCCCACCCGTCATGATGAAGTACGGCACAGGTAAACTGCTCGAACGGGGTTACCTTCCTGAAAACATATACCTTTCCATGGAACGCAATATGAGTTGCGGTATTGGTCAGTGCGGACACTGCCGTCTCGGCCGTTACTACATCTGCAAGGATGGTCCAGTCTTCTCTTATGACGAACTCCAAAATGACCGGGGGCTATGGGATGACTGATCGCAACCACAAACGCCTCATCATCGACCTGGAAAAATGTGACCAGTGCGACTCCTGCTTCATCAGCTGTGGCTATCACGATCGCGCCCTCCCAAGTGTAAATGGCCTGTCGCAGCTTCGCGAACGCGCCACCTTCGCCATCATCTGTCGCCGTTGCTCGACCGCAAGCTGTATTGAAGCCTGTGTATTTGACGCGCTGGAACGTGGTACTGAAGGCATCATACAACGCCATAATATGCGCTGTGTCAGCTGTAAAATGTGTGCCCACGCCTGTCCATTCGGCACGATTTACACCGACATGTTGTCGTTTTACCAGGTCAACTGCGACACCTGTCTCAACCAATACGACACGGCACCGCCGTGCGTGGAGACCTGCCCTCAAGATGCACTTGAATATCGAATAACGGATCCGGCCGAGCCAGACGTACACATTGTCGATCTGCACCTGGCAGCCCGCGCCAAACGCTGGATCAGGCAGGAGGTAACCCCATGAAAAGCAGCATGGTTCTGGTCGAGTTCCTTTTATTCCCCGGTCTGTTGTTCACGGCTATTGCAGGCCTGTTGACTACGTGGGTGGATCGCAAGGTTACTGCGTTGGTTCAGATGCGTGTTGGCCCGCCGTTGCTTCAGCCTTTCTACGACATCCGCAAGCTTCTGATCAAGGAAACCTGTGTACCCGAGGATGGTGCCGTCGGTTTATTCCTGTTGGCACCATTACTGGGGTTAGCCGGTGTCACACTAGCATCCATGATTTTGTGGCGCACCTTGTTGAATGTGCAGGCCACATTTGTGGGTGATCTGATCGTGCTGGTATATCTGCTGGTGATGCCTGCATTGAGTGTCATGCTCGGTTCGTTCGCCTCACGTAACCCACTGGCCTCACTGGGTGGTAGTCGCGAAGTTAAATTGATGATCGCCTATGAACTGCCCCTGGTGCTGGCAATCCTGGTACCGGTGATACAGGCCAACAGCATTCGCCTCGGTGACCTGCTAACGGCACAGGCTCCAATTTTCAGTCTCTCCGGTGCACTCGCACTACTCGTCTGTATTGCCTGCACTCAGGCCAAGCTGACCATAGTTCCGTTTGATATGCCGGAAGCTGAAACCGAACTCTCAGGCGGCGCCCTGATCGAATACTCCGGTCCGCCGCTGGCGATGTTTAAACTCACGCGGGCAATGATGTTATTCACGATGCCGGTACTGCTGGTTGTGCTGTTTTTTGGTGGTGTCGTCAGTGGCCCGGGGTGGCTACCGGCTGTGACCGGCTTCCTGCTGTGGTTTGTGCTGGTCGCGGTCACCATAGTTGTGCGCAACACCACACCGCGTGTATGTATCGATCAGGCGGTTCGTTTCTTCTGGGGCCCGGTGAGCCTCGTTGCCCTGGTGGCAGTGATGCTCGCCTGGCTGGGGTGGTGAGCCATGGGGATATCGTTATGAACAGGACAATCAACGCGCTGACGCGCTCGCTGAATGTATTCCACCTCGCCGGCAGTGCTTGCAACAACTGCGATATTGAAATTCTGGATGCCCTGACGCCTCGCTACGACCTTGAGCGCTTCGGAATAACGCTGGTGGGCAGTATCCGTCACGCGGATGTGTTGCTGGTTTCAGGTGTCTTCAACCGCAAGGCAGCCATTCGCGCAATGGAATTGCTGGAACAGGCTCCAAAACCTTACCTGGTTCTCGGTATCGGTGGTTGTCCCTGTACCGGTTTGATGTTCCGGAACTCCTATAACTGGGATCGCCCGCCAAGTGATTACATGAACATTGATGCCTTTGTACCCGGTTGCCCACCGAAGCCGGAGGCCATCATCAGTGCTGTTGTCAAGGTGGTTGAAGGTTTGCGCAGCGGCGCACTGGTTCCCCGGTGCCTGCAGGACGCCACAGAACTGGCAGAGACACCGGAAGCAGCGGGTACGGTTTAGAAAGCGAAGCAAGAGGACGGCATGGACAAGTTCGACATAATCACAACGATCCAGAGGCAACTCGGTGATCGTATCCTTGCGGTTCAGCGTAAGTCCGATCAGAGGATTTATATCGAAATCACTCCGCAATCCGTGCAGGAGGCCAGTCGCCTGATGCTGGATGAATTTGCGGCACGTTTGCAGATTGCCACCGGTGTGGATACCAGCAATGGATACGAGGTCATGTACCACTGGGCACTGGACAATGAAGGCTTTGTTATCACCCTCCGGGTACTGCTGGATCATGCCTCGGCAGAACTCGACTCCATTGCCTTGATGTGTCCTGCGGCCGAATGGATCGAGCGGGAAATGTGGGAGTTACTGGGTATCGAGTTTAATGGCCACCCTGATCTGAGGCATTTGCTACTGGCAGACGACTGGCCTGAAGGAAACTACCCGATGCGCCACAACCACGAGGTGACGACATGAACAAGCGCACCATCGTCCCTATCGGTCCTTACCACGCCTTGCAGGAGGAACCCGAGTTTTTCAAGCTGCACGTCGAAGGTGAAAAAGTCGTACACCTGGATATAGAGCTTGGATACAACCACCGGGGTATAGAGAAATTATCCGAGTCAAAGACCTTTGAAGAAACCATCTTCCTGGTTGAACGCATCTGCGGTATCTGCTCAACCTCGCACCCACTCGCCTGTGTGCAGGCAGTCGAAGATGCGGGTGAGATCCCGGTTCCTGAACGGGCCCTGTTCATCCGCAGTGCAGTGGGTGAACTGGAGCGTATCCATTCACACCTGCTCTGGCTTGGGCTGGCCGGACACTTTATCGGCTTCAACACCATCTGGATGTGGGCCTGGCGTTTTCGTGAGGACGTACTCAACATCCTCGAACTCATCACCGGTAACCGCAACCACTACGGCATGATGAAACCCGGCGGCGTACGCCGGGACATAAATAAGACCGATATTCCGGCCATCTCGAAATTACTCGACAGTCTCCAGGATCCGATCAAGTTGTTCAGAGATGCCGTTGTGCAGGATCCCTTGATACACGCCCGCACCAAGGGCATTGGAATCCTGACACGCGAAAAAGCACAGGACTATGGAGCCCTCGGCCCGACCGCCCGCGCCTCCGGCTACGATATCGATGTGCGACGCGACCATCCGCATGCCGCTTACCCGATGCTGGACTTTGATGTCATCACCTGTGAGAAAGGTGATGTATTCGACAAGGCCGTGGTACGAATTCTCGAAATGTTCGAATCGATCCGCATCATCCAGCAGTGCCTCACGCAACTGGAGAAATCCGGTGGCCCGGTCGATTCCAACCCGAAAACTGTACCAGCAGGAGAAGGTATCGGATTTTACGAGGCACCACGCGGGGAAGTATTCCACTATGTACGCAGCGATGGCAGCAACCGGCCCATCCGCCACAAGGTTCGCGCACCCAGTTTTATGAATGTTCCCACTAACCGGGAAACCGTTCTGGGTGCGACGGTAGCGGACGCTACCATTATCCTGGCCGCAGTCGACCCCTGTTATTGCTGCACCGAGCGTATGGCCGTGGCTGTTGGTCATCATGACGGCGAGCGTCTGTTGAACGCCCGTGACCTGATGCGCCTTTCCTGTGAAAAAACTGACCGCCTGATGGCCGAAACCGGTCTCCGCGGACCATCTTTACCGGATTTCCAGAGAGAATGACATGGGCATAGAGCAACTCACCCATCCCATCATGTTACCGGTAATCCTGCCACTACTTGCGGGGGTACTGAGCCTACTGATACCTAACCGGGCAAGCGGTCTGCGTTCATCACTTGCGATACTGACCGCGGCCCTTGTTTTGGCCCTCGTGTGGCCTCTTTTTCAACAAGCCAACATGGTGCAGGATGTATTGCCATGGTTGTCTCTGAGGGTAGATACCCTGAGTTCCTTCATCCTGCTGGCCGTGGCGTTTTTTGGACTGCTTATCGCCATCTATTCAATCGCCTACATGAAGGGTCATGCACGCCACCGTGAGTACTTTACCTACCTGCTATGGACACTGGGTATGAGTTGTGCAGCGGTGCTCGCGAACGACCTGCTGTTGTTGTTGGTATGTTGGGGCTTCCTTGCCCTGACTCTCTATCTCATGGCGGGTATATCCGGACCGGATGCCGCGGATGCCGCACGTAAGTCACTGATGGTGATCGGCGGTACTGACGCCCTGATGCTGCTGGGCATCGTCATTTACTGGCAACTGACCGGTAGTACCCGTATGGACGGACCCGCGATAGCACTGGACGGTCCGTTGGCCTATACCGCTTTCCTGACATTGCTCGCGGCTGCCTTTGCCAAGGCGGGAGCGGTGCCGTTCCATACCTGGGTACCCGGCTTTGGTGAGAAGGTCGATGCGCCGGTCTCGGCATTTTTGCCGGCGTCACTTGATAAATTACTCGGCATTTACCTGTTGGCTCGCTGTGTGCTGGACCTGTTCGTTCCTACCCCGATGATGTACGGATTGTTAATGCTACTGGGTGCTGTCACGGTTATATCAGCCGTTTTGATGGCACTGGTCCAACACGATCTCAAACGGCTGCTGTCATACCATGCGGTCAGCCAGGTTGGCTATATGATCCTGGGTATTGGAACCGGTACGGCGCTGGGGCTTGCTGGCGGTCTTTTTCACATGCTCAACAATACAATTTATAAGTCTGCTCTCTTCCTTTGCGCCGGTGTGATTGAAAAGGAGACTGGTACCACTGACCTCGATCGCCTGGGAGGTTTGGCCAAACTGATGCCAGTCACATTTTTGACCTGTACGGTGGCCGCACTATCGATTTCCGGTATTCCGCCGCTGAATGGATTTGCATCAAAATGGATGATCTACCAGGGCATTATTTCCAGCGGTGAAGGTGCCGGTCCCGGTTGGATTGTGTGGCTGGCGGTCGCAATGCTTGGTTCGGCGTTGACACTGGCAAGTTTCGTCAAGGTCCTGCACGCGACCTTCCTGTGCAAACCCTCACCGGAAGTTCAACAACTGAATATTCGCGAGAGCAGCGTGAGCATGCTTGCGCCGATGCTGGTACTGGCAACCCTGTGCGTGGCATTTGGTGTATTTGCATTCCAGCTTCCGCTGGATCGTATGATCTTCCCGCTAGTGCAGGCGGATGTGCCCGGTGTCTGGTGGGCTGGACTGGCAACAGTGTTAATCCTTGTTTCGATAGCCATCGGCATCCTGGTCTATATGCTGACCATGCGCAGTGGAAATTTACGCCGTGTGCGGACCTACATTGGCGGTGAGCAAATGCAGGATGTCTACATTAGCGGCGAAAACAAGGATGGACCACGTAATGTCGAAATAACCGGTGTCGATTTCTACGACACCATTGAACAGTTACCCGGCCTGAAGAGATTTTATGTTCTCACTCGTGCGCGGATATTCGATATCTATGAATTCACCCGACGTGGATTCAATTACCTGGTGCAGATACTACGCTCACTGCATAGCGGTGTCTTACCGACCTACCTGAGATGGTTCGTCGCCGGCCTGCTGGTGGTGGTCTGGGTGGTCACGGAAACAGGGAGCTGACATGACTGAAGTTCTCGCATTACTGATTCTGCTAACCGTAATTGCCGCGATCATCACGGTGCTGACATCGAATCTGCTGTACGCAGTGATCAGCGTGGGCGCGGTCGGATTCCTGCTCGCCATCGTCTACCTGTTTCTCGCAGCACCCGATGTCGCGATCGTACAGATTGGTGTCGAAGTGGTGAGCCTTGTGATCCTGATTCGCGCCACCCTCGGGCGTGAGGTACAACAGTTAAAAACGGTCCATGCTGTCGTCGGCGTTTCCTTTGCCGTGGCTTTCGTGGCTGTCATTGGTCTGTTTGGCATACAGGTATTTAACCAGTTTCCGGAATTCGGTATTCCGGTCATGGAACGCTTTGCCGATGCACCTGCGCTGGTCTATCTGCAATCCGGCCTGGCAACAACCGGCGCCCCCAACCTGGTTACCGCTGTGCTTTTGGATTTCCGTGCATGGGACACGCTGGGTGAAGCCACCGTGTTGTTCTGCGCAGCGCTGGGCACTGCCGTTGTACTACGCAGAAATGCCCGTATCGGCAGGAAAAAAAGTGAGGATAAATGATCATGAACACACCTCGTAAATTGCCGGATGAAGGCTTGGATATGGGTGTCACGGTAAAGACCGTGACGCGCTGGCTTAAAGGCCCAATCCTTCTTTTTGGAATCTACCTGGTGCTGTACGGCCACATCACCCCCGGGGGGGGCTTCGGGGGTGGTGTGGTCATTGCCAGTGCCTTCATCCTGATTACGCTGGCATCGGGTGAACGCGCCTCGCTGCAATTGTTCAGCAAGGGTGTGGCATCACGGCTCGATAGCATCGGCCTGCTGATGTTTCTTGTACTGGGCTGGCTGGGCACCGGCTGGGCCGGATCCTATTTCTTCAGCAACTTTATCAACACCCCGGAAGCAGCACAGTTCACTCTGCTTAGCGGTGGAATCATGCCAATCATGAACATCGCACTGGGCATCAAGGTTGCCAGTGCTATCTTCCTGGTTTTCACCCTGCTGACCGCATTTCACATCGTCGAGCAGGAACTGGAAGACCGGCTCTGCGCTGAAGCGCACCAACAGGAGAGCAACTCATGATTTTCTCCCTCTGCCTGCTGCTGATTCTCATTGGTCTGTACGGCGTGGTTGTTAGCCGGCAGACACTGAAAATTGTCATCAGCCTGCTGATCATGAACCACGGTGTACACCTTTTACTGCTGTTGATTGGCTATCGCGAGGCGGGTAACCCACCCATTGTCGACCCCGCTATCAGTATCGCGGAGTTTGCCGCCAGTTCAGTCGATCCATTACCGCAGGCATTGGTATTGACCGCCATTGTTATCGGCTTGGGTGTACTGGCATTGATGGTGGCCTTTTGTGTCCGTCTGTATGAACGTTATGGAACATTCGACGTCACCGAAATCCGGCGTTTGCGAGGGTAAGTGTGAGTGTTATGGGATATAAATCATGACCATTGATGTTCAAGCCCTGATTCCTATGTTCGTGGCCATACCGCTGGGTTTGTCTTTGTTGATCCAGTTGGTAGCAAGACACCGGCATGGCCTGGCTGAAGCACTGACCATACTCACATTGCTGCTGCTGACCGTGATGAGTTGTTACGCCATTGGCTACAGCGGGGTTTACCATCTCGGTGGCTGGCCCACACCGGTCGGTATCGACATGCGGATTGATGCACTGGCAACGTTGCTACTGCTTATTGTCAGCGTAGTCGGTCTGGCCGTCAGCCTCTATTCGGTTGACTATATGCGCCGTTTCACCGCCCGTAGCCACTTCTACAGCCTGTTCCTGCTAATGGTGACCGGTATGAATGGCGTCATCCTGGCCGGCGACCTGTTCAACCTATATGTTTTCCTTGAAGTCGCTGCCATTGCTTCATACTCACTGGTCGCATTTGGTTGCGCCCATGAAGAGCTTGAGGCCTCGTTCAAATATATCGTGCTAGGCTCGTTGTCATCCGCCCTGATCCTCACCGCCGTGGCACTGATTTACGGCATCACCGGCACACTGAACATGGTACATATCGCGACCCGTATTGTGGAAACCGGCAGGGACACCCCCCTGCTCCTGGCATTCGGCCTGCTGATTGTTGGTTTTTCCTTCAAAGCGGCACTGGTGCCATTTCATGCCTGGTTGCCTGACGCTCATCCTTCAGCACCGGCACCGGTTTCCGCGATGCTTTCCGGTGTGTTGATCAAAGCTATCGGTATCTACGTTCTGGCACGCCTGGCTTTTAATGTATTTGGAATCGCTGAGAATGAACTCAGTTTATTGCGTTGGCTCGGTCTGGTATCAATGGTGGCCGGTGGAATACTCGCTGCAGGCCAAAAGGACATCAAGCGTTTGTTCGCCTATAGCAGCATTTCACAGGTCGGATTCATGATACTGGGACTCGGACTCGGAACCCCGCTGGGGCTCATTGGTGGTCTCTATCACCTGGTTAACCATGCCTTCTTTAAATCATTACTATTCTTAAATGCCGGAACTATCGAATATATGACCGGCACGCGTCAACTGAAAAAACTTGGTGGGCTGAACAGTAAACTGCCGGTAACCGCAACCACCTCTCTTGTCGGTTCAATGTCAATCGCAGGCATACCCCCATTCAGCGGCTTCTGGAGCAAGCTGATCATCGTGCTGGCATGTATTGAGAGTGGTCACTTTGGCTTTGCAACCGCTGCTGTACTGGTAAGTATCGTGACACTTGCCTACCAGCTAAAAGTCCAGCGCATGGCATTTTTTGCTGCCCTGCCCGCTTCCCTGAAAAAACTGCAGAGGGAGCCACCGATGATGGCAATGGCCATGATCCTGCTGGCAACCGGCTGTATCGCGCTGGCGTTTGCGGTGCTCACCGGTCTGCGTGATCCCTGGTTGATCGGCGCAGCCCAGCAAGTATTGACAGCAGGTACTTTCGGAGGCTAACGGAGAAATCAAAAACAGGATTTGAAATGACTCAGCCAACTCAATCATTCAAACACAAGCCGGTACTCGAACGCCTGATACTGTTTGTTATCTCGCTAGCTTTCTGGCTGATGCTGGTATGGCCCTTTTCGCCGGTAGACGGACGATTACTCGTCGGTGACATCGGCATAGGTGTGCTGGTTGCTGCTTTTGTTGCCTTGGTGATGCATGAGATTATCCGTGTCGGGTTTATCCGGTTTGTCAATCCACTCAGCTGGTTCTGGCTTTTCATTTTCGTGTTTGTTTTTTTCTATTATGTCATCAAGGGCGGCCTGGATGTGAGTTACCGGGTTCTGCATCCGCTTATGCCCATCAGGCCCGGTATTGTAAGAATTCGGAGC
>JAOUCZ010000341.1 GCA_029859505.1 Lysobacterales bacterium | reverse complement strand
TCATGAATGAAGTTGGGTTTGAAGGTGATCTTGCCGGCTTCTTCGAGTATGTAAGAACCAACCCTGAAAATTACTATGAAAATACCGACGAAGGACGCGAGGAATATATTCGTGATGCAACCGTATTAATCGAGGGAATTTACGACATCGCAGATGAATACTTCAACGTGCTCCCGAAAGCACCATTGGAAGTCCGGCGGGTGGAGCCATGGCGTGAATCCGCTTCTTCGACCGCGTTTTACAATCGCCCTTCTCCCGATGGCTCTCGACCGGGCATTTATTACATCAACCAGCAAAACATGAACGCGGTACAAAAGCACATCATGAATTCTCTCGCCTATCACGAAGGTGCGCCCGGTCATCACTTCCAGCTCACCATACAACAGGAGTTACAGGGCATACCCAGGTTCCGCCTGTTCGGCAGCTATAGCGCCTACTCTGAAGGTTGGGCACTGTATTCCGAACGCCTGGCATTTGAGGCCGGATTGTATGAGGGTATGCCGATGCGTAATTTTGGCCGCCTGGCAGAAGAAATGAAAAGAGCTGTGCGGCTGGTCGTCGATACCGGCATGCACTACAAACAATGGCCGCTTGAGCAGAGCATCGAATACATGACAGCCAACACCCCAATGGCGACAGCTGATATCGAGCGCCAGATCAAGCGCTACTACGTGCTTCCCGGACAGGCGCTGTCGTACAAGGTCGGGATGCTGACCATACTTGAGTTACGTCAGCGTGCAATGGAACAACTCGGCGAGGATTTTGATATCCGTGAGTTTCACGATGTGGTGCTCAAGAACGGCGCTGTGCCCATGCAGATTCTGGAAGAAGTGGTTGATGCTTATATCAAGGCAGAACAGAATGGTTCTAACTGAAGCCATGACCAACCGCGGTCTCAATTTATTGTAGGTGGGGAGCCAGGATGGGTGCCCGGTACCGGGACTCGCTAGTCACATCCATGTGTCGCTCGGACTCGACTTCCTGTCTCGTACGGTCCCGGCACCGGGCACCCACCCTGTCTCTGGAAACACCTTACTCCTAACTTAGAGCACTAACGTAGCCGAGGGGGTGTGGTGTCTTGATTCAGGACCGTGAGCGACAGGGAAGTCGCGACCGAATCCCCATGGATGGGTTCACGATGTGTCCTGAATCAAGACACCACACCCCCTTGGCGATCGACAGAGATAGCTTCCACATAACAGTGACTCACTTTTCTCACAAGCCCAGGATTGTCATGTGTCCCATTTCCGGGCACCAAAACTGCTTTTATGATCAAGAAAAAAGCAGCCTAATTTAGTGTTTACCTGTATGTCGAATTGAACTAGAGTTACTCCCTTCAATTTGAGATATGAATTAACAAGGACACTAGACATGGCTAACTATTTCAACACCCTGCCCCTGCGCGAACAATTGGCTCAACTGGGCAAGTGTGAGTTCATGGATCCTGCTGAATTTACCGACGGTGTCTCTTACCTCTCAGGTAAGAAACTGGTTGTGATCGGTTGTGGCTCCCAGGGCCTCAACCAGGGTCTGAACCTTCGGGATAGCGGGCTGGATGTGTCCTACGCCTTGCGTGAGGCTGCCATCAAGGAGCAAAGGCAGTCCTGGAAAAATGCAACGGAAAACGGCTTTACCGTGGGCACACCCGAGGAGTTGATTCCAGAAGCCGACCTGGTTCTGAACCTGACTCCGGATAAGCAGCACAGTGGCGTTGTCGCGGGTGTGGTTCCGCTTATGAAAAAGAACGCCTGCCTGGCCTATTCGCATGGTTTTAATATCGTTGAAGAAGGTATGCAGGTAAGGCCGGATATTACCGTCATCATGGTTGCCCCGAAATGTCCAGGCACCGAGGTCCGAGAAGAGTATAAAAGAGGATTTGGTGTACCGACACTGATCGCCGTACATGAAGATAACGATCCACATGGTGACGGACTTGCGATTGCCAAGGCCTACGCTGCCGGTACCGGTGGTCATAAGGCCGGTGTATTGATGTCATCATTTATTGCCGAGGTTAAATCCGACTTAATGGGTGAACAGACCATCCTCTGCGGTATGCTGCAGACAGGTTCCCTGTTGTGTTTCGACAAGATGGTCAAAAAAGGCATGGAGCCCGGTTACGCTGCCAAGCTGGTTCAATTCGGCTGGGAAACCATCACCGAAGCATTGAAACACGGTGGTATCACCAACATGATGGACCGCCTTTCCAACCCGGCCAAGCTCAAGGCTTTTGAGCTCGCAGAAGAACTCAAAGTCATCATGCGTCCGCTGTATAACAAGCACATGGACGATATCATGGCCGGTCGCTTCTCCAGTGGCATGATGGAAGACTGGGCCAATGACGATGCGAAACTGCTCGGATGGCGCAAGGAAACCGGTGAAACCGCCTTTGAAAAAGCCAGTAACACTGACCAGGACATAGCGGAACAGGAATACTTTGATCATGGAGTCCTGATGGTCGCGATGGTCAGGGCCGGAGTAGAACTGGCCTTTGAAACCATGACTGCAGCAGGCATCAAAGAGGAGTCGGCGTATTACGAGTCCTTGCATGAAACACCGCTAATCGCCAATACGATTGCGCGCAAGAAACTGTACGAAATGAACGCCACGATCTCAGACACCGCTGAATATGGCTGCTATCTCTACAACCACGCTTGTTTGCCCCTGCTGTCAGACTTCATGACCCGTATCGACACCGATGTGATAGGCCGGGGTTTGGAAGGTGCTGACGACGGTGTAGATAACCAGCAACTCATTGAGGTAAACGCCGCGATCAGAAGTCATCCGGTGGAAGCCATTGGCCAGACACTTCGGGGTTATATGAGTGCTATGAAGAGGATCACTTAAGGCGCCCGGTCTCCACACTGGAAACCTGATGAGCAGTTGCCTTGAATAGCACTCCGTTCAAAGGCACTGCTTTCAAAGATGCTTGCATTCGCTTCAACGAGTCATTTGAACTGCTCGATATCAACTGGATACTAAAGCCCGGACAGGTCTGGGCAATTATGGGTGCCAGTGGCTCGGGTAAATCAGCGCTTGCTGCTGCACTGACCGGCGCCGGTGAAATCAGCTCAGGTACCCTCGACGGTATCGTTGCGAATGCCGGCGTGGTGTCACTTGAATCGCAGGCGGAACTGATCGAACGCGAGCGACTCCGTGACGACAGCGATATCACTGACAAGGTCAACCCCGGAACCCCCGTCAGAAACATGCTCGATGAGGTCTGTAAAGATCCCGAATTGCTGGAGCAACTGATCACACTGTTCAGACTCGATAGTTTGCTGGACAGGGGGTTTCGCAAATTATCCAGTGGTGAAACCCGAAAAGTCCTTTTTACCCGCGCCCTGATCAGCCAACCCGATATGCTGATTGTCGATGGACCATTTGAAGGTCTGGATGCG